>JAAYRD010000010.1 GCA_012518955.1 Tissierellia bacterium | reverse complement strand
GCCCTACCACCACAGGCTATGCCTAGTTCTTCTGTTATGGTCTGCAAATTAAGCATTAAATCCGTATTATCTCCAATATATTGGCCCATTTCATCTACTAAAAATACTATGCGGTGATTTTCACCTTTGTTATCTAAATATTCTTTGACTAAATGTGCAAAGCCTTCTATATCTATTTCATATGGTATAGTGGTTATCCTACTCCAATCTCTGGCCGATTCTTCGCTCATAAAGTTTATATCTACTAGTGTTTTTACTACCTTGTCCTTATGGAATTTAAACTTATGGCGATTTTCTAGCCAATTTAAATTATGTATTTTTTCATACCTGACTTTAAATTCTTCATATAATCCCTCCTCTGTTAGCTGCCTTTCTAAATCCGCCAAATGAGGGTCCGTGCTAAATTCTTGCATTTCATTAAAAACCCTTAAAAATACATTTAATATAGTATCTTTCCCTTTAGTTCCAGAGGATTTGCTTTTAGAGTCTATATTGAATAAAATTGCATCTGTAGGAGTATTGCAAGCTAGTTTCATATCTTCTATTACCTTTTTATCTTTGATTTTTTCATCTTCTAGGAAATAGTCTAGTGCTTTTTTACCTTCGACTTCTTTGTTTTCTAGTAGATATGATAATATCTTTAGAAAATGAGACTTACCACTGCCGAAAAAACCAGATATCCAAACTCCCATCTTGTCCGTACTTCCTATTATTCCCTTCTTATAATTGCTAAAAAAATCTCTAAAATGCTTTTGTAGTTCTCTAGTTACTACATATTCTTCTAATTCCTGTTTAATATTTTCTTCATCATCCTGCCCCACTTTAATAACACCCTGTATATCTCTATTTATTGGTTTCATAAACATATCTTTTACTTTCATTATATATCCCCCCTACCTTATAAGTGGAAAAGCCCTATAATAGTTTTCATCTTTAAACTCTGAAAACAGCATTAGGGTTTGCCCATCATATTTACCTGGATAAAAAAGCACTACTGGAGCCTTATCAAATACTAGATGAAGTTTATTCAATATCCCATGGGATCTTACAAAAGGAAAGATTTTCCCTACCCCTGTAATGAATACAACTGAATTATCTGGAGTATTTTCCTCAATATAGGTATTGAAATAATTGGCATCACTATCCATTTTAAGTAGATCATAGACGGCACTTACTAGATAGTCCATGCCATCAATCTTTTCCATCTCTATACAAGCTTCTATTAATCCTTCTTTCTCTATCAAATCAATCATAATATCATAAAAATCATATATTTTTAATCCATACCCTTGAGGTTTAGATTGGTTTTTTTTCTCTAGTTTTTCTAGAAAATTTCTTACCTTTAGCTCCTCTTCCGCTGGATAGTCAAAAATATAATATCCTACCTCATTGCTTAGCCCTTTGTTTTTTCTAAAATTTTCAGCACCTATTACTTCCTCAATTTTTTTTAGTTTTTCATCTAATGTCATCATGCTATTCCCCCAAGAAAATCCTTAGATAAGGATATAGATTGTTCTTTCTCATT
>JAAYRD010000093.1 GCA_012518955.1 Tissierellia bacterium | reverse complement strand
CTTCTGTTATAATTGTTTTCATAAGAAAGGATCCCTCCGATTTTTGTTTGTTGTGGTAAACAACATTATATCAGAGGCCTTTCTTTTTTTATACTTTTTTGTCACAAATGTATTATCTCATAACAAACTAATACTCTAACCTCAAAAAACAACTATCCAAAAGGGTGCTGTTCACCACACCTTTTCAGATAATTATATTTTCAAATAGTTTTTATTCTCCTATCCTTATCTTCCCGAATCCTCTCTAGTCCTGTACTATCTGCTCCACCTCTACGTTTATAATTTTTTTAGGAATTTCCACATTCCTACCCAACATATCTATTACTACAAAAGTTTCATCATCTACACCCTTTACCACTTCTCCCCCACTCTTAAAACATCCAATAAATAAAAAAACCAATATAGCTATAATAGGATGTTTAGAAAAACACTTGATAGCTTATGGTAGATACTATTATCCCTGCTGTCAATACCCCTAGGGATATTACTATTAGAGCATCCTTATAGTTTATCTTCAATAGTGAAGAAGCTATACAGCCAGTCCATGCTCCAGTAGTTGGTATGGGAATGGCTACTAGTATGAATAGACCTAATAAGCTATATTTTTTTATTGTGGATCTAGTCCTATTTAAGGTTCTTCTCTTTAGCCAGCCTATGGTTTTAGAGAAGAGAATGGTTTTTTCAAAATAGTTCATAACTGGTTCTAAAATCTTTAATAAAATAGGTACAATAGCCATATTACCTAAGATGCTAATAATGGTACTATGTATAGGGCTAAGCCCCAAAGATATTCCCAAGGGTATAGCCCCCCTTAGTTCAGATATGGGCATGGCGGCTACTATTATGACCAATAATTCCGTTTTAATTTGTTCTATTAACTGAAACATAGCAAGGCTCCTTTTAAATAGATTTATTATATCTATTATACATGGAATGAACATATTGCCCAAGTTTTAAACCTATATTTTTGTAATATAACTATATCCTATAAAACTCCTTGAAAGATTCATAATTATATCATAGGGTCAAACTATATCTTATCGATTCATTTAAAAATAAAACAAGCTAAAATCTCCAAGGGAAAGAAAATTGTAGCTTTGACTTCTATTTCTCTTATTATAATTTTTTTAATTAATTTATTTTTGTTCTACAAATTGAATCTTTAGTCCATTGGGATCTTGAACAAAGAAGAACCTTGTATCAGGATTAGGCTGAAAGGGACCACTTAAGTTCAACCTTAGTTTCTCCATCACCCAAAAATACTATTTCCACTCCTGGACCAGCTGGAAACCTATTAACTATATTTAACCCTACAATTTCCTGATAAAATCTCAATGATTCCTCCATATCTTTAACAGATAATGTTACCCAAGTAATTTTCATAAATTTTCCACTCCTTTACCAAATCACTACTTGTTAGCTCATCCTTGTTTACCCTAATAAGAATTGATTTTTTATGTGCTTCCTCCACAATCCCACTAAAATTTGGCTCTTTAACAGCAGAGTTCATATTCATCGGTATAGAACAACCAGCCAGTAAAATAAATATCAAACTCAACCCAAAAATCCATTTCTTCATATTACCTTACGCCTTTACATTCACCTATATTATGGAGAATAATCTTAATTACTTTTAATATAAAGAATATATATTTAATTCCCTTTAATAATCAAACCTTTATTAATAATTTCTTGTATATTAGGACTGCAGCATTCCCCTAATGGATTTTTTTCTTCACATTTAGCATTTTTCATTGCACCTGTAATTTTTATAATATCCTTCATATTCTTTCCATCATCTTTTAAAACAGCATCAATAATTTGTTGTTCTGTTACTTGATTGCAATAGCATATATATTTAGGATTAGCTCCCTTTTTAAACCATATAGGAAACTTAACTTGATCTTTATCATATATAATTGACCCATCTAGATTAAAGTAGACAGTATTACAATCTTCATTCATGCATATGAAATAATTATCATCATTTATTTCATTAGCAATCTCATCAACAACTAGACTTTTTACAGTAATATTTTTAACCTCAATACCTTTAGCATTGCATACCGGACATAAACTATTTTTTTCTACTCTATTAGTAGATTTTTTATCCATTACTCAACAGGATTTTTTCATTGTCTTCTCCTTCATAGTAAACGCCTCCCCCAATGCCTTATTTAACTACTTATTCTTATACAAAGTATAGAAATAAAAAACTCTTTTTCTACCAATGATCAAATAATGTTTTCACTTTCATAAAACCTTATATATTTTAAATCATTATTTACCTTATAATTGGATCATACCATCTTTCTCCTATAGCCATTTTTTCTCCACTTCTCGTATAATTCATTTTAGCTATATTATCCCCTTCTAAATGATAAGGTACTTCCCAAAAAACAGTTATTTCAGTTATGTTTTCTTCTTCTGCTAATGTTGCAGCTAAATCATCACTATACATTTCTAACATATCCTTTGTTGTTTTAGGTTTGTTTTTTCTATTCCATTTTAGATGAACCAGAACTATATAATCTCCTTCCTCATCCGTTCCCAAATTATCGTTTATTTCAACCTTCTGTATATCAGTATCCTCGTATTTCCCTGCTACCCTATCTTCTATAGTATTATTTATTTGCTGTTTTTCTTCTTCCTTAGCTTTCTTCTCTTCATAAGCTTCCCAATCATCTGCCAATACCTCATAATCATTTAATGTTATTTTTTCGTCCTCTTTATCACCTATTATTCTATAGACAAGGCCATCTTCCATAAATTTCTCCGAAACATCGGAATTACTAATTACTATATGCTCATCCTTATCCCTATCTATTAACTTAAATTCTTCAGTCCAATTCTTGCCTTCTATTTTATATATCTCTCCTACTATATTAACAGATTCTACTTTAGATTCTTTTTCCTCATTATCTTCCTCTGTCAAATAAAGACTATATTATATAAACATCTTCTGCATCAGGCCTTTTTTAAATTGTTTGAAGTTTTCCAGTTTTTCCTCTTCTAGTTCTATTTTTTTGTCTAGAGAGGATAGGAAATTGGCTATTTTGGTTTGTTCTGGTAGGGAGGGGACTGTTATCCTTAATTCCTTTAACATTGTATAATGCCTTTTATAACCCTCCTGTCTTACATTTTTATATGATAATATATAATAGATATATTTCAAATTATATCTATCATTAGCATATAAAACCTTGACCCCATCCCCTCCCACTATAAAATTAAATTCTATATATTTTAATATAGTTGTATGATCGCCAAATACAATTACTGGGGTTTCACTATAAACTTTAGTAGAGTCATTAAAATAACCTTCTATTATTTTTTTAGATTGGGTAACAACTGGATACTTACCTTTGTCCAATATTTCATTATTTAATATTTGATATTGTTTTACACCCCTAGATTTTAAAACTTTCTCTACTAAAAGTTGTCGCCACTCAGGATAGTCCTTCCCATTATCATCTTTAAATCTTATTTCCTGGCTGAATATCTTCTGCATCATGCCTTTTTTATATTCTTTTAGGGCTTCTATTCGTTGTTGTTGTAGTTCTAGTTTTTTGTCTATTTTGTAGAAAAAGTCGCCTATTTTTTGTTGTTCTGAGAGGGAAGGAAATAATAATTTTAATTCGTTCAAATGTTTATTATTTAATTGCGGAATAGTAGATGTATCAGCGATTCTATACAATTTTTTTAGCATCAATAGATTATATAAATATTCTAAATCAATATCCTCTTGACTTATTTCTACTCCCATTAAATTAGTATCAAAATAACAAGGCAATTTATTGATTCTTATTTTATTGGTTAATATCGCAGCACCTCTTTTAGGAAAAATAATATTATTACTCGGCAAAAATTCTATATCCTCTGGAGTAATATATAAGTTTGATGTAGTTATATTTTTAGCTGTATAGTTTAGATCGTCTACTTTTAAATACATTAAACCTTCATCAACAAATTTAACTTTAGATGGACTATTTCCACTGTAAATTTTAATAGTCTCCCCCAACTTCCTCTCTTCCCACTCCCCTTCAAATTCCGGGAATCTCAATTCTGGTACTCTTTTCTTTCCCTTCCACTTTCTACTTTCCACTTTCTACTTCCCTCCTATATGCCTAGTTCTTCTAGATATTTATCTATTTCTGCGTCTACTTCTTCTAGTTCTTGGTCTATTTCTTTAAGTCTTGTTTTTACCGCATTTATATCTACTGGAGGTTCTGGTTCGAAGGTGTCTACGTATCTGGGGATATTTAGATTATAATCATTCTCAGCTATTTCTTCCAATGTGGCATTGTGGGAGTATTTTTCTATCTCCTTCCTATTGGCGTAGGTTTCTACTATTTTATCTATATCCTCTTTTCTTAGGATATTTTGATTTCTAACCTTCTCAAATCCTTTTGATGCATCTATGAATAGTACGCTATCATCTTCTTTTCTGCATTTTTTATATACCAATATGGTTGTGGGTATTCCAGTTCCATAGAATAGATTCTCCGGCAATCCTATTACTGCATCTAAATAATTTTTATCCTTTATTAAATGCTTTCTAACATCCTCTTCTGCGCCACCTCTAAATAATACTCCATGGGGTAGTACTACTGCCATGGTTCCGTTATCCCCTAGATGATGAATCATATGCTGGACAAATACATAATCAGCTCTAGATTTTGGCACCAATTTTCCATAGCCAGAAAATCTTTCATCCTGTTCAAATCTTTTGTCCGAACTCCATTTGGAGCTATAGGGTGGATTAGCGACTACGGCTTCAAATTCCATACCCATATGTTGAGGATCCTCTATGGTATCATCATTTTTAAAATCGAATCTAGAATAGTGGACTTCATGGAGTAACATATTCATTCGAGCCAAGTTATAGGTGGTGGAATTTAGCTCTTGCCCGTAGAATTTACCTACTTTCGCCTCCCTATTTACCCTTAATAATAGTGAACCTGAACCACAGGTTGGGTCATATACATCCTTTATCTCTTCTTTTCCTAGGGTTACTATTCTAGCTAATATGGTACTTACTTCCTGTGGTGTATAGAACTCGCCGGCTTTTTTTCCTGCTGAAGCTGCAAATTTTCCTATTAGATATTCATAGGCATCCCCTAATATATCTATTTCTACATCATCTTGAACAAAAGGAATTTTGCTTACATTTACCAATATCTTAGCCATTAGCTTAGACCTGTCCTTCACCGTTCTACCTAATTTAGTAGATGAAAGGTCCATATCATCAAATAGGTTTTCAAAGGTTTCTTGGGAGTCTTGTCCTAGGGTGGATTCCGTCAGATTGTTTATGGCTTCTATTAAAAGCTCCACATCAAAATTTCCCGATTCGCCTTTTTCTATCTCCTCTATCATGGTTGAGAATAGGTATTCTGGTTTTATAGTATATCCCCTCTGTTCTATTAATGATTTTGTCAAAGGCTCCCTTATAGCTTCAATTTCCCAAGCTTCCTTATAGGTCATATCATCATTTTTCAATATGGTATCTGCTCTTTCTTCCACCTTTTCTGAAAGATATCTATAAAAAATTATACCTAATATATAGTTTTTAAACTCATTGGCATCCATCTGTCCTCTTAAATCATTGGCCATATTCCAAAGTTGTTTGTGTAATTCTGCCTGTTGTTGACTATTATTCTTGGTCATCAATGCTCCCCCTCATCCATTGTTATTAATAATTTTTCTATTAATTCTTTTTTTTCCTTATATAATTCTTCCCTTTTCCTATTCAATTCATTTATTTTTCCTACCTTCCTTTGAAATTGAATATCTGGAAGTCTTAGCTTGATTTTTCTAAATTCATTTATTGGTATGCTTAGGATTGTGCTTCCTTGCTTTATCTTGTGAAGTTCTCTAGCAAAATTTTGACTTTTGTCCATATACCATTCTAGATAATCTGGATTTACTATATTTTTATTTCTTATTTCTATAATTATATAGTTAGACGGAACTATTTTACCTATATCTTCTTTTAATATCTTTTTAGCCCTATAGGATGTTAGGTTTAAAAGTATCATGTCCTCCTCCGCTAAAGGTATATGTTGTTCTGCTTCTTCTATATTTAATGGAACCAAAATTTGAGATTCCTTTTCAAAGGAATATACATCTTCTTTTCTAGTGTCCATATTCTTTTTTATCCTTATTCTATTAAGGGGTATACCTTGACTAATACTCGCTACCTCTTCCAATCTCATAGTTTCACTCCTATGCATATTCTTCTGCTACTTCCCTTATAAATGTTTCCAGTTCTTGAGACTTCTCATAGTTTTCTAGAAAAGAATACTTTGCTTCCGTTAGAGTATTGGTTATTTCTTCTTTATCTATGACTCCACTAAATTCATATTCCTGTATTAAACCGTTCATTTTTTCTTTAGGCACTTTGTATTCCTTTGCTACTTCCTTTATTTTCCACTCTTTTCTTTCCTGCTCAAATTGTGTGAACTTATCATCTATTGAATCTTCATTACTAAGGTTTGGTACCACTTTCTCCAAGAACTCCTTTATAAGTTCTACTTTATTCCTTAATTTTTCATTATCTGCTCTGTCCAACTCTTTTAATATATATTTTATATCTTCTCGTCTTTTCTCCTGATCCTCTAAATCTATTTCTTTTATAAGATTCATAATATAGTCTACATTTATTTTATCCCTATGCATTATTTCTATAGCAAAATCAATATCATCTAAAATAGACGCCTTTTCACGCCTTGTTTTTTCATGATTTTCCTTTATTAAAAGATACTTGCTTCGATAGTCTTGGTAACTTTGAGCATCTAGCCCCATGACTTCTTCTGTAAATTCAAATTCATCAAAATTCTCTAAACTAATCAATGTTTTGGTTAAATCCCTAAAGGTTATGATAAATTCCTTCTGTTTTTTCTCGCTTTTTAAATAATCTACATCTTCAGGCTCTGGGGCTATTCCTAGTAAAACATTTACCTGTTCTCTAAATAGCTCTAAATATTCATCGAAGGATTTTGCTAAAACTAAATCTATATCATCAGTTTTTGAAAATAATTTTAAGGACTTATCTGTTGCTTCCTTTAGATTTCTAAAGCATACTATATTCCCATAAGGCTTTTTATCCGTATCCAATCTATTGGTCCTAGAATAGGCTTGTAGCAAATTATGATACTTAAGATTTTTGTCTACATAAAGTGTGTTTAACTTCTTAGAGTCAAATCCTGTTAAAAACATATTTACTACCAAAAGTATATCTATTTTTGACTCTCTAACTTTTTTGTCTACATCGGCTCTGTAGGATTCATAATTGTCTGTAGAAAAATTGGTATTAAACATCTTATTATAGTCTTCTATCATCTTTTCCAATGCGTCCCTACCATGAACTTTACCTTCACTTAAATCTGGGTTAGCTTCATAGGTGAATATGCTGGCAATATTAAGATCATGATCTAGCTCTTT
>JAAYRD010000092.1 GCA_012518955.1 Tissierellia bacterium | reverse complement strand
GGATTGAAATCTATTATCTTATTTATAGCCTTTGGATGTATTCCATCCCTTGGAGGGTCTATTATTATTAGATCTGGTTTTTCTTTTAAATTATCAACTTCCTTAAAAACATCCCCTGCTATAAACTCTACATTGTTCAAATTATTTAATTTAGCATTTTCACGAGCCATTTCCACTGCTTCTTCTACAATCTCTATACCTACTACTTTTTCACAAACTGGTGACAATATTTGGGCTATGGTTCCAGTTCCAGAGTATAGATCATATATTATATTATTTTTCTCATCTCCCACAAAATCTCTTACAATAGAATATAATTTCTCCGCTCCAAAGGTATTGGTTTGAAAAAAGGAAAACGGTGATATTTTAAATTTTAACCCAAGAATTTCTTCAACAATATAGTCTCTTCCATATAGAAGATAAAGCTTATCCGCCTTGACTGTATCGGCCAAACCATCATTTATAGTATGAAGTATGCCTACAATTATACCGTCTAAACCTTCAAGTTCCGCTAAATTTTTAGAGAAATTAGCCATATCTACTTTGCCTTGACTAGTAGTAACTAAATTTATCAATATTTCTCCCGTAGATAAAGCTTTTCTAACAACCAAATGTCTTAAAATTCCCTCATGAGATCTCTTGTTGTAATGGGGTATGTTTAATTCCCTAAAATATTTCATCACCCTTTGCCTTATTAGAGTAAAGTCCTTGTCTACAATATTACATCCATCGGTATCTACAATCTCATAAAATTTGCCCCTCCTATGTAGACCTAATACTAATGGTCCCCCCTTCTCCTCATCACCAAATGTGTATTCCATCTTATTCCTATAACCTTCTACTCTTGGACTCGGTTCTATACCTAAAAAATCAAAACCCTTTATATTTTCCTTATCAAACAAAGCTAGGACTTGTTCTTCTTTTAAATTTAACTCATCTTCATATAATAAGGTCTGATAGGTACATCCCCCACAATCTTCAATATGGGAACAAGATATATTCTTTTCCAAAGGGGATCTTTCTAATACATCCAACAATTTTCCTTCTATATAGTCTCTCTTTCTTCTACCTAAACGTACCCTCACCCTTTGTCCTTTTATTCCTCCTTTAAATATTATGGTCTTGTCTTCATATTTAGCTATTGATTTATTTGGAAAGATAGTATCTTTTATTTCGATTTCAACAACCTTCTTTTTTCTTGCCATATGCTTCACTCCTTTCAAATTATTATACCAGCATTTAAGCAAAAAAATAAGTACAGTCAACTCTTTTACTTTTAAAAAAGATAACAATAAATAATTTCTAGTATGTTTGACAATCCAATCCATAGTATATATAATAAATAGTAATAATAAAATATCAGGCGCTATAAAGAGGACTAGTAAATAGAAAGATTCTAAAAGGAAGGAAGACTCATCGACTGAAAGGTCTTCTAAGATTATTTCTTTTGAACCCACCCTCCTAGCTGCAAATGATAAATTTGTCCGTTTTGCCAACGTTATTGGCTTTAAGAGGATTAATTGAACTTTACTTCATTTAATCAATTAGGGTGGTACCGCGAATTACCTTCGTCCCAGAGTGGGATGAAGGGTTTTTTATTTTATAAGGGAGAGGAGGATTTGAATTGAAATTAGAAAATTTTAAACATATAGATGAAAATATAGTATTAAAAGAGGCACCAATGGATAAACATGTTCCAGATGACTTCTATTCAACTACTAACCACATAACCAAAGTTTTCCATAAAAACAAATGGATAGAAGTTAAAAATCAACGTATGGATGCTATTATAGTAATAGAAGGAGAAATTGCTTCATGTAGGAAGTTAAGAGATATTAAAAAAGGTGATATGGTTGTATGTGGTGATACAGGAGTTAAAATAATAAAGGATAAGAGTATCGATAATAAAGATGACTCCTTCAATTTTATGAATAACTATGTATCTTCTGAAAGAAGAAATGATATGCTTATAAAGGATTTAGCCTATGATCTATTTTATAACGATAAAAAACTAACCTTAGTTGCTGGTCCTGTTGTTGTTCATACAGGTGGAGACCATTATCTGTCACAATTAATCAATCAAAACTATATAGCTAGCCTACTCACGGGAAATGCTCTAGCAGTCCATGATATAGAAAAAAACTTATATGGAACTTCCTTGGGAGTATGTGCAAAATCAGGAAAGGTAACCCATAATGGCTATAGAAATCATATGAGGGCTATAAATCAAGTTATGAAGTATGGCTCTATAAAGAAGACTGTAGATGCAAAAGCACTTAACTCTGGAATAATGTACCAGTGCGTAAAAAATAATGTTCCATTCGTTCTGGCAGGAAGTCTAAGGGATGATGGCCCTCTACCAGATACAATAAACAATATAATAGAAGCCCAAGAAGCCTATAATAAACATCTGCAAAATGCAGATATAGTGCTAGTCCTCGGAACTATGCTTCATGGAATTGCAAGTGGAAATATGCTTCCAGCAAAGACCAAAATGATATGCGTCGATATTAACTCTGCCGTCGTAACCAAGTTAAGCGATAGAGGAAGCAGTCAAGCTATAGGTATAGTTACCGATGTAGGATTGTTTTTAAATTTGCTGGTGAACGAAATTACAAAATTAAGAAATAATATAGATAAAAACAACCTAGAGGCTAAATTAGCAACCTATTAGCCCTAGGTTGTTTTCTTTTTATTCTAAATCGTGTATAAATAATCCACTCCTAAGCTTCGGCTCAAACCAAGTTGACTTCGGAGGCATTGTTTTTCCTTCATCAGCTATTTTCATCAAATCATCTATTGCAGTAGGATAAAGTGAAAAGGCAACTGCCATTCCTTCATCTACCCTTTTCTCTAATTCCTCTAACCCTCTTATTCCTCCAATAAAATCTATCCTTTTATTGGTTCTAGGATCTTCAATCCCCAATATAGGCTGTAGAACATTATCCTGTAATATAGAAGCATCTAGACTTCCTACCGGATCATCTAAGTCAAAGCTATTTTCTCTAGCCGTTAACTTGTACCATTTATTGTCTAGGTACATTCCAAAGGAATGTTTCTTATCTGGTCTATAGGGACCTCTCTCTTCAACTTCCTCTACTATAAAGTTTTCCCTAATCTTTTCTACAAACTCAGTAGAACTATGTCCATTTAAGTCTTTTACAACCCTATTATAATCCATTACATATAACTGATCATGAGGAAATAACACTCCAAGAAAATAGTTAAATTCTTCTTTCCCTGTAAAATCTGGTTCTT
>JAAYRD010000091.1 GCA_012518955.1 Tissierellia bacterium | reverse complement strand
TCAGCAAAGGCTTATAAAAATATTTGCAAGAGAATTACCGGTGAAGAAGTGGAATTGCTTGATTTACACGATGATGAAGGGAAGTTTAGCAAGCTAATCAAACTATTGTTTAGTAGGTAAGGGGGGATGGCTTTGGATTTGTTCAGAATTTTTAGTAGAGATAATAAAAATAGTAAAAATACGGCTAAAGAAAGATTAAAGTTGGTTTTAGTTCATGATAGATCCCACATGTCACCAAAGTTTCTAGAAATGGTTGAAGGGGATATTATCAGGGTAATTAAAGAATATGCAGAAATAGATGAAAACGAATTAGATATAAAGCTTACAAGGATGAGAAGAGAGGCTGATAATATGCCAATATCCGCTTTAGTAGCTAATATCCCGATAATAAAGATTAAGGATAACAAGAATTAAAGGATATTAGGTAAAATATGTTAATAACTAAACAATTATTGTATTCTTCATAAATCTTATATATAATGAAGTAGGGTTTTCATATTACCATCTAATCAAAACAAATTGTGGAGGGATACAAATGATTAAAAGATTAGGGTTATTGGTATTAGTAGTTGCACTAATTGGAGTAATTTTCACAGGTTGTGGTAACGAGGATGCTGATACTTCAACTGATGGAACTGCCGAAGTTGAAGTAGGAGAATTACAAGATGGACATTACTTAGTAAAGATGCCAGTTAGTGATCATGGAAATTATCCAATGGCTCAAATGGAAGTAAAGGATGGAGAAATTGCATCATTCAATTATGCAGAAATCCTTGCAACTGAAGGAGAAGAAAAAAGCGAAGACAACTATAACTATCCAGAGGGTTTAGAAGTAATTAAAAACCTTAATGATCAGTTTAACGACAAGAAGGATCTGGATGAAATAGACTTCGATGCTGTATCAGGTGCTACACATACCAAGGAAGGATTTAAGGAAGTAGTAAACCAACTATTGGAGAAGGCTTCCAAAGGTGAAACCTATGAACCAGTATATACAGATGGCGAATATACAGCAGAGGCAGACGAAGCAAGCCACGGCTGGTTAGCAGAAGTAAAAGTAGTGGTTAGAGATGGTCAAATCGTTGGTATAGATTACGCTGAGGTAGCTGTAGAGGATACAGAAAGCAGTAAGGTAGTATTTGATGATGACAACAAACCAGTTATGGGCACTGATGACCAACCTAAAACAGAGCCAGTAGAGGTTAAGGCAGGAGACAAAAAATCTGTGGAAAATTATGCATACCTAGATTCCTTTGATGTAGTAAAGGGAGCCCAAAAACAAATAATAGATAACAATGGTACAGAAAACCTTGACTTAGATGGAATTACAGGAGCCACAAATACCAGAACTACCATGGTTGAATTGGTTGAAAAAGCATTAGAAGGTGCAAAATAGAAATTAAACCCTAACATAATGTTAGGGTTTTTCTAAATATATTTAGAAGGGAAAATTCATATGAGATCTAGAAAATTATTTGCCTTTGTTTTAGCAATTATTATTTTATCAATTTTTATTTCTGGATGTGAAAGTAATAATAACAAGGAACCGCTCAGCAAGACCGAGTTTCTTATGGACACGGTTATAAATCTAAAAATATATGACAAACAGGATAAAAAAGCATTAGATGAAGCTATTGATAGATTAAAAGAGATAGAAAGCAGGATGAGCTCCCATATTGAGTCCAGTGATGTAAGACAAATAAACGATAATGCGGGCATAAAACCTGTAAAGGTTCATGACGATGTCTATCATGTAATAGAACAAGCAAAACATTTTGCTGAAATAAGCCATGGAGCCTATGAACCAACCATTGGCCCCCTAGTGGACCTGTGGAACATAACAGGCATAGATGAAAAGGAAAGAGACTCCATACCAACTGAAGAAGAGATTAAAGAAAAGTTGGAATTGGTGGATTATAACGATTTAGAAATAATGGAAGACAATAAGATCTACCTAAATAGAAAAGGTATGAAATTGGATCTAGGTGGTATTGCCAAGGGCTATGCTGCTGATGAAGTTAAAAGAATTTTTAAAGAACATGGAATCAATAGTGCTATTATAGATTTAGGAGGAAATGTATATGCCCTAGGCAACAAAGCAAATGATGAATCTTGGAGAATAGGCATACAGGACCCCTTCGATATAACTGGAAACTATCTAGGGATATTAAACGTTAAAGATAAATCCATAGTAACTTCCGGGGATTATGAAAGATATTTTAAATATAAAGGGAAAAAATATCATCATATAATAGATTCAAAAACAGGATATCCTTCGGAAAACGAGGTTGCTGGTATAAGTATAATATCGGATAAATCCATAGACGGAGATGCCCTATCTACTGCATTATTTGTTTTGGGCATAGAAGATGGTATACAACTATTGAACCAATTGGAAAATGTAGAAGGAATATTTATCGATAAAAAAGAAGAAGTAATTATACCTAAAATTTTAGAAAAAGATTTTACGCTGGAGAATGAAAATTTAAAACTAATAATAAATTCCCATTAATATGGAATAAAACCCGCCTTATCTAAATATCCTAATAGTAGATTAAGGTGGGTGATTTTATGAATAGAAGAAGATATACTAGAAGACACAATGGTATATTAATGTTTTTAAGAAATAGGCTTCATTATAGCCTAAAGATTAAACAAATAATCTGTGTTGTAATAATCCTATTGTTAATATTTATGTTAAAGCTATTGAACAATAGTATTTCGTCCAATGTAATTCAAATAATAGATAATAGTATAAACTATGAGTTTAGCTTCAAAGAAGATGGTAGCAAGATTCTAGGGTATGGCAAAAAATTAACCAAGTTATCTCAGGATGCTCTATCCGTATTCAAGATAAAAAATAATCCAAAGCATCAACCACCAATTCAAGGAAGTATATACAATCCTTTTGGCGAAACCGTATATCTAGATGGAAGAACCTCTTTCAATGAAGGAGTAGATATTATACCAAGTGAAGAAAAAGAACCAGTATCCATTGAAAAGGGTATTGTAAGAAAAGTGGAAGACAAAAGCACTAAAGGCTATTTTGTAACCATTGAACATGAAACTATGACAACGGTTTATGGTTATTTGATTTCTGCCTATGTATCGGAAGGAGAAGAGGTGGAAAAAGGTACTAAAATAGGTAATTTAGGAACAAACAAGGATGGAAACAAATACTTGCATTTTCAAGTTTGGGTAGACGATGAACCAGTAAACCCAGCAAGCTATGTAAGCTTCAATAAATAATCCGGACAAGGGGACGGTTAACTTGTCCGGGTTTTTATGATAAAATGAAAGATGTAGTATTGCAACTATTGTAAATTGGGAGAGATATTGATGAATTATATTTTTATAGACTCAAAAGATGGTGTTGAAAAAGTAGGGGTCGTTGAAGATGGTCTGCTTATGGAATTTTATATAGATGAAAAAGATGATAAAAGTCAAGCGGGAAATATCTATAGAGGTAAAGTAATAAATGTGCTCAGAGGAATGGAGGCTGCCTTTGTAGATATTGGCGAGGAAAAAAACGCCTATCTATATGTAAAGGATGCCCTGCCAAAGGAAATTATGTACAAGGGTATGGAAGTAAAAATTCAAGATATAATCAAGGGAGGAGAGGACATAATAGTTCAAGTACTAAAGGAACCCTCCAAGAACAAAGGGCCAAAGGTAACCACTCATATAACTATACCAGGGAGGTTTTTAGTCCTTACTCCTTTTTCCAATAGAATCAATATATCGAGGAAAATATGGGATGATACAGAAATTGAAAGGTTAAAGAAGATAGGTAAGGACATAAGGGAAGAGGATATTGGACTCATCTTTAGAACTAGGTCTCAAGGAGTAGACAAGGAATCCTTACTCCATGAATATAAAACCCTTATAAATATATATAAGAAAATTGAAAAGGAAAAAAACTTTTTACCTTGTCCTAAATTGGTATATAGGGAGATGGACCTAACTCATCAAATAGTGAGAGATGTTTTTAACCACAAGACTGACCAGATAATCATAAACGATAAGGCCAAATACAATAGTCTTCTTAGCTTTCAGGATATAATATCTCCTAATTTAAGCGAAAAGTTATTTTATGACAAGGATTTCAACATATCTTCCCATGGGGACATAGAAAAACAAATCCAAGATGCCCTGAATAGGAAGGTAAACTTAAAAAATGGAGGCTATATAGTAGTAGATGAAACAGAAGCTCTAACCGCCATAGACGTTAATACAGGTAAGTTTGTAGGTAGCAAGAATCTAGAAGATACAGTGGTGAAAACCAATTTAAAAGCAGCAGAAGAGATAGCTAGGCAAATTCGCCTTAGGGATTTAAGCGGAATTATAATAATCGATTTTATAGATATGAAAAACAAAGAGGATGTGGATTTGGTTTTAAACAAACTGGAAGATTGTTTAATGATGGATAGAAATAGAGCCAATATAATAGAAATCACCAAGCTAGGATTGGTCGAATTAACTAGGAGGAAGGTGAGAAACAGTCTTAGCACAAGCTATATAAAAAAATGCCCCCATTGCAACGGGAGAGGGAAAATTTTCGAAAAATTGTATTGACAAAACCGGCTCAATCTGTTAAAATTTTTGGTTGTAGGTAGCCGCTCAATATGGGTATTAAAGCATAGTCACCTGATATTGGCGAGACTGGTTAGAGGAGGTGCAATGTTATAATGTATGCTGTAATTGAAACAGGTGGAAAGCAATATAGAGTTCAAGAAGGAGACACTGTATTTGTTGAGAAACTAGATGTAGAAGAAGGAGAAAAATTAGATTTATCAAAGGTTCTTCTTATTTCAAAAGAAGATGATCTAATCGTTGGGAAACCTTATGTTGAAAATGCAAAGGTAGAAGCAACTGTATTAGAACAAGGGAAAGCGAAAAAAATCATTGTTTTCAAATATAAAGCTAAGAAAAATTATAAGAGAAAACAAGGACATCGTCAACCATATACAAAGATTAAGATTGAAAAGATAGTTGGATAATATATGATAAAGGTAACAATATATATTGACCAACAAAACCGTATAGAAAGATATAATATTACAGGACATGCAGGTTATGATGTAGAGGGAAAGGACATAGTATGTGCCGCTGTTTCCATGTTGGGACAAACAACTCTATTGGCATTGGTAAAGGTCTGTAATATTGGAGAAGAGAAAATAGGATATTTAATGGATGATAAAAAGGGTATACTAGATGTGAAAATACCTACAGAATTGGATAAGGATACTAGAAATAAAGTTGAAACTGTGTTTAGAACTTTTGAGGTAGGAACCCAATCCATTGTTGAAAATTATCCGGAGTATGTAACTCTCAAATATAGGGAGGTGTAAGGAAATGATAAAATTAAATTTACAATTATTTGCTTCTAAAAAAGGAGTAGGTAGTTCTAGAAACGGTAGAGACAGTCGTGCTAAAAGACTAGGCGTTAAAAGAGGAGACGGTCAAGCTGTTTTAGCTGGAAATATTCTGGTAAGACAAAGAGGAACTAAATTCCATGCTGGCAACAATGTAGGAAAAGGAAAAGATGATACTTTATTTGCAATGGTAGACGGTGTAGTTAAATTTGAAAGAAAAGGTAAAGACAGAAGACAGGTTAGTGTTTATACTGCTGAAGAGTTAGCATAGATTTATAAAGCTTGCCAAAATTGGTAAGCTTTTTTTGTATTTAATCAATTTATTATGGGAAACTATCCATAATGCCTAAAATAGGCATTTATTAGTTTATTGCTATTGGAATTATTGACAGCATACCATAAGTTGATATAATTAAACTACAAATAATAGAGGTTAGTTGATAGAGGATGATTATATGTTTATAGATATTGCAAAGATTAATTTAAAAGCTGGAAAAGGCGGAGATGGGGCAGTAGCATTTAGAAGAGAAAAATACGAACCATCAGGGGGTCCCTTTGGTGGGGATGGAGGCAATGGAGGCAATATAGTATTATATGCAGATGAAGGAATAAGAACCTTGATGGACTTTAGATATAGACCTCACTATAAAGCTGAAAATGGCGAAAATGGAAGGACTAAAAAACAATTTGGGAAAAAGGGAGAGGACCTAATCCTAAAGGTTCCAGTGGGAACCTTGATAAAGGACGCAGATACGGAGCAGGTAATAATAGATATGAAATCCCATGGCCAAACTTTCATCATCGCTAAGGGAGGCAGAGGAGGCAGAGGCAACGCCAAATTTGCTACAGCTACAAGGCAAGCGCCAAGGTTTGCTGAACCTGGCACTAAAGGTGAGGAAAGATGGGTCATATTAGAATTAAAGCTAATAGCAGATGTAGGACTTGTTGGATTTCCCAATGTGGGAAAATCCACTATATTATCCATCCTATCAGAAGCAAAACCTAAAATCGCCAATTACCATTTTACCACATTGAAACCAAATCTAGGGGTAGTATTCGTAGAATCAGGCAAAAGCTTTGTAATGGCGGATATTCCCGGGCTAATAGAAGGTGCCCACGAAGGTGTTGGGCTAGGTCATGACTTTTTAAGACATGTGGAAAGGACTAGGATTTTGGTACATGTATTAGATGCCTCTGGCTTAGAAGGGCGAAACCCAATAGAAGATTTCTATAAGATAAACGAAGAGCTAGTAAAATATAATCCAAAGCTTTCGGAAAAGCCGCAAATAATTGTGGCCAATAAGATGGATATTAGTGAATCCAAGGAATGGATAAACAAGATAAAGGATGAGTTCGAGCCTAAGGATTATAAGGTATATCCCATTTCTGCTGCAACTACTGCAGGTATTGATGAGTTAAAGTATGGAATATGGGAAGTTCTATCTAAAATCGATGTAAAATATGAAACCTTTGATGAAGAAATCAACATTACATTGGAAAAGCCTAAAGAGGAAAGTATAATAGTCAAAAAAGAAGATGGAAAATATATAGTAGAGGGAAGTTTCATAGAAAGATTATTAGCATCAACCAACTTTGAAAGTATGGATTCCCTAAGATATTTTCAAAATGTCATGAGACAAAAGGGAATTGTAGATGAGCTGGAGGACCTAGGTATTACGGAAAATGATTCAGTATTCATCTGTGGATATGAGTTCGAATATTTTAATTAACAAAGGGAGTGTAGAGAGTGTTAACTGGAAAACAGAGAAGCTATTTGAAAAGCATGGCCAATACCATGGATCCAATATTTCAAGTAGGTAAAAGCGGAATAACAGATAATTTTATTAAGCAGATAGATGAAGCACTAGAAGCTAGAGAATTGCTAAAGGTTAAAGTATTAAACAATAGCCTTTTGGAAGCCAAAGAAGTAGCCAATGATTTAGCAGAGAAGTTAGATGCAGAGTTTGTTCAAAGTATAGGCAATAAATTTGTGCTATATAGAGAATCAAAAGAAAACAAAAAGATTTCACTACCAAAATAAATAATCAAGGACTTCAGAAACAAGTTTTCTGAAGTTCAATTATTATTCATAAGGATTAACAGGAGGGAAGGCTTTGTCTAAAATAAAAATAGGCATTATGGGTGGCACCTTTGACCCCATACATAATGGACATTTAATATTGGCAGAATATTCTAGACTACATTTTGACCTAGAAAAAGTAATCTTTATACCAACGGGAAACCCACCTCATAAAGACCAAAACAATATATCCTCTAGTAAATATAGATATGACATGACATTATTAGCCATAAATACAAATCCATACTTTCATCTATCATCTATAGAGATGGAAAGTCAGGGAACTACATATACCATAGATACTATAAAAAAGTTACAGAAAAGGTACACAGATGTAGATTTTTATTTTGTCTTAGGCTCCGATTCCTTTTTTAATATAGATAAATGGAAGGATTATAAAGAGCTAATAGGTCTGTGCAAATTCATTGTAGTAAAAAGACCAGATAGAGATA
>JAAYRD010000090.1 GCA_012518955.1 Tissierellia bacterium | reverse complement strand
GATACATCTACAGCTTCAGCTGTAGAGGAGTTGTTTTTTTGACTATAATCATAAGAAGCTTTTACAAAAAGTAGTATAATTATTACAATTAGGACGCTAAAATCTCTTCTTCGTTTTTTATTCGCTTTTTTTTGTGGCTTAGTCATTTATGTCACTCCTTGTCCTAAATTACCATTAGATATATTATATTGTCACTATTTCTTATATATAGGATACTATAAAGTTGTTCATTATGCATTACAAAGTTATAACATATTTATTACAAAAAAGTTACATGAGGGTTCCTTCTTCTTAATAGTTCCGAAATAAGTATTATAGTTATAATATCCCTAACCAGCCTCCTTCTTCCATAAAAAACCCTTTGAATTTTTCTATATCTTCTTTGACCTCTTCTCTCTACAGGATCTTCGTGTATTTCTGGACATTCTATGACCATTTTTTCATATACTTCATCTGTCATTCTAATAATATCTTCTTCTGTCAAATTTTCCATGTATTCATTGTTGTCTAAATATCTCCCTATGGTATCCATGACTTTAGGATAAATTCTATAGTATAGCTCTGGATAGGTAAAATTCATATTAAAACCTCCTCATACATATTCCATACATAATATGCACAAGGAGGTATTTTGATACAAGTTTTTATGATATTAGATCTTTAAACTGAGATTTGTATAGCTTTGCATACAGAGAATCCTTCTCTAAAAGTTCTTCATGACTTCCTTTTTCTACAATCCCTTCATTGGTCAATACCAGTATCTCATCGGCATTTTTTATGGTAGATAATCTATGGGCAATTATCAAAGTCGTTCTTCCTTTAGATAATTCCTCTAAAGAAGATTGAATCAATATTTCCGTTTCATTATCCAGTGCTGAAGTTGCTTCATCTAATATCAAAATTGGTGGATCTTTTAAAAACAACCTTGCTATAGATATTCTTTGTTTTTGACCACCTGATAGTTTTACTCCCTTTTCTCCTATATAGGTATCATATCCATTAGGCAATGTCAAAATAAAGTCATGAATACGGGCTCTCTTAGCTGCATCAATTATTTCCTCTTCTGATTTATCCGGATCTCCATAGGATATATTGTCCATTATGGTACCTGTAAACAGAAATACATCCTGTTGTACCAATCCAATATTTCCTCTTAGAGATTGCAATTTAATGTCATTTATATTTTTACCATCGATCAATATTCTTCCTTCATCTATATTATAGAACCTAGGTATTAAATGACATAGGGTTGTTTTTCCTGCTCCTGAAGGACCTACAATAGCGACGGTTTTTCCTTGTTCTATATCTAAGTTTAAATTGGATAAAACCCTATCTTCTCCATTGGTATAGCTAAAGGAAACATCTTCAAATTTAATATTTCCTTTTACATTCTCAAGATCTATGGCTCCTTCCTTATCTACAATATCCGGCTGAATCTCCATTACCTCCATAAATCTTTCAAAACCAGTCATACCATCTTGGTATTGTTGCATGAAATCTGATAATCTTCTTATAGGTTGCATGAAGAAGTTTACATATAGCATATATGCAACTAAGTCCCCAGTATCTATATAGTTTTTATATATAAAATATCCGCCTGCACTAATTACTAGCAAATTGAGAATATTGGTCATTAAACCAATACCTGCGATAAACTCTGCCATAACCTTAAAAGAATATTTTCTAGCTATTTTAAACTGATGGTTGCCCTCGGCAAATTTTTCAATCTCATGATCTTCATTGGTAAAGGACTGAGCAACCCTTATTCCAGAAATACTATTTTCTAACTGTGCATTCACATTAGCAATTTTCTTTCTAACTTCTCTAAAAGAATTCTCCATTTTCTTCCTCTTAGATATGGCAAACCAAATCATTATTGGAATAAATGAAAATATGATTAAAGTCAATCTCCATTCTATTCTAATCAATAGGATAAAGGAGCCCAATAACATTACTGTAGAAATAAATAAATCCTCCGGTCCATGATGGGCTAGTTCTGTAATATCTCTTAAATCATTTACCAACCTTGACATTATATGACCTGTTTTCGTATTGTCATAATAGCTAAAAGGTAGTGTCTGAAGATGTGAAAAGAGATCTTTCCTCATATCATGTTCAATATAGACACCTAGTACATGACCCCAATAGGCAACGATATAATAACTTATATACCTGAGTAAGAATAAAACAAACATTATAATGGTCCATTTAATCAAAAGATCCATTCTTCCTTCGGGAATAATTACATTGACAATGTTTCTTGAAACCATGGGAAATATCAAATCAAATACGGATATCAGCAAAGCAAAAAACATATCAATGAAGAATAGTTTTTTATGCGGTTTATAATAGGAAATAAACTTACTTAACAACTTTCCTATTCCCCCTTTCAAAATACTTTCGATAGTCTAAATATGTTTCATAAAATATTGTATCATCTCTATTTCTTTTTTTCAATTATTCTATATAATTGTATATAGTACATAACCATAGGAGGTTTTTATGAATTTATTTTTAATGTTTCTGACCACTTTTCTGATTCAGCTCATAATTACTACGGAAATGAACCTTATAGCTCCATTAGCACCTTTTATTTCCCAGTATTTTAATATGAATCCTAGTTCAGTTATAATGTTTAATATAGGATTTTCCCTTATTGGTTTACTGGTTCCTATTTTAGGAGCCTTTTCCGATAAGTATGGCAAAAAGAAAAGTCTAATGATAGCTTTAATTTTCTATATCTTAGGTACATTGGTAAGTGGATTTGCTAAAAAACCAATAGTCTTTGCCCTAGGTAGAATTTTTATAGGAATTGGATATTTTTCTCTTAGTGGAACAAACCTATCCTACTTAAGTGAATTTATTTCATATGAATCCAGAGGAAAAGCTTCAGGATTGTTAAGAGCTGCCTTTGGTATTGGTATTTTATTTAGCCCACTATACGCTACCAATATGATAAGTAAATATAAGGTGTTAAGTAGTGTATATCTTCCCCTTACAATTATAGGGTTCATTTGTTTATTGTTGTTAACTAGATTACCAGAAACAGCAACAAGAAAAAATATAAAATTTGACATAAAGGAACTTTTTATAGTGTTAAAAAAACCCATAAACTATAAAACCTTAATGGTGGTATTTTTAATTCTTGCAACCCCATCCTTATTGCTTAGTTTTCTAGGGGTATTTCTTTCCAACAACTTTAATCTTGATCAAATTGAAATTGGCTATACATATACTATAATTGCAGGTGGCACTATTGTGGGGATTCTATTTGCAGCATTTTTTACCGATAAGATAGGTAAGGAGAGGTTATCTCGATTTTTCTTTACCCTTGTATTAATAGCCTTAATCCCTATGACATTGGTAAAATCTTTATATCCTATGATCGGACTCTTAACTATAATGACCATTGGAATAGACGGAGGTTGGACTGCTTATCAAACTCTTTGTTCTGAGATAAATCCAGAAAAAAGAGGTACCTATATGAGTCTTTTCTACACAGTAAACGCTATAACCATGACCATATACTCAATACTAGGGCCTATCTTCTATAACTTAGGTAATTATAGATTATTGATAATAATAGCAATAATAAATGGCATCATTGCCTTGAAAATTCTATATAGTACACCTATTGAACAAACTATACTAAACAATAGAACACCCTCCTAGGACCTAGGAGGGTGGAGTTCACCTTGTTGGAACCATAAAGATATAAGATAATGAATTATATATATGAAAGCTATCACACCTGTATCATTTAGTATGAAAGCTATTATCCCTATGGCTAATATTATATTAGTCTCCATTTTAAAAGATATATTCTTCATCTCTGATAATCTTTTCAAAGAATATATTTGAGAAACTATTGCAATACCGAAAGGTGGCACTATGGTAAGCTTAATCAATTCTTCTATTTTAATTTTAAACATATTTACAAATTCACTAAGCCCTAAGGTTTTTATCCTTATTAAAAAGTTTATGGCATGACTTTTTTCATTACTAAAATAATCAAAATACATATTTGTAGCAAATATTAAAAAACCTATAAATATTAAAGTGAATATACCACTTATATTGAAACTTTTATCCAATATATAAAGATATACCATTATCAAAAACAATACTATAGCGGTTAAGAACCCTCCCGTATTTGCTCCATAGTTAGCTGATAGTACTACAATATTCATCATAAAGTAGCAAAAACAGACCACCTTATCCACAAACCTATTTGGAATCAATTCTCTAATAAAAAAATAACTGATTATAGATGAAACTAATAGAACACCCATTATCCCATTATTTAATCCATAATATCTAAAACCATAGAATAGATTGTTGAATCCTATATAGGAATTATATAAAATTTCCGGCTTAAAAAATATCCCAAAAATTATAATGATATAGGTTAAGGTTGAAAATAACCCTATGGGATTTATTGCTCTATCCATGATAAACATTGTGATAATATAGGTGGTCAAAAGATTTATTAATAGATATAATGCAATATTAATATGTAGGCTTGAAATTCCCATCAATAGGGAGATGAATATATTTATAATTATTAAATTGTTATAGAGATCTATATTATTAAATTTATCTTTTTTA
Source organism: Tissierellia bacterium (assembly GCA_012518955.1). Lineage (GTDB taxonomy): Bacteria > Bacillota > Clostridia > Tissierellales > Tepidimicrobiaceae > DUNJ01. The sequence continues at coordinate 171 of JAAYRD010000090.1, read as the reverse complement.
TTTTTATATATATAATAAGCAGAATAGATCTGCAGAAGACACACTATACCATGAAATATATATACTATAATCATCATGTTTATAGTTTTCTTAAATATGCTCCTAGCATGGAAAAGATTGTTTTGTCGTTGTGCTATCTCTATTCTATTGCCTATGGCTAGAGGACTTTTC
>JAAYRD010000089.1 GCA_012518955.1 Tissierellia bacterium | reverse complement strand
TGAATACGTCTTCTACTGGCATTAAGAATGGTTTGTCTGTGTCTCTTTCTGGTGCTGGTATATCATTGTCTACAGCTTCCATCAATTCTAATATCTTATCTCCCCATTCTCCTTCTGGTTCTTCTATTGCTTTTAATGCAGAACCTACTACGATACTTGTATTGTCTCCATCAAAGTCATATTCGCTTAGTAGTTCTCTTACTTCCATTTCTACTAGTTCTATTAGTTCGTCGTCATCTACCATGTCTGCTTTGTTTAAAAATACTACAATCTTTGGTACTCCAACGTTTCTAGATAATAGTATATGTTCTCTTGTTTGTGGCATTGGACCATCTGCTGCTGATACTACTAGTATAGCTCCGTCCATTTGTGCTGCTCCTGTGATCATGTTCTTTACATAGTCAGCGTGACCTGGGCAGTCTACGTGTGCATAGTGACGGTTTTCTGTTTCATATTCAACGTGGGATGTGGATATGGTTATTCCTCTTTCCCTTTCCTCTGGTGCTTTGTCTATGTTGTCATAGCTCATTACATCCGCTCCACCCCTTTGGGCTAATACAGATGTTATCGCTGCTGTTAATGTTGTCTTACCATGGTCTACGTGTCCTATTGTTCCTATATTAACATGAGGTTTGGTTCTTTCAAATTTTTCTTTTCCCATTTCCTATTCCTCCTTAATTTTATAAAGTTTCAGGAAGTATAAACTCCATGAAAACTCTTCCGGGTGTTTCTTTTATTGTTTGGAGCCCATGACCGGATTTGAACCGGTGACCTCTTGCTTACCATGCAAGTGCTCTACCTACTGAGCTACATGGGCATTTAAAAACCACTATAACATAGTTTACTACCAAGATATTTTATTGTCAATAGTAAATTTAATATTTTCTTAGCCTCAAATATCTTTCAAGTTTTCGCTTAACTCTTTGTAGTGCATTATCAACACTTTTAACATGTCTATTTAATTCACAGGCAATTTCTTGATAAGATTTTCCATCTAAATAAGCCATAAGCACTTCCCATTCCAAACTACTCAAAAGCTCTACTATTTTATTTTCCATAGAATATAACTCTTCACTGCTAATTATCAACTCTTCTGGATCAGTTATCTTTGCACCGGATATAATATCCAGTAATGTTCTATCCGACTCTTCATCATATATAGGTTTATTGAGAGAGACATAAGAATTTAATGGCATATGTTTTTGTCTTGTAGCAGTTTTAATTGCAGTTATTATCTGCCTCGTAATACATATTTCTGCAAAAGCTCTAAAAGAACTGAGCTTGTCCTTATCATAGTCTCGTATGGCTTTGTAAAGTCCAATCATCCCTTCTTGTACAATATCTTCTCTATCAGCACCTATTAGGAAATAAGATCTTGCCTTTATTCTAACAAAACCCTTGTACTTTCTTATCAAGTACTCCAATGCTTCAGGATCGCCTATTTTGGCCGTCTCAACAATATCTTCATCTGACATATCCAGGTACATGGACATATCTAAATTATTATACCATGTTAACATCACTGGCATCTCCTCCAGAAGTATGTTTGCCAAGCAAAATCATAATTAATTAAATTATAATTAATTATAGATCAATAGTCAAGCTATTCCTTGTTTTTCCCCCATTTGTTCAACTTTATTAATATATCTTCTTCAAGTCTACCCATAAGCAAATTATTCTTTATATTTTCATTACGTCTCTTTCGTTTAATCGACTTTCTATGATTAAATATTTCTACTTCTAGTTCCCTAGCCGATATTCTAGTGCCTCCTCTTCCTAGTACTATCTGTTGCTCCATCCAATCAGAAGTAGCAACCCTAACCCTCTTTATTCGACCAATCTCATCCAAGGTTTTTTCAATGTATTGATCAGCTGTCTGAGTTTCTTTTGTATAAACTACCCTGACTCCTTTAATTACGTCCTCTTTTCCATTTTGTCCCTTGACCATATGCGCATCAAATACTATTATAACCTGAATATCTGAATAGTGTTGGTATTCCGACATTATTTCTATTAACTCTTCCCTAGCCACCCCTAAATCTAATTTACTCAATTCCCTCAAGTTATTCCAAGAATTGATAATATTATAACCATCTACAAAAAGATACTCTTTGACTCTATTATCTTTTGCTACCATGGTTTTGTCTTACCACCTCATATATTAGTATAGAGGCAGCATTAGATGCATTGAGGGAGGCTATCTTCCCTGTCATTGGAATCCTTAACAAACCATCACATTTTTCCTTTACCAATCTAGATATTCCTTTACCTTCACTTCCCACCACCAAAGCAATGGATCCTTTTAATTCTGTATCAAAATAATATTCTTCACCATCCATATCCGCTCCATATACCCACAAGCCCCTATCCTTCAGTTCATCTATTGTATCTGAAATATTAGTCACTTTTGCAACAGGTAAATACTCCACCGCCCCTGCAGAACTCTTGTAAACCGTCTGTGTCACTCGAGCAGCTCTTCTTTTAGGTATTATTATTCCATTGGCACCTCCAGCTTCTGCCGTTCTGATAATAGAACCCAGGTTATGGGGATCCTCTATGCCATCTAAGATCAAAACAAAAGGAGATTCTCCTTTTTGTTTTGCATCGTTTAAGATCTCATCTATGGACGAATATTCATATGGAGCTACCAAAGCAGCCACTCCTTGATGCGCATTATTTCCAGATATCTGGTCCAGTTTGTTTTTATCCACTTGTTGAATAATAATATTTCTATCCTTAGCTATACCTATAATCTTATTGATAGAACCCTTATACTCCCCTTTAACAACAAGTATCTTCTCTACATCCTTACCAGTCCTTAACTTTTCCAATACAGGATTTCTACCTACAATATACTGATCATTCATACCCTATACCACCTTCTATATCTCTTTGATTATTTTAAATTCCCCATTATAGATTATTGAACCTCTCTCTTACTTCAGTTATATTACCACAAGTCATTTTTCCCTCTGGACAAGGTCCATTCAAACAACTGGGTCCAGCACCTTTGAATAAAGTCGGATATACATTTTTAACCTTTTTAAGCATCTCTATGGCCAGTTCCCTTATCTCCCATTGAGCTCTATTGCAGCATCGTAACTTGAAGAAATTTAATAAACTTCTAGCGTTCATAGTAAAGACAATTTTAGTTTCACAAGCATTAGGAAATACATACCTTGCATCTTCTATGGCTTGTTTTTCAGATTTTTGTCTAGCCTCAGTTTCTTTAACACCTTTATCTAGATACTCTTTAAAATATTTTTTAAACAAAATATCAACTATCCTATTATAGTATTGTTGATCTTTTTCCATAGCTTCAACAAATACTCTTCTTGCTTCTTCATCCTTTGAAATAGCTGGCGGTATTATATATTCAAATTGATCCAATTTTACATATCTTTGAGATTGTTGAGAATAGCTTCCTATTCTATGTCGGACCAACTGATGGGTTAGTGTTCTAGAAACCCCTTCAACCCCAAATGTAAAGCTTACATGCTCTATAGGGGACTCATGGCCTAAGTCTACTAATACCTGTAAAAACCTTTCTATACTCTTGTCATCTAGTTTTTTCTCTATGTTTTCAATCCCTACAGGTGAATAACATAATTTCGCTGAAGAAGCAATTAGCTTTTCTCCATCAGGTGTATATCTTAATAGTTCTACTTTCAAAAGTCTCTCCCCTTTATCCATGTCTTATAATCAATAGGCTATCATTATCTAAATCTTCTTCCATTTGACACCTTCTTGTGTGTCCTCTAATATAATGCCTTTTTGTCTTAACTCATCTCTAATCTGGTCTGCTAACTTATAATCCTTGTTTTTCCTTGCTTCAGTTCTTTTTTCAATTAGTCTTAATATTTCATCCTCTAATCTCTCATCTTCTCTCGATAAGATACCCAATACTTTGGATAGTTCAAGAAGAGTATCATAGGTATATTGTACCACAGATTTCGAGGTCTGCTCATCATAATTAGAATTAGAATATCTAATTATATCGAATAAAGTAGCTATTCCATCTGCCGTATTTAAATCATCATCCATGCTACTAATAAAATCCTGTTTATATGCATCTATTTGTTTTATCATTGCCTCATCTTCTGAACTAGTTTCTTTTTCTTGACTCTTCTCCAATAAATATTCTAGGTTTTGTTTGCCATTATATAATCTTTCTAAGCCTTTTTCCGACTGAAGGATTGATTCCTTGCTGAAGTTAAGAGGACTTCTGTAATGGGATGATAAGATAAAAAACCTTAAAGTTTCTAAGTCAAATTCCTCTTCTATATCCCTAATGGTAAAGAAGTTGGATTTTGATTTGGACATTTTTTTATTATCCACATATATCATGGAATTATGAAGCCAGTAGTTAGCAAAGGATTTTCCCGACAGAGTTTCAGACTGAGCTATTTCATTCTCATGGTGAGGAAATTGGAGATCCTCTCCCCCAGCATGAATATCTATGGTTTCTCCCAACAACTCTTTAGCCATTACAGAACATTCAATATGCCAGCCAGGTCTTCCACAGCCCCAAGGGCTATCCCAAGAAGGTTCGTCTGTCTTTGCTTTTTTCCACAATACAAAGTCCATTGGATTTTTTTTCTCATCATTAACCTCTATCCTAGCTCCACTTATAAGTTCATCTATGTTTTTCTTAGACAGTTTTCCATAGTCCTTGGTTTTAGATATATCAAAATAAACATTTCCATCTACATTATATGCTGCTCCTTTTTCCATAAGGTTGCTAGTAAACTCTATTATCTCATCAATATAATCTGTAGCCCTAGGGTGCCAAGTTTTCTCTTCATATAGAGATAATCCCTCAGCATCTTTTTTAAACTCATCAATATATCTTTCTGCAATCTCTTTATATGTTAGCCCTTCCTTCTGAGCTTTTTTAATTATCTTATCATCAATGTCCGTAAAATTTACCACATACTTTACATTATAGCCTTTGTATAAGAAATATCTCCTTAAGGTATCAAAGGTTATTAACGGTCTAGCATTCCCTACATGAATATAGTCATATACAGTAGGCCCACATACATATATCTTTACTTCACCATCTTTAATAGGTATAAATTTTTCTTTTTTCCTAGTCAACGTATTATATAATTGCATTCTAAATCCTCCCTCCATTAAGAAACAATAATAACCGCCTCAATTAAAGAGACGGCTATTCCGTGGTTCCACTCTATTTTTAGTTAGCTCATTAAAAACTTTGCTATCAACTTTATTACGTATATCGCCGTTACCCGTATTGTCTTACTTCAGTTTTTAGACAATATGCTCCAAGGTGCACTTCAATTATAATGTATTCTTAGGGCTCCTTTCAGCTACAAGAACCCCTCTCTGTTAAGATATTATAATCTACTTATCCTCATCATCGCTACTAATATTGGTTAACATATTCTCATTAACCTTATATCAACTTAAAGTAAAGTTCACCTAATCCTTTAAAAAGTTCTCTTCTACATATTCTATTCTTTTCAACATGTTTTGTTTACCTAATATATATATAATGCTTGCCAACTCTGGGCCATGACTATTGCCAGTTAAAGCTACTCTAGTGGGCATGAATAATTTTTTTCCTTTAACTCCTGTACTTTTTTGTATCTTTTTCATAACACCTTTAGCAAATTCCTCATCGATCTCTTCTATTTCACTTAGCTCAGCTTTAAATGCCTTTAGAATAATAGGTACTTGTTCACCTTTTAGTACGGCTAAGGCATTTTCATCTTCTGGCTCTATTTCATTTTTGAAAAAAACATCTACTTTATCCACTATTTCAGCCATATAGGATATACTCTCTTGAACCGTTTCCACTATAGTCTTTATCCAATCATACTTTTCCTCTATGGTTTTATCATCGATATATCCAGCCTTTTTTAGATAAGGTGTGGCAAGCTTAGTGAGTTCATCAAGATCGTACTCCCTTATATGATGACCGTTGACCCAATCCAGTTTATCTTTGTCGAATATACCACCTGTTTTAGCTACCCTTTCAAAAGAAAAAGCTTCAATCAATTCTTCCATAGAGAATATTTCTTGATTGTCCTCTGGACTCCAGCCCACCAGCGCCAAATAATTGATTAATCCCTCGGGAAGATAACCTTTTGCCATAAAATCTTCTACCGCTACATCTCCATGACGTTTGCTCAGTTTTTTCCTATCCTTGTTTAGTACTGTAGGTAAGTGTACAAAAACTGGTATATCCCAACCAAATACCTCATATAAATATACATGTTTTGGAACGGAAGATAACCATTCTTCTCCTCTTACAATATGAGTTATACCCATTAAATGGTCATCTACTACCACCGCCATATGATAAGTAGGGTACCCATCGGATTTCAACAATACCTGATCATCTATATCTTCTGTATTTATGCTTATATCTCCTCTTACCATATCATGAAATTTAATATCCCTATTATGGGGTAATTTCAACCTAACTACGTATTCTTCACCATTAGCTATTCTTTTTCTTGCTTCTTCTAAACTCAGGCTCCTGCAAAATTCGTCATACTTAGGAATTAAACCTTTAACCTTTTGTTCCTCTCTAACCTTATCCAATCTTTCTTTAGAACAGAAACAATAATATGCATGGCCCTCTTCAATGAGTTGATCTACATATTTCCTATAGATATCCAATCTTTTGGATTGAGTATAAGGTCCATAATCTCCTTTTTCTACTATCCTGCCATCCTCTACAAATACTCCTTCATCATATTCGATACCTGCCCAATTGAGGGACTCAATTAAATTTTCAATAGCCCCTTCTACATATCTGGACCTATCCGTATCTTCAATTCTTAATATAAACTTACCCTTATTATGCTTTGCAAATAAATAATTATATAAGGCAGTTCTAAGACCACCTATATGTAGATATCCCGTAGGACTTGGTGCAAATCTCAATCTAACCTGTTTCAAAACAATTCCTCCCACTATTTTATTACCATTATATTATATACTGGTTGTCTTTAAGTGTAAATGTTTCTAATTCTTTATTAGAAAAACCTACTAAAAAAGTTTGTTATGGCATTTAGTATTCTATCTAATATAGATCCTACTTCTATATTTTGTTCTGTTATTTTGTCTATTTTCCCCGATATATCTTTTAACTGTTCCTTTATCTGATCTACATTTAGATTCAACTTAGATATTTGACTCATAAGGGACACAATTTGTTCTATTTGTTCCTTGGTCAATTCTATACCTAGTTCCTCTGCCATCTGTTTTACAACATCCCTTATGGAACCTTTGCTCTTTATATTATTGTTGATTATATAGATTTTTATATTGTTTATAAGTTCTTGGGCTTTCTCTTGACCTATTTCATTGCCCAGTGTAGCTGTCTTTGCTATTTCTTCACTGGCTATCTCTTTTTCCTTCTCCGTAATAGTTTCTCCCGTAATATCCTCAAAGGCTTTAATAACTCCAGTCAAAGCTGCTGTACCGGATACTTGAATAGGACTGGATACCATTATCTTAGCATCTTTAACCCCAGCGGTTATTAAAGCATTTCTATACATATCATTGGTAACCCAGGTGATATTATTTGATTGAACCGTAATCCCTTCTCCTTCTGAAAGTTTTTCTACATATACGGAAGACAAAGCTCTAGTACCAAGCAATTTTTCATCAATATGCTTTCCTAGATATTGCCTTTCCTCTTGATTTGTAACCTCTATTATTCTTACGTTTTCATCCACCCCAAAAAAACTCAACATCTGCTGTCGTTGCTCAGCAGATAAATTTTTTCCCAATGCAACGACTACCTCATTCATTTCCTGATCTGCAAAAGCCATGGATGAAAAAATAACCGTTATTATCAATATAAGCCCTATTACTTTTCTTTTCATTAAAATCCCCCCAAATTTTAAAATAGGTTCTTAAAATAGAATACCCTATTACCGGTAATATTACAAGTTCTTGAAAAGATAAACCCGCTTAAAAGAATTAACTTATAATTAGCTTGTTATTAAGATCAAAGGTTGATATTCTAAATATAAATATAAATAATAATAGTATATAAGAGGAGGTTTTGCAAATGATAGGAAACATAATTAGTGGACTTATTCTAATATTATTGGGGATAGGCTTTTTAATGAAAGAAACTATGGGTTTAGATTTTAATTTTTATATTAAAACCTATTGGCCATCTATTCTTATAATAGTTGGATTAGGAAAGCTATTCGATAAAAAGTCATCTAAAGTAGGAAGTTTATTTGTCATTATTGCTGGAGCTATGCTTCAAGCTAATATCTTAAATCTTATAGATTTTAATGTTTGGAAAATGTTTTTTCCAATTCTTCTAATCTTATTTGGAATTAGCCTATTGATACCAAAGAAATATAAATATAGAGAAGAATCCAATCCCGATAATTATAAAAAAACAAAGTATACTTCTACAAACTTTAATGATGAAGATTATATTAGAGAAACTACCATACTCTCAGGTTTAAATACACGAAACCAGTCTAGCAATTTTAAAGGAGGGGCCCTTACCACTGTTTTAGGTGGAATGCAGTTAGATTTAAGAGGAGCTAATATTCAAGAAGAAGGAGCTTTCTTAGAAGTAAACGTGCTACTTGGAGGAATAGATATCCTAGTACCAAACCATTGGAAAGTAGAGATGTCCGGAACCCCTATATTAGGGGGCTGGGACAATAAAACATCTTTAAATACCAATCCAGATGCACCGGTTTTAAAAATCAAGGCTCTTGTTGCCTTCGGAGGCTTAAATGTAAAATAAGGCTGATAACTCAGCCTTATTTTTTATATTTCAATATCTTCCCTTTTAAACTCGTCCTTAATCCTATCCATTATTTCGTCTGCTCCAATTTCAATATTTACCCCATCTCTTCTTAGGGAATATTCTACAATGTTTTCAGTTGCTCCTCTACCCACTGTAATTCTAATAGGTATTCCAATCAAGTCCCTGTCGTTAAATTTAACTCCTGGTCTTTCATTTCTATCGTCTAGTATAACTTCCAGGCCTTCATTTTTTAAATCTTGATATAGTTTTTCTGCCAATTCTTTTTGTTCTTCATTTTTATTGTTTATAATGGTAATTATCACATGATAAGGCGCTACTATCAAAGGCCATATAATACCATGTTCATCATGATATTGTTCCACTATAGCTGACATAGATCTAGAAACACCAACACCATAAGAACCCATTACAATAGGTTTTTCCTTGCCATTTTCATCTAAATAAGTAGCACCCAAGCTTTTGCTATATTTTGTTCCTAATTGAAATATATTTCCTACCTCAATTCCTCTATCCATTGATAAAGATATTCCACATTTTGGACAAATGTCCCCTTCTTCTACAAGAAGTAAATCTTCTACCACTTCCCCATTGAAATCCCTTCCATAGTTTACATTCTTTAAGTGGTAATCTGTTTCATTTCCACCTACTATTAAATTCTTCATCTTCGTAATTCTTGAATCTACTAAGACTTTTGCATATTCTTTAAGTCCAACAGGTCCTGTAAATCCTTTATTAGCACCAGATATCCTTATAATGGTTTCTTCATCTGCCATTTCTATTTCATGTTCAGGAACCTTCAAGTAATTACATAATTTAGTTTCATTCAATTCTCTATCTCCTGGTATAATGACTACTACAGGCTCTCCTGAAACATTATATACTATAGCCTTACCAAACCTACTCTTCTCTATTTTGAAAAAATCTACCAAATCATCAATAGTGGTAGCATTAGGTGTGTGCACCTTCTCCATTTTTCCCATATCTTCATTAGATTCCTCAACATTATAAACCACTATTGCTTTCTCGTCTGTTGCTGCATAATCACATTTGTCGCAATAAGCTATTAAACCTTCCCCTACTTCTGACATAGCCATGTATTCATGAGAATGGTTTCCTCCCATGGCTCCAGAATCTCCTTCTACAACTTTATATTTTAATTTTAATCTTGTAAATATCTTATCATAAGCTTCCCACATTTCTTTGTAAGAATTTTCCATACCTTCTTCATCTTTATCAAAGCTATAAGCATCCTTCATAATAAATTCCCTAGCTCTAATTAGACCAAATCTTGGTCTTTTTTCATCCCTATACTTGGTCTGGATTTGGTATAAGTTTAGTGGCAATTGTTTATAAGATTTGATTTCATCCTTTATAAGACTTGAAAAATATTCTTCATGAGTTGGTCCCAGACAAAAATCTCTATTGTTTCTATCCTTTAATTTAAACATTTCTGGTCCAAAATTCTCCCATCTCCCGCTGGCATCCCATAATTCCCTAGGTTGAATAGCAGACATTAAGGCTTCTTGGGATCCTGCATTGTCCATTTCTTCTCTTACTATATCTTCAATCTTTCTAATCACTCTATACCCAAGGGGCAAATAGGAATAAATCCCCGATACCAATTTACGCATCATACCTGCTCTCAATAGCAATTGATGACTTGGTATTTCCGCTTCAGAAGGTACTTCCCTTAAAGTTGGCATATATAGTTTTGACATCTTCATTTTTATTTCCTCCCTTAATATTTTTTAATCCATGACAATATCCCTGCCATCATTTATATAAAAAAACCTTTCGCCTCTATAGGTTAGAGACGAAAGGTTTGCTTCCGTGGTACCACTCTAATAGACTTAAATATTCATTCTATCTAAGCCCACTCAAAGTTTTAACGCAACTAACGTTTAAGCCTATTAATTTAGCCTAAAAGCTCCAGGACGGGTTGGGCATTAAGTGGGTCAGAAATCTTCCACCCTATGATTTCCTCTCTTTGACCATTAATACTTATTATTTCCTATCATAGCATATTTTTAATTAACATTAATGATACTAAAAACCATATTGATTGTCAAATAGATTTCCAATAGCTTTTCTACAATAATCCTATTTCTATTATGATATTGGAACCAATAAACAAACGCTATGAGCAGCTATTCCTTCTCCCTTACCTTCAAAGCCTAATTTCTCTGTTGTAGTCGCCTTAATGTTTATATTTGAAACCGAGCTCTTTATGACTTTGGCAACATTCTTTTTCATGCTTTCTATATATGGTGCCAACTTAGGATTCTGAGCTACAATTATAGTATCTATATTTCCTATCTTATATTCATGTTCTATCATGATTTTATAAACCTTTTCTAGTAGTATAAGGCTGGAGATATCCTTGTACTGGTTGTCCGTATCTGGAAAATGCTTACCAATATCCCCTAATCCTAGAGCACCCAATATACTATCCATAATAGCATGCACTAAAACATCTGCATCCGAATGACCTAATAAACCCCTTTCAAAAGGAATATTTACTCCTCCAATTATCAATTTTCTATCCTTCACCAATCTATGAACATCATATCCTATACCTATTCTCATGTATTTTCATCCTATCTACCTTGTAATATTAATTCCATTCTTTCAAATATGGTCTCCCTACCTTTTAGAATAGACTCAGCTATTATCAAGTCCTCAGGAGTAGTTATCTTTATATTATCATAGCTACCCATGATCATTTTTACATCTACACCTAATCTTTCAATTAGCATACTATCATCAGTACCTATGAAATTATCATCTATAGCCTTTCTATAACCTTCCATAAGAATTTCTTTTTTAAAACATTGGGGGGTTTGGGCTGCCCACAATAAATCTCTTTTGGGAGTATTGTCTATATTATTCCCATCCATAACTACCTTTATCGTATCCTTCACAGGAACACCAATTACGGAAGCACCATATTTAATGGCACCATCTATACCATCTATTATATTTTTAATTTTTATAAAAGGTCTAGCACCATCATGAGATAACACTATCTCTGCCCTCTCATCTAATGCTAGTATACCATTATATACGGAATCCTGTCTTTCCTTGCCTCCCCTTACAATCTTGGATACCTTTTGAAACCTATACTTATTTACTATCTCTCTTTTACAGTAATTGATTTCATCATCTTTTGCAACTACAATTATTTCATCTACATACTTACATTTTTCAAATTTATCTATAGTATGGGCCAGTATGGGCTTATCGTCGATGGATATAAACTGTTTGTTCATACTGCTCCTCATTCTGTTACTCATTCCAGCTGCTGCAATTATAGCTGAAACATAGTGGTTTTTATACATTAGATTCACCTCTTCAACATTATAGCATAAATATGCTGGACATAAAACAAAAATATAAGAGCCAATTGAATTGGCTCTAAACTGCTCTGTCAACTATAGTTTTAGGTTTTGCAAATATCATTCTTCCTGCCGATGTCTGCAAAACGCTAGTCACTAAAACATCTATAGTTTCCCCAATATATCTTTTACCACTTTCAACTACTATCATAGTACCATCATCTAAATAAGCTAAACCTTGCCCCGATTCTTTACCATCTTTTATGACCTGAACTACCATCTCTTCTCCTGGTAATACTACAGGTTTAACTGCATTTGCTAATTCATTAATATTTAATACATCTATGCCTTGTACTTCCGCTACCTTGTTTAAATTATAATCATTTGTAATGATTTTCCCTTTCAATAATTGGGTAAGTTTCAATAACTTAGAATCTACTTCTTTAACATCTTCAAACTTTTTATCATTAATTATTACCTCGATATCTAATTCTTTTTGTATTTTATTTAGGATATCCAGCCCCCTTCTTCCTCTGTTTCTTTTGAGGGCATCTGAGGAGTCCGCTATGTGCTGCAACTCTTCCAAAACAAACTCAGGTATAATTAAAGGTCCTTCTATAAAACCTGTCTTACAAATATCTGCTATTCTTCCATCTATAATAACACTGGTATCAAGTATTTTTGGGCAGGATGTGCAGTCGATCCTAGATTTTCCTTTTCCAGAAGTTTTTCTTAGCCCACCTACAGTGCTTAAAAAGTCCTCTCTATTTCTTGTAGAGACCTTTATACCCAGATATCCAAATATTGCATAAAGAACAATGGATACAATAACACCTAAATAAGGTATTTCTAGATTATAAAAAGGTTGACTTAATAAATATGCAATGATCAATCCAACTATCAGACCAACAGAACCCAACGCAATATCATAAGCAGGGAATTTCTGAAGCTCTCCTTCAACAAATTGGACCAATCGTCTTCCACCACTCATTATATTTGGAGCCAATAAGAAAAATATAATTCCAAAAAATATACCTATACCTAAATAAACTGCTAAACTTAACCAGCCTTTGTTTGATAGGCTAATTATCTCTAGCGTTTTTAATCCAACCACTATACCTATCCCTAACATCAAGCCTATCAAACTAATAATGCCTCTTAAAATTTTATCTAGCATTTATTCACCTCCTATAATATATTTATTACCATTAAAATAATATATATAACCTATTTTGAAAATTAAAAGCTAATAGCTTCATCAATAATTTTTTCAGTTTCCTCTTGATCTATATTAGATACCAATACAATCTCACTAATCAACATTTGTTTAGCACTATTTAGCATCTTTCTTTCTCCCGTAGAAAGACTTTTTTCTTCATCTCTTAACATAAGATTTCTAACAACAGAGGCAATTTCAAATATATCACCAGATTTGATTTTCTCCATATTCATCCTATAACGTCTATTCCAATTTTGAGGCATCTTCGTTTTGTCACCTTTTAATATTTGTAATACTTTTTGCATTTCATCATCATTGATTATTTCTCTAATTCCAATTTCTTCAATATTATCTACAGGGATCATAACTTTCATATCACCTATAGGCATTCTCATAACATAGTATTTTCTCTTTTCGCCTAATATTTCTTTTTCTTCTATCTTCTCTATTATGCCGGCTCCATGCATAGGGTAAACGACTTTATCTCCAATATTAAACATATAACAACCTCCTATTATAATTATCCTTACTATATTATACATTAATATACAAAGGTTGTAAAGATTATATTCTACCACAATAATATTTCCATTGTCAACTCTTTCTACATAATTTTAATTTCCAAAAATATATTGCTAGAAAAATTTGACAATGACTTGTCCTAATCAGTATAATGATATCATAACCAATAATCATTTGACAGGGGTGGAACTATATGGACACAAGCAATGCGTACGTTCAAAAAAACTTAAGTTGTGATGCTTTTCAAAACCAAGTTGATGAAGTTCTCATTAGGCATAAAAGTATTTTAGATATTATGACTAAATTAGATGAATATAATTCAAGAATAAATAGGGCAGTAGCTAAATCAGTCACATCCTGTGGATGTGTTGAAGTTAATGCAACAAAACAAGATTATAATAAAGATTCTTTAGAAGAAATTAAAAACAATATGAAAGATCATATAAATGGAAATCTATGTACTGTATGTGAAGAAATTCTTCAAGAAGAAATAGGAGCCTATTTATTTTACCTAGCTGCGCTATGCAATGCTTTAGATATAAGTTTATCTGATGCTTTAATGAAAGAATATAGTAACATAAAAGCTCTAGGCATTTTTAGCCTCAAATAATATTTACAATAGCATTTAATTATCAAGGCTAGAGATATCCCCTAGCCTTGATTTTTATATTAAATATTTACTCTTGATATCTTTTTAAAGCTTCAATAATACTCATGGCCCTAGCTTCGCCTATCCCTTCTACAGAATTCAACTGATCATATGAGGCAGATATAATGTTTTCAAGTGATTTAAACTTGGATATTACATTTTCAAGAACGTTAAAAGGAATTCTTGGTATTTTACTAAGTATCCTATATCCTTTAGGTTTAATCCTTTTGTCCAATATATCGGTTTCTCCAATATACCCCAGCAAATTAGCAATTTTATTTAAGCTCAATAACTCCTTAGCATCAAGGTTGCTAATATTATTTCCTATGGATACATGGTCTAGTTCCATATTTTCCAAATAATCTTTAATTAAATTAAGTCTGTCATCTTTTACTCCATCCATTAATTCTACAGCCTGCATATTCAACAACCTTCCCTCAGTTCCTAACTCTGATATATACATGCTTATTTCATTTCCTATCCTCCAAACCATTTCCATCTTTTGTATGGCATTTACAACATCATAAAGTCTTACAGAGTTTTCAAATTCTAAGGCAGTAAGGGCTTCCATGGTTCGTTCCAGTGTATGCTTATAATTTTCTAGGGTTTGAACGGCTTGATTAGCCTTAGTTAATATTTCATTAATATCCTTAAGTACATATTTATAGTTAGATTTATAAAGGGTAATAACCTTTCTTCTTTTAGATATAGCGATTACCAGTAAACCTGTCTGTTTTGCCACCCTTTCCGCAGTCTTATGTCGAGTTCCTGTTTCCTCGGAGATTATATGTTGGCAGGGAAATAGTTGGACATTAGCATATAGTATCCTGTTTAAATTTGTATTAAGTATTATTGCACCGTCCATCTTGGCTAACTCATATATATTGGAAGGCGTATATTCACAATCTATATAAAAACCACCATGGATAATATCCAACACCTCTTTAGTATTTCCAACCACTATCAAGGCACCTGTATTAGCTTTTATTATATTATCTAAACCCATTCTTATTTGAGTTCCAGGTGCCACCATGTTTAAAGCATCATATAAATTCATATTCATTTTGTTACCTCCAAATATTATGCCCTCCAAAATATTATATGAATTATTGTATATTCTAATACTAACAATATACTTTATAATGCTTATGATTGTCCAAATACGGAATTTATGACTTCTTGCAAGGTCCTAAGCTGAATTACCTCAATTCTTTCAAGGTGTATATTCTGCTTTAACCCGTCTTTGGGAATATATACCTTTTTAAAACCCATCCTGTCCAATTCTCTAACTCTTCCTTCTAGGGATGGGACTCTTTTTAATTCTCCTGTCAAACCCACCTCCGCAATAAACACTATGTCGCTAGGAATTCCTCTATTATATACTGAAGAAACTATACTCATAATAATAGCTAAGTTCACAGATTGTTCGCTTAAGCGTAGTCCCCCTGTAGTCTTTATGACTACATTTTTATCATATAATCCAATATTACCCCTTTGTTCAAGAATTGATATTAAAGTACTCAATTGATCTTTTCTTAAGCATTCTCCTATTCTTCCAGGGTAAGGAGTAAAGGAATGAGAAACCAAACTTTCTATCTCTACAACAATAAGTCTAGAACCTTCCTTTATTACAGATAATGCACTACCAGGAACAATATCTCCACCGTCTCTCTTGGTTACAAAGAATTCGGAAGGGTTGTCTATTGGTACCATCCCCTTCTCTTCCATAGAGAAGAGACCTATCTCTCCTGTCCTGCCAAACCTATTCTTGGTAGCCATTAGAGTTCTTAATTCCTCATCACTTTCTCCTTCCAAATAAATTACAGTATCAACTAAATGTTCTAAAGTTCTGAGACCAGCCATCTCATTAGCCTTTGTCATATGCCCTACCATAATCACAGCCCTAGGTCTATTTTTATTCTTTGCTATGTCCACAAGTACATTAGCACACTCTATGGATTGAACTGGCGAACCAGCCCTGGAATCAAACTTTTCTAAAGTAAAAGTCTGAATACTATCTACCACTATTAAATCCGGATCAACCTTGTCAATAACTTCTAAAACATTATCCATACTATTATCGGACAGTACCCAAATATTTTTTGGAATATTGTCCAATATTCTATCAGCCCTATTGCTTATCTGGGTTTCGCTCTCTTCTCCTGAAGCATATAAAACCTTATATCCTTTTTGCGCAATATCATTGGATATCTCCAATAACAAAGTGGACTTTCCTGCACCAGGCCTAGCCGTTAATATGATAACAGAATCCTTTACAATTCCACCACCTAGCACTCTATTAAATTCATCTATGCCAGTTACTATTCTATGGGCATCATCGGTGTTTACATCCAGCAATTTAACTGGAGATATGACTTTGGTTCTTGCAGATTGTCCTATATCCCTTCTAGTCTTAGGGTCAATAATCATCTCTTCAAAACTATTCCAAGAATTACATTCTGAGCACCTTCCCATCCATCTAAGGCTTTCATTCCCACATTGAGAACATTTATAAATAACTTTTTTCTTCATGTTCTAACCTCCATATGTAGAATAGAACCTATAGCCTAGGCTATAGGTTCCTTGTCAAATACCAATTTATCATCCTTAAAATCTATCATTATATTATCATCTTTAGAAACAGTGCCTTTTAGGATTTCCTCTGCTAATTGATCTTCTATCATCTTGGTTATAGCTCTTTCAAGAGGTCTAGCACCATAAACTGGATCAAATCCCTTATCACTTATATAGTCTATAGTATTATCTGTAACCTTTATATTTATATCCAATTTTTTCATTCTTTTCTGTAAATCTTTAACCATTATTTCTGCAATTTTTCTTACATCATCTTCTCTCAAAGAATGGAATACTATAACTTCGTCTATTCTATTTAGAAATTCAGGTCTAAAGTTTCGTTTCAAATCTTCCATAATAGTATCCTTCATCTTTTCATATTCTTCTTTTTCTTCTTCCCCTGCAACGGAAAAACCTAGCACATTTTGTTTCCTAATAGAAGTAGCTCCTACATTGGATGTCATTATGATTACAGTATTTTTAAAATCGACGGTACGACCTTTAGAATCCGTCAATCGTCCATCATCTAAAATCTGCAACAGTATATTAAATACATCTGGATGGGCCTTTTCTATCTCATCAAATAATATTACAGAGTAGGGTTTCCTTCTAACAGCCTCAGTCAACTGACCACCTTCATCATAGCCTACATACCCAGGAGGAGAACCAACAAGTCTTGACACCGAGTGTTTTTCCATATACTCACTCATATCAATCCTTATCATAGATTCTTCATCTCCAAATAAAGTTTCAGCTAAGGCTTTAGCTAAATAAGTCTTACCTACTCCTGTGGGTCCTACAAATATGAATGTTCCTACAGGTTTACTAGGATCTTTTAATCCTACCCTAGCTCTTCTAACTGCGTTAGATACTGCTCCTACCGCTTGTTCCTGCCCTATCACTCTTTTATGAAGGGTCTCTTCTAAGTCTAATAGCTTTTGACTTTCTTCGCTAGTCATCTTGCTCACTGGAACTCCTGTCCAATCGGAAACCACTTGGGCTATTTCATCATATCCTACAATCATATTGGAAGTTTGTTTCTCTTTTTGCCATTTGTTTTTTTCCTTCTTCAGTTGCTCTTTGATGCTTTTTTCTTCATCCCTTATATTGGCTGCCTTTTCATAGTTCTGAGTATTGATTGCCTCTTCCTTCTCCTGAGATAGCTCCTCTAGCTTTTCTTCTAAACCCTTTAATCCATCAGGAGCTACATAGGATTTTATTCTTATCATAGAACCAGCCTCATCTATTAGATCGATTGCTTTATCAGGGAGAAATCTATCCGTAATATATCTGCTAGATAATTCCGCCGCTGCTTTAATAGCCTCATCAGAGATTTTGACCCTATGGTGGGCTTCATACCTATCCCTTAGTCCTTCCAGTATTTTTATAGTATCCTCAACAGTAGGCTCTTCTACCATTATAGGCTGAAACCTTCTTTCTAAAGCAGAATCCTTTTCTATATATTTTCTATATTCATCTATAGTTGTAGCTCCTATCACCTGCAATTCTCCCCTAGCCAATACTGGTTTTAATATATTAGAGGCATCTATGGCTCCTTCTGCTGCACCAGCTCCAATTATAGTGTGGAGCTCATCTATAAATAAAATCACATTGCCATCTTCTTTTAATTCCTTCATTACCGCTTTCAATCTTTCCTCAAATTCACCTCTATACTTAGCTCCTGCAAGCATACTAGGCAAATCCAAAGTTACCACTCTTTTTCCCTTTATTATTTCAGGAACTTCCCCTTCTACAATTTTCTGAGCCAAACCTTCTGCAATAGCAGTTTTCCCTACACCAGGTTCTCCTATAAACACTGGATTGTTCTTCGTCCTTCTACTTAATACCTGAATTACCCTCTCTATTTCCTTGGCTCTTCCAATAACTGGGTCTACTTTGCCATCTACAGCTAATAGGGTTAAATCTGTACTATACTTATCTAAATTAGGGGTATCCTTTCCTCCTTCATTAACCGATGACGTAGCTTTAGAAGGATTGTCAGATAATCTACTTAAAATATTTTCCTTAAGCTTTTCTGGATCCACTCCTAGCTTCCTTAATACAATAATAGCCACACCTTCCCCTTCTCCAATTAGCCCTAATAGTATATGTTCCGTACCAACATAATTATGTCCTAGTTTTCTAGCCTCTAAAAAACTTAGTTCGAAAACTCTTTTGGTTCTAGGTGTAAATCCTACTATATCTGCATCATAATTTCCTTCACCTATAACTTTTATTACTTCATTTTTAACTTTGTTTAAATCTACCCCCATTTTATTTAAGGTTACTGCTGCCACTCCTTCTGCCTCTGCTAATAGACCTAGTAGAAGATGTTCTGTTCCCACATAGTTGTGGCGCAATTTTTTTGCTTCTTCTTGAGCTAATAATATGGATCTTTGTGCTCTCTCTGTAAATCTACCAAACATTGCCATGTTTTTTCCCTCCTAATCTATATCCATTTTCTCAACAAGTCAGCCCTTCTAATATCTCTTTCTTCTTTAGATAACTCCTCATCTATACTTTTTTGAATACTAGCTGGCTGTATTTCAATCATTAAATTAGTTATATCATCGTATTCTACATCTTTAATTATACCCATCTCTTTGCCCAATCTTACATTAGATAGATGAACCATAGCTTCTTTAGAATTCATAATTCTAGAATATTTCAAAAGGCCTAACGACCTAAATATTCTATCTTCCATCTCTTTTCTTCTACCTTCTAGTAAAGTATTCCTTGCAATTCTTTCTTTATTAATGATCTGATACAATATATTGTTTAATTTTTCTATTATAATTTCTTCTTTTTCTCCCAATGTCGTTTGATTAGATATCTGGTATAGATTACCTATTGCTTTGGACCCTTCTCCGTATATACCCCTTACGGTTAGTCCAATCTTGTTCAATCCTTGGATTAAACTATTGACATAACCAGTCATAACAATGGAAGGTATATGAACCATAACAGAAGCTCTAAGTCCGGTCCCCGCATTTGTAGGACAGCAGGTTAAATATCCAAAGTCCTGATGAAAAGCAAAGTCTAAATTTTCCTCTAGAAAATCATCCATGTCATTACAAAGCTTCCATCCTTCTTTAAAGTTTAATCCTGGAAGCAAAGACTGTACTCTCAAATGATCTTCTTCATTGATCATAATAGTAATATTCTCATCGTCTCTTAATAAAAAGCTGCTATAATCTGGTTTTTGTATCAATCCGGGGCTTATTACATGTTCTTCAACAAAAGCCATTTTATCTAGAGGACTTAAATTGTTCATCTTTATGAATTTATAGTCCCTACTACCGGAAAAGTTTTTCATGGCATTTAAAACCTCGTCTGTAAGTTTCGCTGATTCATCTAAACTCATTCCATGAGGAAATCTATACCTTTCTAAATTTCTAGCTATCCTTATCCTAGTACTAACTACTACATCCTTTTCCAGACCTGTCTCATTAAGCCATTTCACCATTCCATATCACCTCTTCATCTACCCAATTGATCTTCAAGCTCTTTGATCCTATCTCTTAATACTGCTGCTTCCTCAAAAGCTTCTCTAGCGATTAAAACATCTAGCTCGTCTCTAAGTTTATCTATTTCTCTTCTCTTTACAATATCTTGATTTGCTCTCTTTGGCACCTTTCCTATATGTGCATTATGTCCATGTATTCCCCTTAATAGGGGAATTAATTTAGCCTTAAAGGTATCGTAACAATTAGCACACCCAAATCTTCCAGTTTGTTTAAACTCACGATAACCTAACCCACAAAAATGACATTCAATATCTTTATCCCTTTTTTCCATAGGTTCAGCTTGCACACTATCTATTAATCCAGTTAATAGCTTATGAAATGAAAAAGAAGTATCGAATTCATTGTTCCCCATGGCACATTCATCACATAAGTGGAGTTCATCTGCTTTTCCATTTATTATTTTAGTATAGTGAACTGTAGCATCTTTTTTGTTGCACCTCTGACATAACACAAATATCCCTCCCAACTATCTCATGAGTACAAGGAGCATATTTTTAAGTATATCTGCTCTAATTTTATTTTTCCCCTTAGATGCTCCTTGCAAGGCAATATCTTCTATGGCCGCTTTCATCAAACGTCCTTCCCTTTTAGAAACTACCTTCTCCTCTATTAAACCTTCAATTATATGATATCCTTTATTTTTAGTTATGGAATCTCCTATAGTGTTTACTATCAAATCTTCCATATTCTTGTCTTCTTCTATTCCTACCTTTATTATCTTTATATACCCACCTCCACCTCTTCTACTCTCTATATAGTAGCCCTTATAGGGAGTAAATCTAGTGGTAAGCACATAGTTAATTTGGGAAGGTGCACACCCAAACTGCTCAGCTAAATCATTTCTTCCTATTTCTATTATTCCACTTTCTGCCTCTTCTAACATCTGTTTTATAAAGTTTTCAATGATATTGCTTATTCCTGACAAAGTATCACTCCTCTGACTTTGACTTTCTTTGCCCTTTATCTTATATTATGCACTATTATTATATTATTTGCAATACCTATTTTGCTTTAATCTCATATTTCCCTTTTAAAACTTTTTCATACTTGCAATATAGGTCAATTATCCATAGATTTAAAAATAGCTGAGAAATTATCTCAGCTATTTTTTCTCCTATATACTAAACCTATTCCCAATAATATCATTACAGATCCTACAATATATAATGCTTGGAAAGGTAGTTCACCTGTTCTGGGTAATATAGCTTTCTTTGTTGGAGTCTCTTCCTTGCCTGTAGAAGGCTTTTCTGGCTCCTCTGTTGGTGGGGTATCCATAGTTGCTATAAATATCCACTTAACATCTACACTTTCTCCCTGAAATTCATTGCCCGTTTCTTTCCCAGGAAGATGAACTATAGCACGCAATTTCCCAATCTCCTTAGATTTAAACCTACCTAGACTAATATTATTAGTAGCAAAATCTGTCATGACCCCAGAATAAATCTTTTTGTCCCCTAGATATACGGTGATGATAAGTTGTTTGAATAGATCAGGATTACCGTCTCTAGGCATTGAACCTATTCTTTCAGCCCTCATAAACAGTTCAAAATAAGAACTATGTTGATTTTTTATAGTCATTTCTACTTCTTTAGTATCTCCTGGGTTTAAATTACTTAGGTCAAATAGTTTCTTATTGAAAGGTTCTATTACTAGACCTAGATCTTTTCCTATTAACTCTAAATCCCCTGCATAGCTGGAAATAGAAAATATGGAAATCACCAATGCAATAATTAAAAGACTAAATACTAGGGTGGTGAAAATTTTCGATATTGCTTTTTTCATAAATCACCCTCCCTTCTTAGGGTGTTTTTATTATTAATTTTACTTTGTCCACTCCTGAACACCTGGAGCTGGAACTACCGGTAATGGATCTCCTGTTATTCCCCACTCATCTCTAAATGCATAGTGAGATGCTTGAACTGCTTCTGCTTTTACTTCTAATTTAAAGGTTGCATTTTGAAAATCATTGCCCATCTTTGGGCCATCAAATACTACTTC
>JAAYRD010000088.1 GCA_012518955.1 Tissierellia bacterium | reverse complement strand
TATTTCTATCTTTCCTTTTCTATATATCCCTTTATCCCTTAATTTTGTAAGATAAAATAACGTCTGCCACTCAATAGCTTTTAGATCCGCATCTGATTTTTTAATCTCAGTTAAATAAATATCATCTATTTTATCGATTTTTATATTATCTATGGCTACTTCCCTATTTTTTCTACCCTCTGCTTTTAATTCATGTAAGACCTTACCTAATCTTACATCCTCGCTATTATCTTCTAGGTTTATTTTATTAGCAAAAAGCCAACATTGCCTTTTACAATGAAAATAGTAATTAACTATAGTTCCTGTTATATTCATAAAAACATCCCACCAGTTTCTTTCAAATATTTAATTCTATCAAATTTTCCTTCCCTTGTTAAAAATCTTCTTCCGTTTTCTATGTAGAAAATTCTCCCTATATTACAATCGAAATGTTTTGGTCTTTTATCGTATTTATCATCAAAATCCAAAAAATCAAATGTAAAATAAGACATTTTCTGTGCTATTTTCGATAGTTTGATCCTCTTTTTAGCATAATCCATAGAGTTGTCCTTTATCAATTCTACGTACTCTTTCCAAACCTCTTTTCCATCTAATGTTTCACCACTTTCTAACTCAATTTCATGCGCGAGGAAAAGTTGATAATTTTCTTGATCTATTAGCCTCATCCTCTTCTCTACTTCAGCATAATTAAGATTTTTCACTTCATCGTCAAAAAAAACCTGCATGTTTTTATAGTTAAGTTCACCTTTCATTTCTTCTAATCTTTCAAAGCATTTTTTATAAAATCTTTCAAAATCCTTATTCAATAGGTATGATCGATAAGTTTCATCTAATAAATTTTTTTCTAGTCTATAATCTCCTTTATATATATTGTTAGCATTATCATAGTCAAAAAAATAAGCATAACAATTCGATTTATTGCAGGATCTATTTATCCTTCCTAAAAACTGCTCCTCTCCATCAAGCATAGATATATCTTTTAACCCTACATCCATATCTATATCTATCCCCGCTTCTATTACCTGGGTAGCTACTACTAAAATATCCTTACATATGTAATTACCTAGTTCATCAATTTTATTTATTTCACTAATTATTTTATTTCTCATATAGGCACTATCATCACCAGTAATCTCTACAACTTTTCTTTTGTCTTGAAACTTATCTTTAAATTTATTATAAAATCTTCTTGCGGTCTTTTTTGTTATAAATTCAATTAATACCCTAGCTTGTCCTCTTTCTTCAAATATTCTTTCTACTAAATTTATAATATCTTCATCATTAATTTTATCGTGATTTAATAAATCAAAGTTTAAGATAACCCTTTCTTTAAACAACTTGTTTTGATAGTATTTATTTTTGTCTTCTATAAGATCTATAAAATTAGCTTCATTATCCCCAATCAATCTATCTAATTTGGGTAATGTTGCAGACATTATTATAATTTTTATATTTAAAAGCTCACTATATTCACTTAAAAATCTAATTATTTCCGGCCATAACGTATTTTTATAGCTTTGTATTTCATCTATTATAACTACACTATTACATAATTGCAGTAAAGGTAGATTTATCTCTCTTCCCGTACCAAATAAATAATTAAAAAAATTTATATGAGTCGTTAAAACTACGGGATAGTTTAATGTTTGTCTATTTAGTAGATCAATTGTATAATCAGTCTGATAAATATCATCTTTTTCTTTCTTTTCTTCTTCCGTTATTATTGGTGTTATAGAGTTTATTACTGCAATCCTAAAATCTTTCTGAATTTTTTCATCAAAAACCTTATCAAATGATTCTTTAGTTTGTTGGACAAGAGTATTGAAAGGAAAGATATAGAAAATTTTATTCGTATTTAGGTTGGTTTTTATTATATTTAATGCAAGATTTATGGATGTGTTAGTTTTTCCACTACCCGTAGGAGCTTCAAGATAAAAAAAATTCCCATAATCTAAGTTTTTTAAAAGATTGCTTTCAGCTTCTAAAAAAATATCACTTCTTAACGAGTTAATAGAATTTGCTCCAAAATAATTTTTATCCCTTTTATACTCTTCTATCCCCCTATATACATTGGTGTTTTTGTATATACTAAATATATCATCTATTTTATCTATATACTTAATCTCAGCTTCTTTCCCTTGTAGGTAGGTATGAGTGGCATAAAAATCACAATTTACAATTAAAGAATATAGCATCTTGTTTAATATATAAAACACCACTGGTTTCATATCCTTTCCATATCTATAAGTAAGTCTATTTAAACTCTTCCTACCTATAAGTCTTTCTTTATATTTGTAATAACTTATTTCAAAATCATCTTCTTTTATGCTAACTAACTTTCTTTCAATTTTATCTAAGAATTGCACTTCTGATAAATTTTCAAGATAAGAATGATGTCTTGATATTATATAGGAGAAGGAATATAAAATATTGTATAAGAAAATTCTATCATCTCTATCTTTTATTATTTTATCAATTCTATCTAAATATATGTCTATATAAATCAATGCTGACAATAAAGAATGCTTCGATTCATGTGTAATATATTTATCTAGCACTACTATTTTAAAATTATTCATTTTGTTTCTTTGGAAAGCTGGGTTTATCTTCCCAATATCATGGAGGTAAACTGCATTTATAAACATTTCAAAAATAAGACATTGAGTTTCATTGCTTATGGTTTTCCCTTCTACTGGTAAAGCTTGAATCATGTTTGGAATTATGGTTTTTAGCCCTTTATCTTTAATAAATTTTTCCTTGAAATATAACGTTAAATCAGAGTGTTCCTTTAATGTTTCTTTTGATATGCCTTCTTTTTCATGGGCTAATATATCTTGATGATTGGCAACAAGATTATTTATATCTTGTATAATTAAATTCTCAAACATATTAAAGCAACCTCCTATTTTAAAGGACAGGATGCCTTATGGCACCCTATTATATAAATGCTAATATTTTTTTATGTCCATTATCCTTGTAACTATAGAAATGCTCTATGTCCTTCACGTCTAATATTTCTAAATTGGTAAAACAAAGTTTCTCAAATTCATAAAAATTATATTTTTCATTTAAACTGTAGGGACTATATTCTTTAAATAAATATGGTGTTTCATCGAAATCATAGGGAATGTCTCCTATTTTAACTTCCTTTTCTTTAAATAACGTATCTATACGATTTACTACTTCTACTGGTTCGATCTCTATTAACGACATTTTGTCTATGTTAGCCGGATGATCATTTTTGCCTAAGTAAGGTATGAAAACACATTTCCTATTGAATATATACTCTTTAAGCTTGTTAAATATATCCCTATCAATAGATTCATCATCTAATAAATATATCCTCCAACAGGGATTTTCAAGCCACTGTTCTCTAACTATAAGATTTCCCCCTGCTTCTTTACTGGCATATCCAACGCTATTATTAAAGGTCTGAATTTTTTTAATAAAATATCCTTTTTTACCTTTTGGCTCGATTGCTATCTTTAGCTTATAAAGCTTTTCATAGAATTCAGGAAATATAGCATTTGTTCTATTTTGTTGGATATGCCCTCCTAGACCTATTAATGCCCCCAATATGCCTAATAAAGCTACCTTATGAATATTATTATATGTAAAATAAGTATTTGCATTTACATCTGGTTTTTTGAAAAACCCCGTATTTCCACTTAATTCAAATGTAATTGCTTCTTTTGGTTTTTTGATTTTTTTCACCCCCATTTTCTATATAGGTAGCTTTAAACCCTCTCTTTTGTGAAAATGTTGAATTTCCTAGCCTTATTAAAGGTTCCCGTTATTTCTGTAATAAGTGGATTATAGTAAATTTCTATATTATCAATCTGTTCCATTATCCTATTCTCATTTAAAAACTCAAGTCCAGTTAGATCTATGATATTCTTTTCTTTATCTTTTCCAAAATTCACATATCTATCTAAATTCACTAAATATAATTCACTATCTTCTTTACACTCTATAAATAGAGCAAATTCATTTTCACATCCTATTTTGCTATTAGTAGCTAATGCGGTTGCTCCTATTAATGCTCCTTCTTTAAACTTTTCATAAGCTTCTCTTGTATATCCAACAAATCCATCTAATACATCTTTATATTCAACATAGCTCTGCGGATTTATAAAGAAAGGATATATATAATGAGCTTCATCACTTACTATTTTTTTACCTAAACTAGATGCATCAGCTTCATCTCTTTTGGGGTTTCTAAATGGAGATAATATATCTTGCACTTCTATATTGGTATCTTCAAACTTATTATATCCTTGTCCAATTTGTACTGCCCCAGTTATACTAATGTTTTGACCTTCTACTGCAAATGTAGCACCAAAATTCATAACATCTGTAGCATTGAAGAGATTTTCTAGCACTTCCTTAGACGGGGTCTTTTTATCTAATTTAGTGTTAAAAATTTCATTATATCTTTCCTCTAATGTCTTTGGTTGTATTTTGTTTTTTTCATCTGCTTTTCCCTTATCTGTTATCTTATAGGATTTAATATATAATACTTTTTCCCCCTTATTTAACCAATGTTTCTTTATAGAATATTTTAATGCTTTATCACTCCCGAATATATCTCCATTACTAGTACTCTTAGGCCTTCCTGTAAAATCTGCATTCCAATTTGACATAGTACTAGATATTCCAATCAGACCATATACTCTATTCTTCACTATTATCTCCCCCTATTTTCAATATAAAAGATTATTCGACAGTATGCCAGCTATTAATAAATCCTTCATTTTATCCGTTATTTTAATTTGAGTTTCATATGTCATGACCATAGCCATAGAATTTTTAAACTTAATATGATCTATCGATATCTTATGGCTATATGCTTCAAAAGCCTCCTCGAGTCTTCTTTTCAATTGATTAGAGTTTTTAGCAAGTAAAAATGGTTCAAACATACCAAAATTTCTATTTGATGCTTCGGACTGAGTAATTAGATAATATGCTAACTGTCCTGCTAGAAAATAGAACTCTTCATCACAACTACAGTATATCATTTCCTTTGAATTAATTTTGTCTTTTATACCATCAACTATTTCCCCTAATTTCAAAGCCATATCCTCCCCTCCCTTAATTTGAAGGTGCTTTAATAAAGATAGTCTTAGATTATAAGCACTTTTTATATTCATAAGTTTAGTACCTTCAACTGTACTCTTTATCTGTTCTGCTATGCTTTCTAAAGTCACTTTATTTATTATTTTTTTAATATTTGTATCTATTCCTTTATGAAAATAATCAAAAAATGCGTCTCTGCTTTCCATAAATAATATCTTCATAGGATAAGTAAATTTATTAGCTTTTATGTCAGGCTCTATGTTTTTAAAATAACCATTCATTTGTCCATTAAAATAATATTTACTTATTAAATCCTGAAGTAATGGAAGTTCATCAATGGTAATATCTTCTTCATATTTATCTTTTAAATAACCACCGTGTTTCGGATCATATAAAGGAACTCTTAATTTGTTTTCTAATTTGAAATTCAACTTTGGCAATTTAAATGACACATTATCAAAATCTACTATTTCATAGTTTTTAGTACTATTGCTTAGCTCCATATTTGTTATATAATATGATCCCTTTCCTTTGTATGGCTTACTACCATCAAATATATAATCATATTCCATTTTAAATACATCTTTATTTTCCTTAATCTTATTAGTCATCCATTCATAAAAATTCTTAGTAGTTAACACATTATCTACGGTGTCCCTCATAGGTACAAGACAATTCATAGTTCTAAGTAGTAGATAGGGTTTTTTTTCATTTGTTGTCATATCTGAGATAGGTAAACCAAGTATCTCATTGTCTACCAATACATTATAAGTTTTTACATTGTAAATCTTTGGAATTAAATATATCTTATGTTCCTTCCTATATTTTTCTATGTCTTCATCGAAAAATATTTTTATGTATCCTTTTATTTTTAATTTTTTATCTAGAATCTTAACAATATCTATAATCTCTTCCATATTGTTCAATATATAATCTTTACAATCCTCTATATCTTGTTTTCTACTATCATTTCTTATATGTGATATCTCTTCATAATAATAGGCTTGCAAGAATTCTTCTAATCCATCATTTTTTTTATCCACCTTAAACTTCATATCTCCTGGTACTAGTTCTTTAAAATAACTTTCAGCATTTTTTAATCGATCATAGTATCTTTCAGTTAAATTTTTCAAAATTTCCATGGATAACATTTTCTTTTCGCTACCAATTTTAGGTAATCTATCTTTTTGTATAAAGTAAGATAAGTAATTGGAACTAAGTATTTTTTTAGCCGGTAAATCTATTGCTTTATTAGTGTTTAAAATTTGACTACAGTAGTCTCTTTCCTTGACCCAATTATAAATATCTAGTTTTTCTGGTGGTATTTCCTTTTTTACATCTACTACTAAATATTTGCTTTCATCTATCTGGCTAATAGGTTTTTTTCTATCTAACTTGATGTACAATCCATCTCTCAGTATATAATTGTCCAATATAACACTCTTGTTTTTTTCAACGGCCTTTTTAAAAGGTTCTATCATATCTTTTAACATTTAATTCACCTCCTTGAAATTTGTATAAACTTATCTATTTCCCTATGCAAAATCCCATTCCGTTGCTGGAATTCTTTTCTAAAATCCCCGTTCCCAAAGCCATGAAAGCAAGCTTTTGCGATAACTTATCTTCTTTTACTAAAATACTCATTTTATTTCCCATAAGACGTATACCTTTATACTTTAATCCTATAGGTTTATGGTTTTTAATTTGGATACCTTGAATAAAACTTTCTTCAGTCTCTATAGTTTCGCCATAATAATCTTGATACTTTTTAATTAAATTATCTTGTATCCGCCTTGTTAATAACTCCATACTATTTCCTTTAATCCAAAATCGGTTATCAACAGTTAATACTGCTGGAGTTACTGTATATAGTTGATTAATAAAAGATTGCCTATATGTTTTTAGCTCTATAGCAAGAATTTGAAAATCCCTAGGTTCAACTTGGGTAATTACTTTTCTAATTTTCGATATTAGTTCATTGTCTATACTCCTGATTTTGAACATATATACTCTACCTTTTTTATAAATCTTATCAGATTCCCTAGGATAAAATAGATCGTGTACGTAAAATTTATATCCTTTAGCTTGATGTGTTCTTAACAGCTCATTATCTAACGCCATTCCATTGTTAATATGTGATCCTATTCTTTCATTAGCTTCGTCAAAATATATATCCTTTAATAAATATGCTGTGCAGTTAAGCTCATAATATTGCAATAATCCCACCTCCTTTCGTTTTGTATGTTTATAAAGTATATCTTTTATATAAACATTATATAAACTAGTGTTAAAACAATACTTATCTTACTACTAGTTTCCACATAAGTATAAAAAGCTCTCTTTACTTTCTAATAATTTTATATCTTGAGTCATATTTTATGAAGGTTTTCCATATGTTTTAAAACCTCTAAATATCTACATAGGTTTAATTTATAGATCCATTATTATAAAGTGGAATGTAAATTTATATTTATGTTGTGTGAGTATGTTTTTTAATAGAACTAAATTAGAGTGAAAATTTCATAGTATTAATGATATAGAACCCCTTACTCAACTTAAACAAATATATAAGAAATACTTTATACCTATACCATTCTCCAAACTTTTTCTAATTCCTTCTTTTTTTCCCATATTTACCCTAATATTTTCAAACTTATTATTTAACTCACATATCCCCTATTTACAACCCCTATCCAATCATATAAACTGTAATTAAACATATAATAAAATCAAATACATATAAGAGGTGAACTGTTTGAAAAATTTCAACGACATTTTAAGTGAATATGCTAAACTTTGTGTTAAAGTAGGTATCAACCTACAAAAAGGTCAGCCTTTGGTTATAAATGCTCCTGTTGAGGGTGCTGAATTCGTTAGGTTAGTAGCAAAACATGCTTATGCCGCTGGTGCTAAGCAAGTCCATGTTAATTGGAATGATGAAGCCTTAACTAAGATGAAATACGAAAATGCTCCTATGGAAATTTTTGAAAATTTCCCTAAATGGTATGCTGATGGATTAGAGGCGTTTGCTGAAGATGGAGCAGGATTCTTGTCTATTTACTCCGAAGATCCGGAGTTACTTAAAGACATAGACCCTAAAAAGATAGCTACCAATAATAAATCTTCTTCCATGGCTTTAAAAAAATTTAGAAAGTATACTATGAACGATATAAACTCTTGGTGTGTAATTTCCATTCCTACCAAAGGTTGGGCAAGTAGAGTTTTCCCAGAAGTTTCAGAAGAAAAAGCTATGGAAAAACTATGGGAAGCCATATTTACAGCTACCCGTATGGATACAGAAAATCCTGTAAAAGCTTGGGAAGATCATCTTAAAAATTTAGAGGAAAAAGTTAATTTTCTAAACAAAAAGAAATTTAAGAAATTACACTATAAATCTTCTAATGGCACTGACCTAGAGGTAGAACTGCCAGAAGGTCATATCTGGGCTGGTGGTGGAGGTAAAAATTCTAAGGATGTATACTTTGTAGCCAATATGCCAACAGATGAAGTGTTCACTATGCCTCTTAGGACTGGTGTCAATGGAGTAGTATATAGTACTAAACCTTTAAACTATGGCGGTAATTTAATAGATAATTTCAAATTAACTTTTGAAAATGGAAAGGTTGTAGCCTTTGAAGCAGAGGAAGGGCATGAAGTATTGAAGGATCTATTAGCTTTAGACGAAGGAGCCAAGTACTTAGGAGAAGTAGCCCTAGTTCCTTACGATTCTCCTATATCCAAGTCTAATATCATATTTTTCAACACTCTATTCGATGAAAATGCTTCTTGTCATTTCGCATTTGGCAAAGCCTATCCTACTAATATTGAAGGCGGACCCGATATGACAGAGGAAGAATTAAAACAAGCTGGAGTAAATGATTCCTTAACTCATGTGGATTTTATGGTTGGGTCTAAGGATTTAAACATAGTAGGAGAAACTAAAGACGGAACAAAAATTCAGATATTTGAAAATGGAAACTGGGCATTTTAACCATGTGATTAAAAAGTAGCAAGGAATTTTTTATTCTTTGCTACTTTTATATATAAATATTATTTAATTGTGACTTTTATCTAAATTGGTGGTATATATTGATTAGGTTAAGGAGGTTCACATATGCAAAATAGAAAACAAAAAATAACTATACTTTTTTTATTAGCAATAATATTATTCATTCCCCAAAATCAATATGTTCACGGAGCAAAAGATAATGTAGTATATTTTTTTGAAACCGATAGGTGTTTAAGCTGTATGGAAGTAAAAGAAGAGTTGTCCAAGTACCCTGACATAGACTTAAAGATATATAATATTGGGCAGGATGATGGCAGGGAATTTTTATTTAAATTGGCAGAAGATAATGATATGGAAGCTGGAAAACTACTCCAAGCTCCTATAATAGTCTATAATGATAAATTCTATATCGGTCAAAGTGAAATCATGAGTAAATTTATACCTATAATACAGGATGAAACACCTTCAGAAGAGAACAATAAAATTTCTATACTTTTATCCCTATTATCTGGATTGCTTAATGGTTTTAATCCATGTTCTATAGCTATGTATTTATATGTAGTTTCCCTTATTTCAACTAGCTATGATGATAGAAGCAAAATATTAAAATACTTACTGCTTTATATCCTAAGTATATATATATCCTATCTCCTTATTGGTCTTTTATTGAGTAAGGGTTATATTGAATCCAATGCTCTAGGCAGGATAGGAGAAATATTGCAAATCATTATGGGAATATTGTTTGCCGGTTTAGCCATCTATTATTTTAAAGATTATTTAATATTGAAACAAAATAAAAACCAACAACTGAAAACTCAGCTAGGTGGTAGGACTAGATCCTTCATGGAAGCCAAACTAAAGGACTCCATCTCTAGTGGTTCTATACTTTCTCCAATAATAAGTGGTTTCCTAGTTGCTATTTTAAGCTTTTCTTGTACAGGACAAATATACGTAGCCACTCTGTTCTATGTGTTTTCAAAGGAAAGCTTTACTTCCAACATGGTTATATACTTATTGTTCTATAATTTAATGCTTATACTTCCATTATTGGTTTTCACTTTTTTAATATATAAAGGAAAAAAATTATTCAAAATATCCTTGGCTTTGTCTAAAAGGTTGAAGGAAATCAAATTAGCAACATCCATATTCTTCGCTTTAGTGTCCATATATATACTTGCAAGCATATTATTATAAAACAAAAGAGTATGAAAAAGACTCCCATACCTTTTTCATACTCTTTCTAATAAAATATTCTGGTTTTTTTAAGTGCTGAATATAGCACCACTGAAGTAACTGCTCCTAATAACCCCTGCATAATATTTCCTGGAATAGATGCTATAGCTGCTTTTCCATACATAAATATTTCAGGTATAAAATATCCAAAAGCCATAAATATTCCAGCTACGGATGTAGCTATTATAGGCTTTCTTTGTCCAACTTCTGTTTCTAATAAACTTCCTGCTATAAATCCTTCTAATCCTTTAACTATTAATGTAATAGGTGCATAGTGAGTATATCCTAATAGTAAATCTGCCATTGCCGAACCAATGCCACCTACAAAAAATCCACCCTTTTTACCCAATAAAATAGCTGCTAAAAACACCACCATATCTCCTAAGTTTAAATAGCCTTGTGTTCCAATAGTAGGTATATGAATCACCATAGTCATTACTACAGTTAAGGCCATAAGCACTGCATATCTGATCAGTAATTTTAAGTTACTTTCTTTCATCTTCAAAACCCCCTTTGTTTTTTTACAAAAGTGTATTGGTCTTACGGATACAGTTTATGGTTTGTATCTATTTATATGATAACACTTTGTTTTTAGCGATTCAATACTTTTCTAAACCTTCATTTGTCTTTTATCAATTAAGCCATAAAAAAAACCCCTCCATCTTCAGTGATAGAGGGACCTTCTTATTTCCAATTAGGTTTATCTTTTTCAAATTCTTTTCTATGATATAAACCTACTAAGTTGGAGATAGGTATGGTAAATATAATACCTGTTCCTGGTTCTTTCAATCTTCCTACCTCAATAATAGTATCATATATAGGTTTATATTTTTCCTTTTCGCTAAGTATAATTATGATTTCCTTAGATGATTCAATATGAATATTTAAGAACTTCATAATTTCTGTTTCCCCTGTACCTCTTCCATATAGTACGGTAGCACCTTTAGCTCCTACTTTTTTTGCTTTATCTATTATCCTATCCGCTTTTCCTCTTTCAACAATAGCAATTATACACTTTACTTCGCCCATATATATCCCCTCCTCCCTATATCTTGGTTAGTATCCCTAACGTTAAAACCGAGATCATTGCTCCTATAGATGTAAGCCCTACTATCCCAAAACCAGACAAAAGTGGATCTGCACTTTCTATTATCTTTGTCAAGCCTATTGCTAATGCCATATTTAGCGGAATATTTACTGGTCCTGTAGTTGCGCTAGCCGAATCCATTGCAATAGCTACAAATTCTTCTGGTGCTAAAAATGATAAAACTATTATTGTGACCAATAGTGGGACTATTATCTTTATATAGGATATGTCATTTAATATCTTAAATATACCTATTCCCATTCCAGTGCCAAACCCTACTGCAACAGCATGAATCAATACCCTATGTGGTATAGCCCCTATAGATATTTCCTCCACCTCTAAAGCCAATGCTTTTAAAGCAGGCTCCACAAGAGTTCCTAAATATCCTATAGCAAAAGCCACAACAACTATAAGCCATTTCCTTTCCAATACTACCAAATTCCTACCCACAGAATCTCCCAAGGGGAAAAGGCTCATAGAGACTCCTTTCAAGAAAAAGTGAAGTCCAAATACACTTAATAAAAAACCTATTCCAAACCCTTTTATGTTTTCAATAGGTTTTCTAAGTATAAATAATTGGAATAGGGCAAGTATAGCTGTAAGAGGAAGAATTCCTCTTAAGGTTTCCAATAGTGCTCCCAATCCTTCTAACCCTCTCATATAAATCCTCCTTCTCATTTGTTTCATACATTCTTCAAATAACAATCACATTATACTATACTTTCATGGCATATGAAAGTATTGACTAGGTATTCATTCAATTATTGACACCATAATATATTAATATTTTCGTGTATTTCATAGTTTAATTTTTATCATTAAGGGGTATGAATAAGTGATAAAACATTCCTTTATATTTAAAATAAACGGGAGGTTGATAAAATGGAAAAATACATACCTGAGATAAGATCCCAATTACGTTCTAGAATAATCGAGGTACCTTCTGTAATATATAAGGCAAGCGGAATCAAAGTGTTTGGCACTAGGATAAAATCTTTATTATTTTCAACAGATGTATCCGTCATCAAAAATAATAATGCTAATTCTATCATTGCCGTCTATCCCTTTACTCCTCAATTGTCCATTACCCAAGCCATACTAGAAGTAGCACCAGTTCCGGTTTTTGCAGGAGTCGGAGGTGGCCTTACTACAGGAAGAAGAGCTGTAGACATTGCCCTTCAGGCAGAATTAATGGGAGCTTATGGTGCAGTAGTAAACGCTCCTACATCTAATCAAGTAATTCGAAAAATGTATAATAGAATAGACATACCGATAATTGCAACAGTTGTATCAGAATGTGATGATTATAAAGGAAAGCTAGATGCAGGTGCTCGGATTTTAAATATTTCTGGTGGCCCCAAAACCTCTAAAATAGTAAAACAAATTCGTGATGAATACGGAAAAGAATTGCCTATTATTGCAACAGGTGGACCTACGGATAAAAGCATACTTGAAACTATAGAAGCAGGTGCAAATGCAATTACCTATACTCCCCCTACTGCTGCTGAAATATTTGCTGGTGTTATGGAAAACTATCGAATTAAAACTGAAAAATAGACAAAGCCCATTGGTTTATGGGCTTTGTCTATTAATACTACATTATCTTATTATAATATCATTTTTCGATTATTCCTTTTCAGCAACATACTCTGTGCTAAAGAATTCTTTAGTAAGCTTAATTACAACTCCACTCAATCCTACAATACCTATTAAGTTTGGAATTGCCATCAATCCATTTAGCGTATCTGCTATATCCCAAATAACTTCAAGTCCCCCTACTGCACCTATAACGATGAAAGGTATGAATACCAATCTATATGGTGTAATAGCTTTGGGTCCAAATAGGAATTCTAGACAACGCTCTCCATAGTATGACCAGCTTAATAGAGTTGAATATGCAAACAACAATATACCTATTGAGACTATATAACCACCGACTACTGGCAGAGATGTATCAAAAGCTAAAGTAGTA
>JAAYRD010000087.1 GCA_012518955.1 Tissierellia bacterium | reverse complement strand
GGAGAGATTAACGGAACCTATGCCTATATGAAGAAGGATATGGGGGATTAAAAATACTCCCCATATCCATGGATTTATAAAAAAATCTCCTTTCTTAGTTTGATTTAGCATTTAGCTAATCTAAAAAAGGAGATTTTTCTTATAAGTACAATTAATTATTTACCTTGTCCATATTTGAATTTTACAAATTCCTTCATGGCTTCAATATCATTATCGGATAATGGTATAGGTTTTCCTCCAGTTGCTCTAATCAACTGATAGATTTCAGCAGTTATCTCTAAAACCTTAGCAACTTTAAATGCCCCTTCCATATCCTCACTTACACAAACAGCTCCATGAGATTGCAGTAAACAAGCATTCGCCTCTTGTCCCAATGCTATCATACATTCTTCAGCAAGTTCTTTGGTTCCTGGCAAAGCATACTTTGCAGTTCTTACAGTACTTCCTAAGGTTTGTGCAGCTTCGTCAAGTAATAGGGGAATGTCTTCTCCCATACATGAAAATACTGTAGAATGTATAGGATGTGTATGGACAACAGCATTAACTTCTGGCCTATTTCTATAGATATTTAAATGTAACTCCGTCTCTATTGTAGGTTTCCTTGTTCCCTCAACTATTTCCCCATCTAAGTTGCATACTACAACGTCTTCAGGAGTACATACTAAATAATCCATTCCACTTGGGGTTAAATATACTAAATCCGTTTCAGGATCCCTAGCACTAATATTACCCCAGGTTTCTATTGTAAAACCTGCATTCAACATCTTTTTTCCTGATTCAATAATCAATTTCTTATAGTCCATAACTACCATCCTTTCAGTCTTTAAATAATTATTAATCTAGATATTTTTTAGTATACTCAATATGTTCATCTACATTATCCTTTGTAATAAACTTTGTACCCGTATCTATATAGGTCTCAGCTTCTTCATCATTTAAAAGTTTTACCATGTTTTCTATACTTTTAATACCCATTTCTGCAGGGAATTGAGCTACTGTACCATATAACTTTTCTTCTTTAACCAAGTTTAATGCTTCACTAATAGCATCAAATCCGATTATTGCAATATCCTTATTTGCCTCTTCAACTGCTCTTAGTGCACCTATTGCCATCCCATCATTACAGGAGAAAATCAGTTTTACATCTGGGTTAGCAGTTATTATATTTTGAGTAGCTACATATCCTTGGTCTACTTCCCAGTTAGCTGATTGTTCTGCTACTATATTAACATGACCTTCAACAGCATCAAGGAATCCATCCCTTCTTGCTTCACCAGACTCTTGTCCTTTAATTCCAGTTAAAATTGCGGTTTCAATTCCCTTTGCAAATTGTTCTACTACAGCTTTACCTGCTAGTTCCGCTCCAGCATAGTTATCCGTTCCATAGAAAGGTACTTCTATTCCCGCTTCATCTAATACATTTTGTTCTATTCTAGTATCCAGGTTAATAACAGGTATGCCTGTTTCCTTACACCTTTGTAAAGAGGACAATAATCCTTCTGAAGAGCTTGGTACTATAATTATTCCATCTACACCTGATGTAATCATATTCTCTACTATTTCCAATTGAGCTGATGCATCAGCATGTTGATCTGTTGCTTGAACATCTAATTGTACTCCTAGTTCTTCTGCTTTTTCCTCTGCAGCTTTAACCATAGTTATGAAGAATTCATTATTCAATGTCAGAGGTATAAAGCCTATTTTGAGTTTCTTTTCTCCATCACTAGCAGTATCCTTTGCGTTTCCATCTCCACAGCCTACTAACGTAAATATCATTGCTAATGCTAATAAAATTACCAGAAACCTTTTCATAAAATCCTCCTTTTGTAATATGTTTTAAACATATTCACTTTTTTATTTTTATAAAAATATCCTAATATAAAGGATAATTTTATCATTCAGATTTTCTTTCATCCGCCTTATCGAAATAGACAGCCATAATTATGGATAAGCCAATTATTATTGTTTGAAAATAAACCGGAACATTTAAAACCTGAAGTCCTGTCTTTAACATTGCTAATATTAAAGCACCTATCAAAGTGTTTCCAATATTACCCTTACCACCAGACATAGCAATGCCACCTATTACAGCTGCAGCAATTGCATCTAATTCATATCCCGAACCTGCATTAGGGTCTGCATAAGACAATCTTGATAATAATAGAATACCAGCAATAGATGCAAATAAAGAGCTTATAGCATAGGCAGATAATTCGATTTTATTTGTTCTAACCCCTGCTAATGTAGCAGCTTCTCTATTTCCCCCTACAGCATATATCCATCTTCCTAATCTAGTCTTATTCATTATAAATATCATTACTGCATAAAGGATGAATACATATAAAATGGATATAGGCATTCCAAATAATCTAGTATTCATAATAGCTCTCAATGAAGATGGAAAACCAGATATAGGCCTCCCTGAATTCAAAACCATAGTTAACCCTCTTATAATCTGCATAGATCCCAATGTAACTATAAATGCTGGAACCTTTCCATAGCTGATTAAACTTCCATTACAGATTCCAATAATGATCCCACTAATCAATATAATTAAGCAAACCAATCCTAAAGGCATTCCAGACTTGATAAGCAAGCCACCTAATATTCCAACGAATCCAACTACTGAACCAACAGATAGGTCTATTCCTCCTGTCAATATAACTACAGATTGTCCAATGGCAATAACCGCTATTACTGAAGACTGTGTAATTATATTTTGAATATTTGTAACTGTTAAGAATTGTTTTCCTGCTATACGACAGGCTATGGTAAATATTGCTAAAATGGCTATAGCTCCAATATATAAGGCTAAAGATTGTATATTCATATTTTTAGACTCATGTTTTTTAGTTATATGTAAATCCATTTTATACCCTCCTTACAAAGCACAAGATAAAATATTTTCTTGTGTTAATTTATCGTTATTTTTTAATATTGCAGAAATCCTTCCTTCTTTCATTACAGCTACATTATCACATAGTTGTAATATTTCCTCTAAGTCAGAAGAAATCATAATAATAGAAGCTCCATCCTTTATTAAATTCATCATTATATCATATATCTCACACCTAGCTCCTACATCTATTCCCCTAGTAGGTTCATCAAATATATAAACATCAGCACCAGAACATAACCATTTGGATATAACTACCTTTTGTTGATTTCCCCCAGATAGTTTCTCTGCTAATTGAGTATGACAGGAGGTTTTAATATTTAATTTCTTAATATAATCCTTGGTAGTATCCTCCATCTTCTTATTGTTCAATAAAAACTTGCCAAACCTCTTGAGATTAGGCAATGCTACATTCTCAGTAATAGAATGTATACACACTAGCCCTTCATTCTTTCTGTCTTCACTTATATAAGCCATCCCACTATTGATGGCCCCTATTATACTATTTCTTTCCAAGGGTTTTCCTTTTAAAGTTATAGTTCCTGTATTGGTTTTATATGCACCCATAATACATTTTGCTAACTCTGTTCTTCCTGCCCCTACTAACCCAGCAATGCCTAGTATTTCACCTTTTCTAAGCTCTAAATTTATATCCTTTAGTAAATCTCTATAGTATAGGTTTTTCACCTCTAATACTGTGTTTTCTTCATCAATATAATTATTCTCCACTCTACATAGGGAAATATCTCTACCTACCATAAGTCTCGTTAACTCATCACAATCTGTTTCATCCAGATTTACTGTGTCAACATATTCTCCATCTCTCATAACAGTACATCTATCACCGATTTCAAATAATTCATTCATCCTATGAGATATGTAGATAATCCCTACACCTTTGGACTTTAAATCCCTTATTATTTGGAATAGCTTCTCCGTTTCCTTGTCCGTAATTGCTGCAGTAGGCTCATCCAGTACAAGTATTTTTACATTTCCAGATATAGCTTTAGCTATCTCTACCATCTGGCATTGAGCAACACTCAAGTCAGATATTAAAGTCTTAGGACTCATATCAAGACCAATTAAATCCATGTATTTCTTGGCTTCTTTCATGGCGGTTTTCCTATCTATTAATCCATTTTTTAAATATTCTTTTCCCAAGTATATGTTTTCATAAATACTCATATGGGGAATTAAACTAAACTCCTGGTAGATAACACTAATCCCATTATCAATTGCTTCTTTAGGAGAGGAGAATTCTACAAGTTCTCCATCTACTCTAATACTGCCTCCCTCCTGCTTATATGCCGCCGACAGTATCTTCATAAGAGTTGATTTTCCTGCTCCATTCTCTCCTAGTAAAACATGAACCTCTCCAGGTTTTACCTTTAGTTCCACATCATGAAGTACTTGTACACCTGAGAAACTTTTGGAAATATCACTCATCTCAAGTATGTATTCATTCATATGGGTCACCTCACCTTTATATTAAGCTTACATACCTATCAACAATCCCATCATCTTCAAATTCCATTTGGTATACCTTGGAGTCGATAGATTCCCTAATTACTTTCCTTATATCTTTTAAAGTCATATCCTCTTCAAAATATTTGAGCTGAACTGCAATATTTCCAAGAGATGTACTCTCCATACCACCTGTAACAATAGCTTTTCCTGTCCTTTTAGCAGTTAACTCATTTATTATAACGTTTTTGGAGCCTCCTCCAACAATGTAAATATTGTCAAACTTTTTATCAATTACTTTTTCTATATCCCTAATGGTGTGAGCATAACAACAAGCCATGGACTCTTGAACTGCTCTTATGACCGTACTCCAATTAAGTTCGCCTTTTTCTTGACCTGTTTTAACTAGATAATTATGTATCTCTTGTCCCATATGGTTTGGATTAAAAAACCTAGGATCATTTACATTAAATAAGGGGATTTCTCCTTTATGCATATTGGCTATATTGTTTATTTCATTCCAACTATTATCTTTTCCAGTAGCTTCATCATATTCCTTCTTAATTCTTTCCATGATGAACATGCCTGTACTATTTTTCAATAAAGTAATCTTATTAAAGGCTCCTACCTCATTTGTTAAATTACTTTCTAGGACTTCCCTTGTTATAACTGGTTGATCCAATTCGGTTCCTATTAAAGACCAAGTTCCTGAACTAATAAATGCAAATTCATCTTCAATGGCAGGTATCGCTGCTACTGCTGAGGCTGTGTCATGAGAAGGCACACAAACCACTGGAATATCATAATCAATACCTAGCTCCTCTTTTATAGAAGGAATTAAATTGCCAATTTTTTTACCATGTGTTCCAATTTCACTAAATAATGTTTCTGGTATATTAAAATTATTACACACCTTAGAGCTTATATTCTTGGTGCTTGCACTAAAAAGTTGAGTTGTACTTAGTTCACTAGGCTCATTTATCATAACTCCAGTTAGCATATAGTTTAGAATGTCCGGAATCATCAATAACTTGTCTGCTGCTTCAAACAAACTAGGCCTTTCTTCTTTTATTCCATTTAGCATGTATAAGGAGTTGATCTTGTCACATAATATGCCAGTTTCATAAAAAAGCTGTTCTTTTTCAGACTGGGATAGATCATTTAGGTACTTTTCTCCAATTGTGTTCCTGTAACTTAATGGATTATTTAACATATTCCCATCCTTGTCAAATAACGCAAAATCAACGCCCCAGGTGCAAATTCCAATAGAGTCAATCCTATCTACTGTTTTTAAAACATCTTTTAAACTCCTTTTAAAGAAATCAAATATCCTTAAAAAATCCCAGTAGTAATAACCTAATACCTCCACCATATAATTAGGTTCTTGAGCAATAACCTGGGTATTTATTTTCTTTCCATCATATTTTCCCAGCACAACCCTATAGGAGGAATTCCCACAATCTAATGCAATAATATTTTTAACCTTATTCATATCGATTCCCCTTGCCTCATTATTGTATTTTTATATTTATATTGTAATCATCAAATAAAACTTTTAGATGTTCTAATTGTTTCTTCTTTAAAGATTCCATATCTCCCATTTCATATTTACGACCTAAGCCCGAATACTTTGGTAATCCTAATCTATGATATGGTAAAAATACAACTTCTTGTATATTTTCTAAACCTTCTACAAAATTTAAAAAATCATCAATAGACTCAATATCATCATTACAACCTGGAATATATGGATATCTAACGGATAGATTTCCCTTATAATTTTGAGATAGCCAAGTTAAATTGCTAAGTATCAATTCATTTCCCCTACCTGTAAGCTTCTTATGTATCTTGCTATCCATATGTTTAATATCATAGAATATATAATCTGAGTATTCCTGGACCTCTTTTATATTATCTATATCTATATGTCCGCAGGTTTCTATTAAAGTTGTAATATTATGTTCCTTTAAGATTTCAGCACATTCCCTTATAAATGAACTATAGAATAAAGGCTCTCCACCACTAAAAGTTATGCCTCCACCAGACATATGATAGTATTCCTTATCCCTAAGCAACTCTTCTATTAATTCCTCTGTGGTGTACTCCTTTCCCATCATGGTTCTAGCATTGGTATAGCAATTATCAATACATTTTTCACAGTGAATACATAGGTCTGGATTGGTTATATATCCATATTCTTCAATATATCTAATGGCATTCTCACCACAAACTTTGATACATCTTTCGCAGCCAATACATCTCCTAGAATTAAACAATACTTCCTTTTCAAAGCTTTGAGACTCTGGATTGGCACACCATTTACATCTCAATCCACAACCCTTTAGAAATACTACAGTTCTAATACCTGGTCCATCTTCTGTAGCAAACCTTTCAATATTGAATATTCTTCCTTTCTTCATACCTAGCAACTCCTTCTAATGCTAAGTTAATTAGGATAAGCAAACTTATCCTAATTAACTTTCAATCTACCTTCTCAATCCAATCCCTTATAATTCTAATTCTGCTCTATTTATAACGTCCATTTGGACTTCAGGGGATAGTGCAGTAAATAAAGCACTATAACCAGATACCCTAACCATTAAATCATTGTATTTTTCTGGGTTCTTCATGGCATCTTTGTAAGTCTTTCCATCTACTACATTGAATTGTATATGTTGTCCATAATTTTCAAACAATACCTTAATTAAATCTATAACTCTTTTTCTTTGAGCCTCTGTCTCAAGCATGGATTCAGCAAGACGCATATTGAATATTGCACCTTTTTGGAACCATATGCTAGGAAGTTTGCCTACAGAATTACAAGCAGCTGTTGCTCCATTTTTCTCGGAACCATTAGCTGGAGAAATACCATTATTTACAGGATCCCCATTCTTCCTTCCATCGGGAGTTGCCCCTATCATTTTTCCAAAGGCTATATTTCCCGTAACTGGACTTTGACTATATGAATAACAGCAAGGTATAGGACCTTTGCCATATTTGGAGCTCTTATATTCATATCTATATCTAGAGCCTATAAAATCCTGTATCTTAACCACCCAAGAATCAGCTTTGTCATCATCATTACCAAATTTAGGAGCTTTGTTAAGTAAAATAGCTCTTATCTCTTCACCAGTTGGAGTTGTAGTCAAATCTTCAAAATTAGTTTCCAGAGCATGTAGTAATTGATCTAAATTTATCAGTTTTTTATCGAATACTATATCCTCCATAGCCGCAAAGGCATCTCCTGAGCTTATGGTACCTGCTGTTGGACCTCCATCCGCAGAGTACAGAGCACCTCCCTCTACAAGATCTAATCCTCTACCTATACAATCTTCTACTAAAGAGGATCTATAGGCATTTATATCATTTAATACATGTAGTTCATCATTAATATGTTCTGTAATTACTTGCAGATCCATGAAATATTTTAACATCTCTTTATATTCTTCAAATATCTGGTCTATACTTTCGCAATCTGCAATATTTCTATTTGTCTTTTTGAATAATCTGCCTGTATTTGGATCTACTCCATTATTAAGGGTTATTTCAAGCACCTTTTCTACATTTAACCAAGGTCCTTTAGCTGCAAAGTCCCATTTGCCTGGAATTGACGCTTCAATACAACCATCAGGAGCCCATTCAATTTGATCTTCCTTTGGAATTCCCATATTATCCAGAGTTCTTATAAAAGCCTTATCATTATAGAAAGCTGGTTGACCACCTTGATGCTTTGTAACCGCTTCTAGGGCTTTCAACATAAATTTATCATCGGTTTTTTCAAACCACTTTACTGAAACCGAAGGAGTAAATAACCTTAAATTCTCACAAGCCTCAATACATAGATGAGATACCTCATTGATTGCATCCTCTCCATTTTGGGTTTGTCCACCTACTGTTAAATTGATGAACATTTGATACCCTATAAAGAATTCAGAATCTCCCCAAGAACGAAGTTTATTAATCTCATTACATTTAATGAAGAAAGCCTCTACCAATTCTAAAGCTTCTTCCCTTGTTATTCTATTCTCCTCTATATCCTTTTTATAAAATGGATATAGATATTGATCAAATCTTCCTAGAGATATAGCATGTCCATTGGATTCTAGATGGACTGTAAGTAATAGCATATATACACATTGTACTGCCTCATGAAAATTTCTAGCAGGATTCAATGGAACATTTCTACATATATCTGCTAACTTTAACAATTCTTTTTTTCTTTTCTCATCTTCCATATCTTTAGCTTGATTTTCACATTCTTCTGCTATCCTATTGGAAAAATTAACTACGGCCTTATTTCCTTTTATTGCAGCTTCTAAAAACCACTTTTTCCT
The DNA here is from genome assembly GCA_012518955.1 of Tissierellia bacterium. GTDB lineage: Bacteria > Bacillota > Clostridia > Tissierellales > Tepidimicrobiaceae > DUNJ01. The sequence goes on along the minus strand of JAAYRD010000087.1, from coordinate 4,020 downwards.
TACATTCCCTGGTTCCTTAAGGTCCAGTTCAGACATTCTTTTTTCAGCTCTAGCTATTACATCCCTTAAGCCCTTTTTCAAGACTAAATCATAATCAACTATAATATTCCCTAGTCCACATGCTGAAACCCAGGTATCATCTATAACTCCTGCATCCCAGGCAGCATTAATCTCTTCAGGCAAGGTTTTCCTCAAGTTTTCATATAAGGATTTGTTCTTCCAATACTCTATGCTAGATAGTATGCTTTCTTTAGTTTCTTCATCATAATAAAACTTATCTCCAGGTCTTTCATCAAAGTAATATGGATTGCCATCGAACTCCTCTATCAACCATTCATATGAATACTCAGGATAGATAGGAGAAGCCTTAGGCCATCTAGCTTGATTCCCCACTATTAGTTCATCCTTAGATACATTGATTGTCATCTTATCCAGTACTTCATAAAAAGCATTTGCTCGTCTAATGGCAATAGGTAAGCCTTCAGATTCTTTCATGGATTCAGTAAATATTGTGCATCTTTCTGCACATATTCTGGGTTTAATATCAAATAAATTTTTTCTTAAACCCATTATCCTTTCATTCATATTAACAACTCCTTATTTAATATATTTAAACTGAAATACTTAACACTCCCTGGATCAAAGCTTGGACAAATATTGGATATTTTCACTATGTAAGATGTAGAACTAGCATTTTGTTTCTTGTATTATTTAGATAAGTTTATTATAGTGATGTAACTAGTTACAGCTTAAATTGTAACTAGTTACATTTATAATTATACAACTTTGCTACCCTATTGTCAATCACTAAAATTACTGCATTTCTTAAACCAAATCTATCCTTCTACAGGATTCACCAATTAAAAGTGATATATCTACTATCTCTTCTCCGGTAAAATGAGTTTTACCAGTGGCTGCATCGAATAACTTCTTTGCTATTTTTTTTATATTCTGTTTTACTGTAGTAATCTTGGGATAAAAATATGCAGGATCAACCCCGTCAAAACCGACTACAGAAAAGTCATTGGGTACGGAGATATTGGATTTATTTGCTTTCATTATAAGACCTTTAGCTATTTGATCATTGGCACACACAATAGCAGTAGGTTTATCATCTAAGGATGAGTAATAATCAAAGGCTCTTACCCCCGTTTTATAATTGAAACCACCTGAAAATATATACTCATCTTTAACTTCTAAATCATAATATTTCAATGCATCTATATAGCTCTTCTTCCGTATTATTGCAGATTGAAACTGATCCATAGATCCTGCAAATCCAATTTTTCTGTGATTAAGAGCATATAGATAGTCCATCAATAGTTTAACCCCTTTATAATTGTCTGAAGTAACACTAGGATGAATATTATCCCCAGTTCTGTCTAAAAATACTGTAATGGGTGGCCCATCATCAAGTAAAAAATCGTCATACCTAATTCCTTCAGTCATTATAATGCCCTTGGTTCGGATACTTTGACAATATCTATAATATTCCCTCTCCTTAGTTGCGTTATTCTCAGTATCACAGATTAAAAGATTGTATTTATTTTTAAAAGCAATATTGTTCAGCTCTTTTATTAGTGCTATGAAAAATGGGTTTTCCATATCATAAATAAATATGGCTATGGAATTGGAAGTCATAGCAAAAAGGTTTTTAGCCATCTGATTTGGGACATAATTATACTCCTCGATAACCTTCATTACCTTTTTCCTAGTAGCCTCCGACGTCATCTCAGGAGTATTGATTACCCTAGATACAGTTGCAGTAGAAACCCCTGCTATTTTAGATATATCTCTAATGCTAAAATAGCCTTTGTCTTTCTTTTTCATAATGTCATATCACACTCCCTTGCCATGTATAATGGCTAACTCTTATATTTAAATACTATACAGGGCAGCAAAGGCCATAAGACATATGCGTCTTATCATATAGATATAATATACATTAGTTTATACCAATACTTCAACAAAGTCTATCCTTAATAAATTAGTATTATCTAATTAATAAAAACAGTGGAGTTTTCTTCTATATTATTATAAAACCATTCGCTATCTTCTAAGGATAGTCTAACACATCCATCAGATGCCCTCTTACCTAATGTATAATCTACTACATTTCCCTGCTTGTCCATTGCTAGAGAATGAAAAAGATAGGGCCCATTAAATCTTACCCAGTTTTTAGCTCCACTCCTTAACCTTTCCGTATAGAACCATGTTCCTCTATCTTGTATCTTATATAGTCCTTTAATAGTAGGAGAGCTATTCTTTCCTGTTGATGACAACATAGTACGATGAAGTTTCCAATTGTCTTCCTCTTTTAATAGGACATGAGTCAATTGCCTGTCTATGTCCACCCATATTAAATAATCCGTATCGCTTTTAAAACCTCTATAATTTATAAATTCTTCAATCTCCTCTTTGGTCATCTGCTCTTGGTTGGTCTCAGGATCATCTGATATTACAAGATTCGTACTGCAAACCCATCCCTCTCTTCCGTCTCTAGATTTAACGAGATACCATTCATAACTCCTATCCCTTATTACTTCAACGATTTCATCTTTCTTAAAACTTCCAATCTGCTCTTTATTATTAGAGTAATTGTTATAACAAGGGCTATCCCCTATGATTTTTGCAAATACGAAAGTTTCTTTTACCTTTTCCATAGCTGTTTTTGTTTCTTCTAGTTTGTTCAGTTCTTCCTTTTCATCTAAATCCTTGCCTTCAACAATATCAACATGGTTAGAAACTCCCCGATTAGATATAGAATAATTAAAAATAGGTAGTATAATAATTCCAATAACAATTGCAACGATAATAAGCTTTGTATTTTTTCTAGTATTAAATTCCATATTTATCCTCCTAATTTCTAATAACTTATCTATAATTTTGAACCTATAAACTTAATTATCTACATAACTTCCAGCTCGTTCAAAAGTTTCCATATAAATTATAGCATATATATAATAATTTCGACATATATGGAGATAATCCTTCTTTTTGTAAAATAAAATCTGAAATATGGTTTTGCTGGATAAATTTTAACTCTCCTATATCCATCCAATTGTCCATTATCATCCTTGCTATTTAATAGGATAATGGTATTATAATCTTGAGTATCAATATCAAATTAAGAAGGTAGGGAAAATAATATGATTCCACTTAGAGATACTGCTTCAAGACAAAAGCTTCCAGTGGCTACCTTGTCTATTATAGCCATAAATATCATAATATTTATAAAACAACTGATATTACCCTATGATGATAACTTGAATATGATATATAGATATGCTCTTATACCGTCTCAATTTGCACAGGGACTAATACATTTTGAATCCTATATCCCTTTATTCACCAGTATGTTCATGCATGGGGATCTAGTTCATATTATAAGTAATATGTGGGTCCTATGGTTATTCGGGGATAATGTAGAAGAGTCTATGGGGGCTTTCCGTTTCGTTGTTTTTTATATACTTACAGGTTTAGTTGCTGGATTTGCCCATTTTCTTTTCAACCCTATGTCTGATATACCAACAGTAGGAGCCTCTGGAGCTATTGCAGGAGTTATGGGTGCCTATTTCATAATGTTTCCCCATTCCAAAATAGTAACTTTGATTCCTTTCATTCCATTTGTTCCCTTTTTTATAAGGGTACCAGCTCCAATCTTCCTGTTCATATGGTTTATTAGTCAACTCCGCTCTGGTATCATGTCAGGTATTTGTGGCACTATAGGTGGAGTAGCATGGTGGGCTCATATCTTTGGATTTTTAGCAGGATTATATTTGCATGATAGGTTTCTGAAAAAAAAGGCCACTACTAAATAGAAAACAACAAATATTTCCCCATATACTAAGATTTATTTCCAAGGAAATATTTGTTGTTTTTTGTAGATAAGAAATAAATTTACCTCTTCCTATTATGCATTAGCTTTAGATAATATATTGTCTCCTAATAGCCTTTGGGCATTTTCTCCGAATATCTTATATTGATCCTCCAAGCTTAATCCAGAATCCTCCACATCTT
>JAAYRD010000086.1 GCA_012518955.1 Tissierellia bacterium | reverse complement strand
GAGGCTTGTCTCAGCCCTCTAATTTGAGCTTCCATCTTTTGAGATATGGCTAATCCTGCTGCATCATCGGCAGCCTTATTAATCCTCTTTCCAGATGATAGTTTTTCTAAAGTTTTCTCTAGACCTACATTGGTCATTCCAAGCATTCTATGAGTATTTAACGCCGGTATATTATTATTTATCCTCATTTTTATTTCCCTCCATATTGTTTATGTTTTCTATAAATGATAAGGTTTCACCTAAAATCTGAAATAATTCATTAGGCACCTTTTCAAGTTTTTCCATATCTAAACTTTTATTTAAATCAATCTTGCTATCTATCTGCTTCTTTTCATAAGCATTCTTTATATCTTGTTTTGAAACCAAACGTATCTTCATATTCTCACCTAGTTTATATTCTCTGTTTCTATTTTTTCTAAAGCATATCCAATCCTGCTCAATCCTTCTTCTAATAGATGCTTGTTATTTAAAATTACTTCATCCTTTCCTGTTTCAATATATATACTAATTTTGTCATTCTTTACTTCTAGATTAAACTTTACTTGACCTAAATGCTCCGTATCTAAGTTAAAATAAAACATCATATTATCTTTATCAATTCCTTTTCTAATATTGGGAACTATTAAATTGACATTCTTATATCCCTTCTCCGTTGATACGGGCACTTGAAGTATCAAGTCCTCCTTAGAAAGTTGATTCTGTAACTTCAAATATTCTTCAACCTTACCAATATTTTCGTCTTTATTTCCTTTATCTGAGTTAAAGGAATGATTTAAGTCTTTAAAGCTATCCAGCATCTCTTTATATGTCTCTTTTACATCCTCTTTCCCTCTTTTAAGGGAGGTTGAAAAATCCTTTATTTTAGTTTCCAATATTTGAATTTCCTCTTTTATGCCATCATAATTGTTGGTATTTTGTCCATTTAGCATCTGATCAAATATGTTTCCTATACCATTCCCATAGTTGAATATAGAGTTTATATTATCTAATTGACCTATAGACATATGGATATCGCCTTTCATTATCCTAGGTATGAGAAATTCCTCTTTCCCTTTAAGGTATCTTATCCTATCTACAAGATCCCCCACCTCTTTATATCTATTGGTCTTTTTGTATATATATTGATTCAATTCTTCTAAAGGTAAGTTCTCTAGTTCTATATCATCTTTAACACTTTCCTCTATTAGGCTTAATTTAATATTGGCCTTAGCATTCAAGTACTCTTGTCTTATTAAGTTTTCTTCCACTTTACTTACATGTTCGATAATCCCAACTCTATTAGTAGTTAACTCTATTTGAGAGTTATATAAATTATTTAGGGTTATATTGGTATATCTCTTTACAGCAAAAGCTATTGTACCTGAATTTAACTCTTCTAAGGTCTTAAATATATTGGAGATAGTTATTGTCTTTTCAATGATTTTTCCATCCACATCTTCACTGGGTTGGACATTTGTATTTATTATCTCCTTCAAATTTTCTATTTTAAAATCCTTCTCATTCTTAATTAATGACAATAGTTCCCTGTCAGTAATGGTGATTAGTCCTTCTATTTCCTCTAATCCTTCCATAATTCCATGTAAAGTTTTGCTCTCTTTCACATATACCTGATCCTTAATTCTATCTACCAAATCCCTTATATCTTCCTTAAGTGGATCTATTCCTTCATCCATCAATTTTGCTGTGACTTCCTCATCTAAAAGATTTGTTAATTCTTTTAGGTAAGATTTCATATTCAATATTTGCTCAAAATTTTCCTTCGTTACTTCTACACCACTAATAATAAATTCCCTTAGCAGCTTTATATTTTCTTCGTTCTGAGCCATGTTGATATCTTTCAATAAACTCAATAGTTCTTCAATGGATTGTTCTTTTTCTATGGTAAATCTTTCATATAAAGGAGAGGTAATATTTTCATTTAAATTGTCATGGTTATAAGAGTGTTTATATTTGTATAGGGTTTCAATATTTATAGGTAGTTCCTCTTTAAAAGCTTTTATTAATGTTTCTCCTTCATATTCTTTTAAATGATGAAGCTTATCCATGACTTCCATTATTCTTTCAATATTTTCCTTAGTTATCGGTAGTTTTTCTTTATGTAATGCCATTATACTGTCATAGATATCTCTTCCCATAGTCCTGCCGTATATATCCTTTGCAATTTCTTCTGCTTCCTTATAGCTTAGTTTTCTATCTAAATTTAGTAATTCCTTTAATGATATTTTTTCATCACTTTCTTTTATCTGAGCCAATGCCTTTGCAATCTTCTGTAAAGAATCTTCTTCTAGATCTATATTCATATCCAATAACTTGACACAGGAATCAAAATCTATGTTATGAATTATTTCTTCTAAGTACTTTTTTGACATAAAAAAGGATTCTAAATTTTCCTTCGTTATGGGGATTTGGTGGCTTAATAAATGTTCTATTACCGATCTGGTTTCTTCATTATCTTGTAGGTCTAAACGTTTTATTAAATCCTCTTTATCCAGAGAATTTTGTTCTTTCTTTTTTTCTTCCACCTTCATATATATTATATTTTCCTTATCTATCTTTACCATATCTCCTAATTGAATTTGGATATCTTCTTTTAATTTTAATGAATAG
>JAAYRD010000085.1 GCA_012518955.1 Tissierellia bacterium | reverse complement strand
ATTTCATACTTTTCCATAAACTCCTTAGAGTAAATTTTGCTACCCTCTAATTGGGCAGACTTTTTATTTACCCCGAATATTCGAAGTCCTTTGTCTTTAAATTTATCCACTATACCTTTTGCCAGGGGATCTTCGGGACCCACTACGGTCAAATCTATAGATTCTTTTAAAGCAAAATCCAGTAGTTTATCTATTTCATTGGGATTTATATCTACATTTTTAGCTATTTCTTCGGTGCCTCCATTTCCCGGAGCACAAAAAACCTGGGACACCCTTATACTTTTCGCTATCTTCCAGCATAGAGCATGTTCTCTACCGCCACTACCTATAACCAAAACCTTCATTATATCCCTTCTTTCTCCAAGCTTAATGTTTGAAATGCCTAATTCCAGTAAATATCATAGCTATATCATGTTTATTAGCTTCTTCAATGGATTCCTCATCTCTTAAGGAGCCTCCAGGTTGTATAATAGCCGTAACCCCTGCCTTTGCCAATGCCTCCACTGAATCTTTAAATGGAAAAAATCCATCAGAGGCTAATACCGAGCCCTTGGTCTTTTCGCCACCTCTTTCAATGGCAGCTTCTACAGCCCATACTCTGTTTACCTCCCCCATACCTATTCCTATAGTTCCTTTATCCTTAGCCAACAATACACTATTGGATTTAACTCCTTTTACCGCCTTCCATCCAAATAGCAAATCCTCCATTTCTTTATCTGTAGGTTTCCTATTAGTAACCACCTTTAATTCTTCCTTCAATAGCTGTGTATCCCTATCCTGTATTAATATGCCACCGAGAACCTTTTTTACATCATAGGAAGAATAATCGTTTTTCATTATGTTGGGTATTTCCAATATTCTAATATTCTTCTTAGAGGTAAGGATTTCTAATGCTTCCTCGGTATAGGAAGGTGCCATTATTATTTCTATAAATATTTCATTTATCTTTTTTGCCACTTCTGCATCTACTTCTCTATTAACACCAATTATACCACCAAATATAGAAATTTTATCTGATTCATAAGCTTTATTATAAGCTTCTAATAGGTTTTCCCCACTACCTATTCCACAAGGATTGGCATGCTTCACCGCTACCACTGTAGGTTCTTCAAACTCTTTTAAAATCTCCAGGGTTCCATTTCCATCATTTATATTGTTGAAAGATAAATCCTTTCCATGGAGCTTTTTAGCTCCTAAAATAGTTCCATCTAAATTCACCATCTCTTTATAAACAGCAGCTTTCTGGTGAGGATTTTCACCATATCTTAAGCCTTGTCTATCTTTAAAGGAAAATGTAATCACTTCAGGGAAATCTATGGATTCCAATCGATTAAAATAATTGGATATTAATGAATCATAGTAAGCCGTATATTGAAAAACCTTCCTTGCCAAAGATTGTCTCAATTCTATTGACGTATCACCTTTGTTTTTTAGTTCTTCTAATATGTTTTCATAGTCTACAGGATCCACTACTACAATTACATCCCTATAATTTTTAGCTGCCGCCCTAATCATTGAGGGACCACCTATATCAATATTCTCTATTATCTCTTCCTGTGTTACCCCTTCTTTTTTAAGAGTTTCTTCAAAGGGATATAGATTATTCACTACCATATCTATAGAACCTATGCCCAACTTCTCTAAAGTCTTTACATGGTCCTTGTCATCTCTTCTATATAATAGTCCCCCATGAATATTTGGATGAAGGGTTTTCACCCTTCCATCTAAAATCTCTGGAAATTTAGTGATTTGGGATACATCGACTACGTCTATTCCTGCTTCCTTCAATATCTTGCTCGTTCCGCCAGTGGATATTATTCTCCATCCTAATTTATCCAATTCCGAAGAAAAATCCACAATACCTTCCTTATTATAAACACTTATCAATGCTGTTTTCATCATATCACCCCTAATCAATAATTACCTTTCGTCCTTTAATGGTTAATCTATCTTGGCAAAAAAGCCTTACGGCTTCCGGTAATGCTTCATGTTCTACTTTCAAAACCCTTTCCTTAAGGCTGTCCACTGTATCATTATCTTTTACGTCTACAGTTTTTTGAAGAATAATAGGTCCTGTATCCGTTCCTTCATCTACAAAATGAACTGTAACTCCTGTGACCTTCACTCCATAGTCTAATACCATTGAATGCACCTTTTCTCCATAACAACCTTCTCCACAGAAGCTAGGTATTAGGGAAGGGTGTATATTGATTATTCGTCCCTCATATTCATCTACAAATTCTTTGGATAGAACCTTTAAATATCCAGCTAATACTACTAACTCTATGTCTCGTTTTTTTAATTCTTGTATAATCCTTTCATTGTATTCCTTTTCCGTATTATATTTGTATCTATCTACATATAATGCTTCTATTCCTGCCCTTTCAGCTCTTATAAGTCCATAGGCATCCTCTCTATTGGATATGACTATCTTTATTTCTCCATCTATATATCCATCATTTATACTATCTATAATGGACTGAAGATTGGTGCCACCACCAGATATTAATACTCCAATATTTACTGATGACATAGTACAACCTTCTCCTCACCTTTTTTAATTTCTCCTAATATTACAAGTTTTTCCCCTTGCTCTTTCAATTGAGATATTATTTCTTCCTTTTCATCTTTTCCAACTATTAAAACCATTCCTATACCCATGTTAAATGTAGAGTACATTTCTTTCGTACTAATATTTCCCCATTCTTGCAATAGATCAAATATCTTTGGTGTATCTATCCTTTTCGTATCTATCGTTGCCATTAGTCCATCTGGAACTATTCTTGGTATGTTTTCATAAAATCCACCACCAGTTATATGAACTATACCTTTTATATTGAATTCCTCTATTAAAGGTAGAACTGTCTTAGTATATATTCTAGTGGGCTTTAATAATTCTTCTCCTATGGTACAATCTAATTCTGGAATAAATTTATCAACCGCCATTTTCTCCTTTTCAAATACTATCTTTCTTACAAGGGAATATCCATTGCTATGAATACCACTAGAAGTTAAACCTATAAGGGTGTCCCCTTCTTCTACCTTGGTTCCGTCAATTATTCTATCCTTATCTACTACACCTACACAAAAACCTGCTAAATCATATTCATCTTCATTGTAAAATCCAGGCATCTCTGCCGTCTCTCCACCTATTAATGCACAACTCCCTTTTATGCACCCATTGGCAATGCCCTCCACTACCTTAGCCATCTTCTCTGGAACCAGTTTCCCTGTAGCTACATAGTCTAAGAAAAACAGAGGTTTTGCTCCTTGGCATAATATATCGTTAACGCACATGGCTACACAATCTTCCCCTATGGTGTGATGTTCATCCATCATGAAGGCTATTTTTAGCTTCGTACCCACTCCATCGGTACCTGATACCAATACTGGTTCCTTATACTTTTTAGAATCTAATTGGAATAATCCAGAAAAACCTCCAATATCGGATATTACTCCATCGGTATGGGTTTTCTTTATCATGTTTTTTATCAATTGCACCTGTTTATATCCTGCTTCTTTATCTACGCCTGCATCTTTATAGGTTATGCTCATAGTACTTCTCCTCTCTATTTATTCTCCTTTTCTATAGGGTATTGACCACTAAAGCAACCGGTACAGTATATCTCCTCTCCACCTGCCGCATCTAAAAGTCCTTCTAAGGATAGGTAGCATAAGGAATCTGCACCTATAAACTCCTTTATCTCCTCCACGCTTTTTTGAGCAGCTATTAAGTTTTCCCTCCTAGGTGTATGCATACCTAGATGACAAGGATATTTTACAGGTGGAGCAGAAATTCGCACATGGACCTCTTTAGCTCCTGCATTTTTAAGCATATCTACTATTCTTCCCATGGTGGTACCACGAACTATGGAATCATCTACTATTATTACCCTTTTTCCTTCTACATTCTCCTTCAAAACATTTAGCTTTATCCTTACCCCTTGTTCCCTTAACTCTTGGGTAGGTTGAACAAAAGTTCTGCCTACATATCTATTCTTTATCAACCCTTCATCATAAGGAATACCAGATTCCTCAGCATATCCAATAGCAGCTACTGTCCCGGAATCAGGGGCAGAGATTACAATGTCCCCATCTACTGGACATTCTTTTGCAAGATTTCTTCCGGCTTCCCGTCTTAACAAGTAGATGCTTTTCCCATCTAGTTTACTATCTGGTCTAGCAAAATAAATTATTTCAAATATACAGATGTTTTTTTCCTGTGCTTCTTTTGTCCTAACAGATTTTATTTCCCCATCTATTATTACTACCATCTCTCCAGGTTCCACATCCCTTACAAACTCTGCACCTATGGTATCAAAAGCACAGGTTTCAGAAGATAGTATATAATCATTGCCTAGCTTGCCAATACATAAAGGTTTTAATCCATAGGGATCCCTTACTCCTATAAGCCTATCATTGGTCATAATAACCAGTGCATAGGAGCCTCTAACATCTCTTACTGCTTTTATTATAGCTTGTTCTATATCATCTCTGTGATATTTTGCAATTAAATTGGCTATCACTTCTGTATCAATGGAAGTTTGAAATATAACCCCTTTGTCCTGCATACTTTCCTTTATCTCTAGAAAATTAATTAAACTACCATCATAGGCTAAAGCTAAAGCCCCTTGTTTATATCCTACGACCAAAGGCTCTGCATTTATTGTAGTAATCTCCTCTGTATCGCTATACCTTACGTGACCTATACCTATATTTCCCCTTAATCTATCCAATACTTGATTATTAAAAACTTCATGGGCTAACCCTAGATCCTTATGATAATCTATATATCCATTATTATTTATGGCTATTCCTGAGCTTTCCTGTCCTCTATGTTGTAGTGCATATAGGCCATAGTAAATAATCTTCGATATATGTCGTTGATCCTTACTATATATGCCAATAATTCCACTCAATTCATTTCACCCTCTCAGCTTTATCTTTTTAATTCCTTATTCATTTCTTCAACTTCCCTTTTTAGCTGAATTTTATACTCTTTATACTTTTCTCTTAATTCCGGATATTTGATGGATAGAATTTGTACTGCTAAAAGTCCTGCATTCTCTCCTCCATTAATAGCTACAGTAGCAACTGGCACTCCTTTTGGCATTTGTACCACAGATAATAAGGAATCCAATCCATCCATAGTAGAGGATTTTATAGGTAACCCAATTACCGGAAGAGGAGTAACCCCAGCTATGACTCCAGCCAGATGAGCAGCTTTTCCAGCCGCTGCAATAATAAGCTCTATTCCATTACTTTCAGCTGTTTTTGCAAATTCAATAGCTTCAAAAGGAGTTCGGTGAGCAGATATAACCCTAAAATCCACCTCTACACCAAATCCCTCTAAAATCTCCACTGCTTTTTCTACCACTTCTCTATCGGAAATACTTCCCATAACAACGCTAACCTTCATAAATAACGCCACCTTTCTTTTAAGTTTACAGAGTCTGCCATTCTGGCGTAGCGAAGAATCTTTGGTTTAAGACTCTTCGCTTTGCTCAGGATATCCTAAAATCTAGGTTCCCGGACAAGTTAACCGTCCCCTTGTCCGAATTTAACTAAAGTAGTCGATTCCCGCTTTAAATAGTTCCTCATATTCGCTTTTTTCTACATTCTTATACAATCCACTATCTATCCTATCAGAGCTGGCAATTCTACCTAGGACCCTTCCATCTGGACTCGTGATGCTTTCTATTCCTCCTACAGAACCTGTTGGATCAAAGTCTAAGTACTGATTTGCAATCTGCCCCTTCTCTATAAGCTTTTCTATTATTTCTTTATTGCCAACTATTCTGCCTTCTTTAGTTGATAAAGGTAGTATTTGAATATCTCCTACTTCCCTATTGCTTAGCCATGGTGAAAGATTAGATATCACCCTTGTTTTCACCATAGTAGATACATGATGTCCACATTTATTGAAGGTTATATTTGGAGAGTCCTCATCTAAGTCTACAATTTCTCCATAAGGTATAAGACCAGATTTCATAAGTCCTTGGAATCCATTACCTATTCCTAGAATCAATCCATCCCTATTGTTTAATAGATCCATTACTGCTTCCTTTACATAGGGGTTTTTCAGTATATTTGCTATTAGCTTTCCTCCACCATCTGGTTCATCTCCCAATACGGCCCCATTAGGTATAGCTAATATCTGACATTCTCTAATCCTCTTTGCCATTTCTTTATATGAGCTTTCTATATCCTCTTTTGTAAATGTCCTAAATACAAAGGAATCTACCATGCCTCCGGCTTTCTCAAAGGATTTTGCCATATCATATTCACCATGTGTACCTGTAAAGATAGGGATGAAAACCTTTGGTTTAGATGTCTTTACATTAGAAGATTTTTTTATGCCTTTGGTATACTCCATATCCCTAGACACATGTTCTCCTTCTTCTGTAGGGAATACATCCTCTAGTGGCTTAGCCCAATCTTCCATCAATTGCATCAAATCTATTTTTTCACCTAATACTTCTATATACTCTTCATCTATAGTTGTTCCCAACATCTTATAATCTATATCTTCTAATAACCTACTTGGTTCCTCTTTCATTTCAACTATTATAGAACCATACCTAGGTAAAAATAGCTTATCTTCCTCTATATCCGATGCAAATTTAAATCCTATTCCATTTCCAAAAGCCATTTCAGATATACTTCGACCTATTCCACCAAATTTCACTGT
>JAAYRD010000084.1 GCA_012518955.1 Tissierellia bacterium | reverse complement strand
TTCATTAAGGTATTAATTCATGATATCATTATATATATAGGATAATTTGAGAATCAGGAGGATTTAATATGAAAAATTGTTTAAGGTTTAGTAATGTAGTTGAAGAAAAAATATATATAGGTGAAATTCCAGCCATTATATTTAGACCAGCAGAAACCAGAAATCTATATCCTACCGTCATTTTTTATCATGGGTGGAGTTCAAGCAAAGAAAATCAGCGATTTAGAGCTTTTATATTATCTGCTTTGGGGTATCAGGTGGTGATACCTGATGCTATCAATCATGGAGAAAGAAATCCTATTGATTATCAAAGAATCGAGAATATGGAAAAATACTTTTGGAATACGATATTTAACAATATAGACGAGTCAGAAAATATAATAGAAGAATTGGTTAAAAAATACAATACAGATCCAAATAGGATAGGAGTTGCGGGGAATTCTATGGGTGGATTTACAGCAGCAGGGATATTTACTCACAATCCAAAGCTAAAGGCATTAGTAGTATTCAATGGTTCTTGTGGTTGGGAAAATTCTAATAGACTTTTTAAAGAATCCCTTGGTATTACAATGTCAAGAGGGTTGAAAGAAATAGAGTATAGGGTAAGAAAACTAGATCCAATGAATAATTTAGAAATATTGAAGAATAGACCTATATTGATGCTACATGGAGATAAAGATAGTATGGTCTCTATTGAAAGTCAAAGAAAATTTTATAGGAACATAAAACCTTTATATAAGGATAAAAATAGGATAGAATTGATTAAGTATCTTAATTTAAATCATTTTGTAACTACCAATATGATGGAAGAATGTGCAATTTGGTTCCATATGTATTTGTAGTAATAATTCTATGATATAATCATATAAAGGCTAAGGACGAAGATGAAATAAAGGGAATATAAAAGGATTTCTCACCAAGGTGAGAAATCCTTTTATATTTTATCTTAATAGGATGAAATATCCAAGAACTAAGATACCTAAAGCGATTCGATACCAACCAAAAGCTTTAAAATCATTATTTTTTATGTATCTCAACAAGAAACTGATAGCTATTACAGAAACTAAGAAAGCAACAATCATACCTGTCAACAAAATAGCTATTTCCATACCGGTAAAACTAAATCCAAATTTGACCAATTTTAAGGCACTTGCTCCAAACATTACTGGAATAGACAAGAAAAATGAATATTCAGCTGCAATATGACGTGATGTACCGAGGATAATTGCACCTAAAATGGTAGCACCAGATCTAGAGGTTCCAGGAATTAAGGCTAATGTTTGAAACATACCTATACCAAAGGCGGTACCATAGGATAGTTGATTAAAATTATTTATCTTTACAGCTCTATGTTTATTACGATTTTCAATGATTATAAAAAGAATCCCATAGAGGATAAGCGTAATAGCCACTGTCCAGTAATTATAAAAATGCTCATTTAACCAATCATCAAATAGAAATCCCAATACAGCTGCTGGAATAACCCCTACGATTACCTTATACCAAATTCTCATAGTATCCCTTTTTTGACGCTTGGATTTTCTAGGTGAAAAGGGATTCAATTTATTAAAGTAAAGAAGAACTACTGCCATAATGGCTCCCAACTGGATAACCACAAAGAACATTTCCTTAAATGCATCGGAAGCATCAAGCCGAATAAATTCTTCAACTAAAATCATATGGCCTGTACTGCTTATGGGCAACCATTCGGTAATTCCTTCTACGATTCCCAAAAAAATTGCCTTCAACAATTCTATAAACATATTATTTAACCTCCATTAACTTCATAATCAAACGCTTAACATCTATAAATAATATCATTTTTTACTCGATAGTACAAGATGATTAGCAAGATAAAACCTTTCTCTTGTATTTATTTTAAAACATCAAATGTAATTGGGCATATAGAATTATAAAATAGAATTTTCACTAGGATTTGTTTTGGACAATCCTAAATAAATCCTATAAGATATAAACTATAGAAAGATATATATGATATATAGGAACACAGGTCTATAGTTAATCAGATATTAGTGGAGGTTAAATAGATTAATATTTGAACAATGACAAATTCACGAGAATGCAAACAATAGAGTAGAAGAATATGAAAGGATTAATATTTAGATAAAGGGATAGATTGGTGTTTTAAGATCACTAATCTATCCCCTTAGATTTATTTATTTAAAAAACCTATGGCTTTCAAGAAATCATCGATTTGATCCCTCTTACTTCTAGAGAATGCTTTGCTAGATTTTTCTGCCCAAGTTTCACTAGACTTGCCATGGGTTCTTTCATTATAATATTTTTTCATAGTTTCATTGTACTCATCTATTAACTCTCTGTCTTTTGTATCATCGTAATAATCTATTTTATGGACAACTTCTTTTGGCAATCTAGGTTTTAAACCTGGGTTATCATCCGGATATCCTAAACACAATAAGAATAATGGGGCCACTAAGTCTGGTAGCTTAAATATATTGTGAACCTCTTCCATATCATTTCTTATGCCTCCTATAACAACACCACCTAAACCTAGGCTTTGAGCTGCTATAAGAGCTTTCTGCGCTGCTAGAGCTGTATCTAAAGTTGCTACGGTATACAACTCAGCATTGCCAAATACCTCAGTATCTGAAACATGGATATATTTTTTACTTCTATTAAGGTCTGCACAGAATAATAAAACCAGGGGAGCTTCCACTACCCAGTTTTGACCTCCGGATATTTTAGATAGTTTCTCCTTCTTATTCT
>JAAYRD010000083.1 GCA_012518955.1 Tissierellia bacterium | reverse complement strand
GGGTCAGGGGCCCCATGTCAATAGAACCGTGGAATAAATGCGGTTGTTCTATTTTAAATTCTGATAGTGACATTTTCATTGAATAAAACTTTATGCTTTTAGGTGACATTTTCACTGACTATTGACATATAAATATAACTTTATTTTTATATTATTTCTTAGTCAAATATAGCATCTACAAAATCATCTATATTAAATTGCTGTAAATCATCAATTTTCTCTCCAACTCCAATAAGCTTTACAGGTAAGCCCAATTCCGATTGAAGGGCGATTGCCACACCACCTTTTGCAGTACCATCTAATTTGGTTAGAGCAACTCCCGATATATTACAAACTTCCTTAAATACTTTAGCTTGAGAAATAGCATTTTGACCAGTAGTTGCATCTAAGACCAATAGAACCTCTTTCTGTGCATCAGGGTATTCTCTTTCTACAACACGAAAAATTTTATTCAATTCATTCATAAGATTTTTCTTATTATGAAGTCTACCTGCAGTATCACATATTAAAACATCGCACTTCCTTGCCTTAGCAGCTTGGATACCGTCAAAAATTACTGCCGCAGGGTCCGCTCCTTCATTGTGAGTAACCAAATCTACCTCCGCTCTTTTGCTCCATTCATTAAGCTGTTCAATAGCCCCCGCTCTAAAAGTATCTCCTGCAGCTAATATAACTTTTTTATTTTCCTTTTTCAAATTATAAGCTAGTTTACCTATAGTTGTAGTTTTACCAACTCCATTTACCCCTACAACCAATATAACAGCAGGAGAAGGATTTATCTTTAGTGTATTACTTAAGTTAGGTAGTCTCATGGCCTCTTTTATTTCTTCTTTTAGAAGTTCTTTAACCCCCTGAGGATCTGTCATCCCTTCTTCTTTAACCCTGTCCTTTAGATTGTCAGTAATATTCATTGTAGTATTGATTCCAACATCAGCAGTTACCAGTATCTCCTCTAAATCATCAAATAATTCTTCATCTATCTTGGTATATGACTTAAGGATACTATCTATTTTCTCCGTCATTCCTTTTCTAGTCTTATCTAATCCAGCTTTTAGCTTGCCAAAAAAACCCACCTTAGATTCTTCTAAGGTTTCATTTTTTTCTTCTACTATCTCTATTTCTTTTTCTTCTTCTCTTTGTTTATCGTTTTTATCTCGCCTAAATAGATTTTTAAACATAATCCACCCTCCTTAACTAGCTATTTCGTCTAAATCACTCGTTAGTTTAACAGATACTATCTTGCTTACTCCCTCTTCTTCCATAGTTACACCATATAGTATATCAGCTATTTCCATAGTACCTTTCCTATGGGTTATCATTATGAATTGAGTTTTGCCTGATAAACTTTTAAGATAATTAGTATATCTACTTATATTAGCTTCATCTAACGCAGCATCGATTTCATCCAATATACAAAAAGGGGCAGGTTTGATTTGAAATATTGCAAATAGCAAAGCTACAGCAGTTAATGATTTTTCTCCTCCCGAAAGCAAGGATAAATTTTGTAGTTTTTTTCCTGGGGGCTGAGCCTGAATCTCTATTCCACAGGTTAATATGTTTTCTTTATCTTCTAATACCAAATTAGCTTTACCACCATCAAACAACAAAGCGAATACCTGGCTAAAACTTTCATCGATTTTATTAAAATTATATAGAAACTGTTTTTTCATTTTCATTTCCATATCTAATATAACTTCTTGTAAATTTTCTTTGGCCGATATTAAGTCCTCACATTGTTTATTCATGAACTCTAATCTATCCATTGTGTTTCTATACTCTTCAATAGAATTAAGATTTACTGACCCTAAGTTTTTTATTTTTTCTTTTAATTTTTTAACCTCACTAGATACATCCTCTAGACTGTTTATTTCTATTAGTAATTCTAAAGCCTCTGTATATCCCAATCCATAGCTTTCCAATAAATTTTCCATTAAATTATCCAATTGAACATCATATTTTGCATCTTTAATATTCCAATTGTTTTTTTCTTTTTCAAGCCTATTAAATATTTCATTTACCTCTTTTAATTGACTTTGTTGCTGATAAAGTTTTTTCATTAAATTTTCTTTCTTATTTCTTAATAGATTAAAATCCTTTTCTGCCCTCATTAACAACTCAGATGTTTTTTCAATATCTTCTCTTGTTGATATCATTTCATTTCTTATGTTCTCTATTGCTACTTCCATATTTAAACATTCTATTTCCTTAGCTTTCTTTAATCCTGCTTTTTCCTCTAATTCTTTTTCTATTTCTTCGATTCTATCTTTTTTATTCATCAATTTGTTTTCTAATAAACTTACTTGTATCTGAGAATTGGTTACTCGTTCTTCCATTTCTTCCTTTATTGCTTTTTCTTTTTCAAACTCTACCATAAATCCTTCTATACTCTTCTTTATAGAATTATTGTTTAATTTAAGAGTATCTATATCCTTATTAAGAGTCGCTTTGGTATCTTTTATCTCATCTAGCTCTAAACTTAGTTCTTTAATTTCATCCTTATACTTTTCAATGGATTCCCAACACCTCTTTAACTCTCCCCTATGTTTTTCTTTTTCATTTTCTAATTTTATAGTTTCAATATTTGCACTCTGCAACTTTTCTTCGTATGATTTCAATTTATTTAAATTATTTTCTACCCTAAGCTTTAAGGCTGTTTTTTCCTCTTCTAAATCTCTTTGTACTTTAGATAAGTGATTGATCTCCTTTTTCAAGCTACTTATTCTATGCTTTCTATTAAGTAAATTTCCGCTAACCTTAGGCAAACTTCCACCTGTCATAGAGCCTCCTGGATTTATTATGTCTCCTTCTAAAGTTACTATTCTAAATGAATAATTGAACCGTTTTGCAGCCAAAGTAGCATGGTCTAAGCTTTCTACAATTATAGTCCTACCTAAAAGATATCCTATAATATCCCTATACTTCTCATTGTAATTAACTAGTTCTGACCCTAGACCTAGTATACTATATTTCTCTCTATCTTTAGAGCTTATATATATGGATCTATCCTTAATAGTTGAAAGAGGTAAAAAGGTGACTCTTCCTAGACCCTTTTTTCTTAAATAGTCAATTATAAATTTTGCATCTTCTTCGTCTTGAGTTACGACATTTTGTAAACTACCACCAAGTGCAATATCTATAGCTTTTTCATATTTTTCATCTACCTTTAATAATTCCGCTACTATACCTATTAATCTATCCTTTAATTCTTTCTCTTTTTTGCAAGCTAACATTAGATTTTTAACACTTCTGTAATAACCTTCATAATCTTCTTCCATATTTTTCAATAAATTAAAACTAGATATTTTACCTTGTAAATCTGCTTTGTTTTGATTAATCTTACCATATAGAACGTCTAACCAATGCTTGTCCTCTTTTTCATTTAACTTCAGATTTGCCACTAATCTATTATATTTAACAATTTCATCTTTATTTTCAAGTTCTAACGTTTCTATTTCTTTTAATAAGGTATTGCTCATCTTTTTTCTATCCATCAATGAACATATTTCCTTTTCAATTTGAACAATTCTTTTATCTATATTTTTTTGAAAATTTTCCATGCTATTAATTTGACCTTTTTTATCTGTGATCTCATTATATAGGCTTACAACCTCATCTTTCTTTTTTTCAATTATTTTTTCCTTTTGCCCAATTTTATCATCTATTTCTTTTAATTCAGCTTTATTTTTTTCTAATTTCTTCTTTAAAAGATTAAATTGTTCATCTATAGACTTCTTTTCTTCTAATGAAGAGACATTTTTGGATTCTAGATCTTTTAATTCTCTCTCTAGATTCTCTATATCTACTTTTAATCTTCCTATATCCTTACTATAAAATCTTTCCTTTTCCTCTAATATCTTTAAGTTGTTTTTCTTTTTATTCAATAAATTTGATAATTCCGTTTTTTCTTGTTGAATTCTATCTAAAGAAATATCATTATCCTTAACTTTAAGATTTATTAAATTAAGATCTTCTTCAATTTTACACTTTTCACTTAAGATATCATCTATTCGAACTTGAAGTTTTGTTTTTTCCTCCTTACTAATGGCAATTTTTTTCTCCACCATATCAATTTTTCTAATAAACAAATTAACCTCAAGTTTTTTCAATCTTTCAGATAGTTCTATAAAAACGTTAGCTTTTTCAGACTGTACTCTTAAATTCCTGGATTGCTTTTCTAACTCATTTAAAATATCCTTAATTCTCACTAAATTTTCATTAGTTTTCTCCAATTTCTTTTCTGCAGCTTCCTTTTTAGATTTATACTTTACTATACCTGCTGCTTCCTCAAAGATACCTCTCCTGTCCTCTGGCCTAGTACTTAGTATTTCATCAACCTTACCTTGACCTATAATAGAATAGCCATCTATTCCTATTCCCGTATCCATAAGTAGTTCTCTTATATCTTTTAATCTACATGAATTCTTATTCAAATAATATTCGCTTTCACCAGAACGAAACATCCTTCTTGTAATGGCAACCTCCTTATAGTCAATAGGAATGCCCCCATCTTTATTGTCAAAAGTAATGGTTACCTCCGCAAATCCTAAAGCCCTTCTTTTGCTAGTTCCTGAAAATATAACATCTTCCATTCTACTACCCCTAAGAGCTTTTACACTTTGCTCTCCTAGTACCCACCTGATAGCATCTGAGATATTACTTTTCCCACTACCATTTGGTCCTACAATAGATGTAATGCCTTCTTTAAACTCAATTTCAATTTTATCCGCAAAGGATTTGAAACCTTGTATTTCTATCTTTTTTAAGTGCAAATTCAAACACCTCTTACTTATATTATGGCCTGTCTCTTTAAATACATCTCTATCATCTCTTTTTTATCTATGTTAATTTCTAAATCCTCTATACATATATAAATACTTCCCTCAGGCATATCTTCTCCGTATATCTTTATATTGTTTAACTTATATCTATCAATTAAGTACTTTATATTATTTGATCTTTGTCCAGCTATATTGGATATACTCTTACTGTTGGTTTTAATACTTATAGTTTTATTGAAAAATATAGCCTTATCCATAGTATCTAAGTAATCTTTCAATATAATCTTATATATATTGGATTCCACTAATTGTCTATAGGACGAATGAAACGGACCTATCACCACATCTCTACCTAGTCTTATATTATCCGTAGGTTGCAGTCCTACTCGAATAACATTTATATTATGATACTCAAATAACATTAATAGATCTGTAGTTATATCTATGGATTCTTCTAAAGATAAAGGGTTATAGACTCCTTTGTTATACATTTTTTCTAAATAAGTATCCTTAATGACTAGGGTAGGATAAATTCTTACACAATAGGGATCCAATTTAATGAATTCTTTGGCAGTGTAAATGGCATTCTCTTTAGTATCTCCCACTAAGCCTATCATCATCTGTAATCCCAAATTGAATCCATAATCCTTGATTAATTTAGCCGCATCGAAAACTTGACGACTACTATGTCCTCTTCCACTTTTATTTAACACTTCATCTTTTAAAGATTGTACTCCCAGTTCTATAGTATCTACCTTGTATTTCTTCAGCAAGTTTAACACTTTTTCATCTATATAATCAGGTCTTGTAGACAATCGAATACCATCAATTTTATTTTTAGCTTTGTATTTTAAAGGAACCGATAGAAGGTTTTTCTGTACTTCCATATCAATACCTGTAAAACTTCCACCATAGAAGGCTACCTCTACATGGATTTTACCTTCTGGAAATGTAGATATATATTCTTCTATGGTTTGTTCTACATATTCTGCTGTTACATCTGTAGATAAACCGGTTATCCTTCTCTGATTACAAAAAACACAATCATGGGGACAGCCTAAATGAGGGACAAATATAGGTATAATAAAATAATTTTTACTCATATTTTTCACCCATATGATATAGGGCTTCTTTTGCTGCCATTTGTTCCGCTTCCTTTTTATTCCTCCCCATGCCTTTCCCTATGATTTTGTTTTCTATAATAGCGTTCATATAAAATTTTTTATTATGATCAGGACCTACTTCTTTTTCCACAATATATTCAATCTTCGCTCTAGTGTTTTTTTGAACCACTTCTTGAAGCTCTGTTTTATAATCTATAAATAGATTTCCTTTAGATAAAGCATATATCACCTCTTGTTCGAACATCCCTAATAGAAATTGTCTAGTCCCTTCTAAACCTCCATCTATATAGATTGCTCCTACTAGAGCTTCAAATGCATCTGCCAATATGGAATCCCTATTTCTTCCACCTGTTACTTCTTCTCCTTTGCCTAATAAAAGATAATCCCCTAAGTTAATTTTCCTTGCAGCAAAAGCCAGTGAAGACTCGCAAACGATGGTTGCTCTTTTTTTAGTCAATTCTCCTTCAGGTAGTTCAGCAAAACTTGTATATAGGTATTGACTTACAATTAAGTTTACAACCACATCTCCTAAAAATTCTAATCTCTCGTTGTTCTCATAGTTTTTCATTCTATTTTCATTTGCATATGAACTATGGGTTAATGAGGTATTTAGTAGTTTCAAATCATCAAAACTATAATCTATATCCGACTGTATTTCAACCAACATTTTTCTACGCTTAGGCGATAGTTTCATTAGATAACCTCCAAATATCTAACTATTTATTATTTATTAGGTCTCTTAGAGACCTAATAAGTTTATATTATTCATCAATAGTCTTATCAATATAATTTACAGCATCTCCCACAGTGTTTATCATTTCAATATCTTCATCGCCAACCTCAAGATCAAACTCATCTTCCAAAGCCATTACTAGTTCTACCAAATCCAAGGAATCTGCATTTAAATCATCTCTAAATGAAGTCTCCATGGTAAGTTCCTCTTCATCGATATCAAATTGTTCAGAAATTATTACTTTTATTTGTTCATAAATCATTTTCCAGCACCTCCAAAATATTCACTATAGTTTTTACTCATTATCATTTATATAATTTTCAATTGTATTTATTACATCCACTTCAATAAAAGATTTAAGCTGTTTAATAGCATTTTTAATCGCAAGAGCATCTGAGCTTCCATGAGCTTTAAATACTGGTTGTTTTACACCTAAAAGTGGAGCTCCACCATATTCCCTATAATCAAGCTTACCTTTGAAAGATTTTAATTGCGGTTTTAACATCAGTGCTCCTATTTTAGATTTTAAGGATTTAGTAAACTCATCTTTTAAAAGAGAAAAAATAGATATTGCCATGCCTTCAGTTAACTTTAAAATAATATTACCCACAAAACCGTCACAGACGATTACGTCGGCAACACCTTTAGGAAGATCTCTCGCTTCTACATTACCAATAAAATTTATATCTAAATCCTTAATGAGATTATAGGACTCCTTTGTTAAGGCATTTCCTTTACCTTCTTCAGTTCCTATATTTGCCAAACCTACTTTAGGATCTTTAACTCCCAATACCCTCTCACTATAAATAGAACCCATAGTTGCAAATTGCTCCAAATACTTTGGTTTACAATCAATATTGGCTCCCGCATCTAGTAAAAGAGACATTCCGTTTGTTGTTGGATAAACAGTAGTTAAAGCGGCTCTTTCAATACCCTTAATTCTTTTAACTATGAATAAACCACCAGCTAATAAAGCACCAGTACTTCCCGCTGATACAAATCCATCTCCTTTTCCAGCTATTAAAGCCCTTAGTCCTACAACCATTGAAGAATCCTTCTTCCTTCTTATAGCAATTGTAGGTTCTTCATCGTTGGATATAACTTCGCTAGCATCGATTATATCAATTGTATCTTTAGAAAACTTATACTTGATTAATTCACCCTCTATTATATCCTTTTTGCCCACAATTATAATATTCACATCAAGCTCATTTACAGCCTCAATACACCCTTTGACTACCTCTTCAGGGCCTTTATCTCCACCCATACCATCCACTATAATCTTCATAAATATCCTCCTGAATTCAAGATTTAAACTAAAGCTGTTGATATTAAATATATTATAAAGTATGAAAAATTGCAATGTTTATAGAAAAAAGATAGTGATATAAATTCACTATCTTTTTTATAATCTAACCTGACAATATTAAAATTTTATTTGATTATTCAGCATCAATAACTTCTCTGTTTTTATAATATCCACATGCTCGACAAACCCTGTGCGGCAATTTAGGCTCATGGCATTGTGGGCATTCAGATATAGTAGCTTTTGCCAATCTATAAGCCGAAGCTCTTCTTTTATTCTTTTTTGACTTAGATGTTTTTCGTTTTGGTACTGCCATTTACAACACCTCCTTATTCATTAGGGAAAAAATTTTTAAGTTTTTCAAACCTTGGATCAATCTCTTCTATAACACAATCACATTTTGTTCGGTTATAATTTGTACCGCATCTAGGGCACAAACCCTTGCAATCTTCATTACAAAGCGGTTTCATTGGAAGGGCCAGGATCACTGTATTCATTACATATTCCTGTAAGTCTAATTCTTCGTCTATATAATAAATAGTATCCTCGTTCTCTTCTTCTTTTTCAATAGCATTGTCTATTTTTTCAACTAATTTAGCCGTTAATGTTGTTTCTCCCTCGCCAACAAAAGGTTCTAGGCATCTTCCACAAGCTTCACGATATTTATAGATGATATCTAAATGAAGCAATCTATCACCATCAACTCTATAGATCTCTCCATTATATTTTATAGGCTCCAAAAATTTAATTTTTCTTCCTCTAATATCCAGATCTTCTCCTTCTGTTTTTCCCTTAATGGGAATACTGGAAACTGCTTCGTCACGAAATCTTGATAAGTCTATACCCATATTTTTCACCTCATAAACTAACACACATTATTATATAAAGGAGGTCTGTGTTTGTCAAGAACTATATTATTTTTTAACAAGCTCAAGGGCGTCTCTTGCAATCATCAATTCTTCATTAGTTGGAATAACAAGAATTTGAGTAGCTGTTAAGTCCTTGGTAACTATAGCTTCCTTTCCTCTAACTTGATTCAATTCCTTATCAAGTCTTATATCAATACAATCTAAACCATCGCATATTTGTTCTCTTATTGTAATAGAATTTTCTCCTATACCTGCAGTAAATACTAAGACATCTATATGGCACATTAAAGCAGCATAAGCTCCTATGTATTTTTTAACCCTATTACAAAATAGTTCAAGAGCTAATTTTGCCCTTTCATTTCCTTCAGCGGCAGCTTCCTCAAGATCTCTAAAATCACTGCTAATTCCAGAAATACCTAAAACTCCAGACTTTTTATTCAATATTTCATTTACTTCATCAAAAGTTAAGTCCTCTTTTTCCATAATGAATGGAATTACTGCTGGGTCCACATCACCTGATCTAGTACCCATTGCCAATCCTTCTAATGGAGTAAAGCCCATACTAGTTTCTATAGATTTTCCACCCTGAACAGCACAAACACTTGCACCATTTCCTAGGTGACATGTTACAATATTCAAATTCTCTATATCTCTATTTACCATTTCTGCAGCTCTTGAAGCCACATATTTATGAGATGTTCCATGGAAACCATATTTTCTAATGCCATATTTCTCATATAATTCATATGGTAGTGGATACATATAGTTAGCCATAGGTATGGTTTGGTGGAATGCTGTATCAAATACTGCTACCATGGGCGTATTTGGCATCAGCTCTTGACAAGCTTCTATCCCCATTATATTTGGAGGATTATGAAGAGGTGCTAACTCAATGCAATCATTAATAGCTTCCATAACCTTATCATCAATTATAACTGATTGAGCAAAATTCTCTCCACCGTGAACTACTCTATGGCCTACTGCCCCTATCTCATCCATAGATTTTATAGCTCCATGATCAGGATCTATTAAAGCATTTAATACTAGCTCTAAAGCTTTCCTATGATCAGCCATAGGCTCTTCTATAATTACTTCTTCTTTTCCTGTAGCTTCATGCTTTACCCTTGAGCCCTCTATTCCTATTCTCTCAACTAATCCTATTGCCAGTACTCCCTCTTTTTCCATATCTATCAATTGATATTTTAATGAGGAACTACCGCAGTTTATTACTAGTATATTCATTCTATATTCCTCCTATAAATTTATTGTATACTATAATTTATGATATTACATATTCGTTAAAAAATCAACGATATAATAATTTTATTAAAATTATGTTATAATATTTGCTAAAGACATGAAGGAGGTTGTCTATATGAAAGTTCTTGGTCTCATAGCCGAGTACAATCCTTTTCATTTAGGGCATAAATATCATCTAGAAAAATCTAAGCAAATAACCAATTCAAATTATTCAATTGTAGTGATGAGTGGCTCCTTCGTTCAAAGAGGCGAACCCTCTTTCATAGATAAATGGACCAAAGCTAAGATGGCAATAGATAATGGAATAGACTTAGTCATTGAATTGCCCTTTATGTTTTCAGTTCAATCTGCAGAATTATTTGCCCTAGGTAGTATAAAACTGCTTCATAGTTTAAACATTGTCGATTATATAGCTTTTGGTAATGAATTAGGCAGTCTAGATGATCTTAAAAAAGTGGCTAAAATCTTAATTGAAGAACCTCCCTATTTTAAACAACAACTTCAAGAATATCTTAATAAAGGCCATTCTTTCCCAATGGCTAGAAGCAATGCATTAAAAGATTTTTCTAACCAATATAAAGATCAAATGAAAACTTCTAAAGACATACAGAATATTTTAAAGATGTCAAATAATATATTGGCAATTGAATATTTAAAAGCCTTAATATCATTAAATAGTAATATAGAACCTATAGCTATTAAAAGAATAGGTAGCTTATATGGCGATGAGGACCTAAGTAATACAATTGCTAGTGCCACTGGGATACGAAATAGTATATTGAACAATGGAATCAACTCTATAAAAGAGTATGTGCCTACTGAAACATTTAGGCATCTAGTAAATTATATTGACAAATATGAACAATTCAATACATTAGATAATTATAGACAAATAATTCATTATTTATTACAGATAGATGATAAAAAATATTTAACAGATATTATGGACATCGAACCAGGTCTTGAAAATAGAATTGTTGCAAAATCCACTAAATATAAAGACATAGACTATTTAGTACAATCAATAACCACCAAACGCTACCCTAAGACTAGAATACAAAGAATATTGGTTCACTTGATGGCAAATCTGAAAAAATCTCTATTTAATGAATTGTCAACTCATTATCCTTCATACATAAGAGTCCTTGGCATGAATAGAAATGGATTTAAATTGGTAAATAAAATTAAAGAAAATTGTAATCTACCCATTATAACCAAGTTTGCTGATTATAAACAATATAATAATATCCATCTACACAAAATTATTTCTCTAGATAAAATATCTACCGATTTATATTTTACTGGATTAAATAATACTAAACCATTTATAGATATGGATTATTATACAACGCCCTATATAGTAAAAAAATAGCAATCTAGATTGCTATTTTACTCATATTAGTTACTTATCAAAATATAAATAGAGTAAGGATAAATGTATTACTATCAAAATAGGGGGCCTTTAATTTATGAAAAAATCCTTCTCTAATATTTTGTTTCTAACACTCATACTTTGTATTTTGTTTGCCATTGTGAAATATCCCAGTATATCTTTAAAAAGTGCTTCCAACGGACTAAATACTTGGTTTAATATAGTGGTTCCATCATTATTACCTTTCTTTATAATATCAGAGATTTTAATTGACATTGGATTTGTAGATTTTATTGGAGAACTTTTGGAGCCTCTGATAAAATTTCTTTTTAACGTACCCGGAGTTGGAGCTTTTTCATTTGCTATAAGCATTGTTTCCGGATATCCATTGGGTACCAAAATTGTATCCAGTTTGAGACAAAATAATCTTATATCAAAAGTTGAAGCCGATAGGATGATCTGTTTTTCCAGCACCTCAGGTCCATTATTTATGATAGGTGCAGTTTCTACAGGAATGTTAAACAATCCTTCACTAATACCATTAATTATATACCCTCATTATCTAGGTGCAATTACACTGGGTCTTTTTATGAGATTTTACAAAAGAACAGATACAATCCCATCACCTAGTAAAATTTATCCAAATAAAAAATTTAACCCTCAAATTTCAAGTATAGCAGTTAAATCCTCTATCGGTTCCTTACTAGCAAATAGTGTGCAAAAAAGTCTTAATACCATAGCCTTAATAGGTGGATTTATGATACTTTATTCCGTATTAGTAGAGCTATTATTCATCTCTGGTCCATTCAATAAAATAGTCCACCTATTACACAGATCTGATTTATTAAATATAAATTTAGATATTTTAAAAGGTATCATCTCTGGTCTATTTGAAATAACTACGGGTTGTAATATAATATCAGGTATAAATATGAGGGTAATTAATAAAATTATGATTATCAATTTTTTAATCGGTTGGAGTGGATTCTCTATACATAGTCAAACATTAAGTTTTATAAATTCTACAGATATAAGTTCTAAGTTATATATCCTTGCTAAATTTTTTCATGGCATACTTGCTGCTTTATATAGTTTTCTATTATACATAATCAAATACAGGAATATAATTAAACCTTCTTTTTTGCCAAATATACCTATAAATAAATCTATTCATTCGTTGGAATGGCATAATATACTTATTGTTTCTAGTAAAATTGCTATATTTACAATAATATACATGTTAATCTGTTCTTTAATTATTTCACTAGTATTTAATATGTCTAAGGGGGATTGATTATTGTCCCCCTCTTAACTCCTGCCTATTTTCATTTAAGGTATCAATATGTTCTTTTAGTTTTTCCTGTGTTTCCAATAGGATATTATCCGCATACTCTAAAGCTCCTAGTCTAATGTCTTTAGCATTGTTTTGAGCTTTAGTAATCATCTCTTCGGCTAGCTCCTTTGCTTTTTGAGTTATTTCATCTTCATCTATCAATTCCTGTAATCTAAGCTCAGCTTCACTTAACAAAGTATCTGCATCTTTTTGAGCCTCTGCTAGGATTCTTTGTCTTTCCTCTTTAATCCAAGCAGCCTGTTTTACTTCATCAGGAAGCTTAACTCGTATCTCTCCTAAAATGTCATATATTTCGTCTACATCTACCATTACCTTATTGGAAAAAGGCAATGAAGAGCCATTTTCTAAGATATCTTCTATTTCATCAATTAATTTTAATACATCCATGATTTAATACCCTCCTCCTATTTTTTCATTTATTGCATTTTCTACTACCTTTGGAACGAAACAAGAAATATTTCCTCCAAAAGTAGCAATTTCTTTTACTATGCTTGAACTTAAATATGCATACCTTCCTCGTGCTACCATAAAAAATGTTTCAAACTCATCATCTAATTTTTTATTGACAAGGGCCATTTGCATTTCATATTCAAAATCGGAAACCGCCCTTAACCCTCTAATCACCTTATTACACTTTTTTTCCTTAGCATAATCTACTAATAAACCAGAAAACGTATCTATCTCCACATTATCGTATTCTTTTAAAACTTCTTTTAATAACTTGACCCTTTCATCTATGGAAAACATATTCTTTTTTGATCTATTATTGAGAACAGACACTACTACTTTGCTAAATTTTTTAGAGCATCTATCTATAATATCTATATGTCCATATGTAACAGGATCAAAACTACCAGGGTATATTACTATCATCATGTCCTCCTTCATCTGCTATTTTGTATATAAAAACTTAAGCATTCATTTCCATAACTCCTATAGTCTATTCTTTTCAAACTATCTATTTTTTCTTTTAGTATCAAATCCTTTTCATGCTCAATTATTATCAATCCATCTTTACTTAAAATATCTACTTCTAGTATCCTTTTAAGGGTTTTTATAATCAAATTTTGACCAAAAGGGGGGTCTATAAAAATATAGTTAAATTTAATGTTTTCTTTATCTAATAATCCGATAGCTTTAGCAAAATCACTTTTCATCACTTTAGAATTATCTTCTAACTTTGTATGTCTTAGATTTTCCTTTATAGTCTTAACACTTAAATAAGACCTATCTACAAAATAAGCCTTACAGGCACCTCTACTTAAAAATTCAATTCCTATAGAGCCTGAACCTGCATATAAATCCAATACCATACTTTCACTACTGATATCCCCTAGAATATTAAATAAAGATTCTTTAATTCTATCTTTAGTAGGCCTAGTGTCTTGTCCCTTAGGTGCTTTTATTTTATACCCTTTTTTAGTCCCTGAAATCACTCTCAAAAAAACCACCCCATAGTTATAAAGTATATTTTATCATATTTTACAGAAATATTTACAATTTTAGTTAAAAATAAGATCATCTATTCTATCTTTAAACATATCAATAATGGTCTGTCTTAACAATAGATGTTTTTCATCCAATAATAAGTAATCTTCCTCTAATATTTCCTTAGATTTCAGTTGTGCTATTTTTAATATATCCATATCAATAAACAAATTGGCTATTTTAAGATCTGGTATACCATGTTGCCTCGTTCCAAAAAATTCACCAGGTCCTCTTAACTCCAGGTCTTTTTCAGATATGTAAAATCCATCAGTTGATTTTTGCAGTACCCTCATTCTTTCTCTAGAAATCTTGCTATTACTTCCATTTATAAGGATACAATAGGATTGGTATTCTCCCCTGCCTACTCTGCCTCTTAATTGGTGGAGCTGGGCCAATCCAAATCTTTCAGCATTATAAATAACCATAATATTTGCATTTGGAACATTTACCCCAACTTCAATTACTGTAGTAGAAACAAGTATATCTATTTTTCCATCCTTAAAATCATTCATAATTACATCTTTCTCTACCGCCTTCATCTTACCATGGAGTAATCCTATTTTAAAGTCCTTATATACATTGTCTTTTAACGATAGATATAATTCTTCTGCCGATTCAACATTCAATGTATCGCTTTCTTCAATTAGAGGACATACAATATATGCTTGCCTTCCCTCTAAAACCTGCTTCTTAACAAATTTGTTTATCCTATCTATCATATCTACTCCCACTGCATAGGTTTCAATTTCTTTTCTACCTGGGGGCAGTTCATCAATAATAGAAATATCCAAATCTCCATATAATATTAGGGCTAAGGTTCTCGGTATAGGAGTTGCGGTCATCACTAAAATATCTGGATTTATTCCTTTTTGACTTAATACGGCTCTTTGTTCAACCCCAAATCTATGTTGTTCATCAGTTATAGCTAGACCCAATCTATTAAACTCTACATTTTCCTGTATTACTGCATGAGTACCTATAAGTACATCTATCTTTCCATCTTTTAGGTCTTCTAATATTTGTTCCTTTTCCTTATTACCAAGACTTCCTGTTAATAAGGAGACTTTAATATCGTATTTTGAAAAAAACTTGGATATTGATTCATAATGTTGAGTAGCTAAAATTTCTGTGGGTGCCATCATTACGGATTGATAGCCAGACTTCCAAGCTTTAAACATTGCAAGTATTGCTATTATAGTCTTCCCCGAACCCACATCTCCTTGGACCAGTCTATTCATCTGTTTTTCGCTTTCCATATCCACTTCTATCTCTTTAAAAACCCTCTTTTGAGCCTTTGTAAGTTGAAAAGGAAGGTCTTCTATAAAAACATCCATGTCCTTAGTAGGAGAAAATTTTATTCCCGATTTCATTTCCATTGTTCTGTTTTTTATTAAAAATAATCCTAATTGTAGAACAAGTAATTCTTCAAAAACTAATCTTTTTCGTGCCGCTAAATAATAAGCTTTATTTTGAGGGAAATGAATATTTTTAATGGCATCATGAATTGGTAACAGATTTAACTCATCTATTAAGTATTTAGGAAGTATTTCCGGCAACTTCCTAATATGATCTCTAATTGCATTTTTTATTATGTTTATCATTTCATTATTGGATAATTTATTTGTAAGCGGATAGATTGGAACAATCTTTCCAACTTTATTCCCCTCTCCCTTTTCAAAAACTGGATTTACTATTTGAATTTCGTTTCCCCGTCTATTTATTTTTCCATTAACAAGTATCCTATCTCCCAAGGAAAGTTGATTAGATATATAATCTTGATTAAACCATACTAAATTAGCAAAACCTGATTCATCTTTAACTGGAAGTTTTAATA
The DNA here is from genome assembly GCA_012518955.1 of Tissierellia bacterium. Taxonomy (GTDB): domain Bacteria; phylum Bacillota; class Clostridia; order Tissierellales; family Tepidimicrobiaceae; genus DUNJ01. Next base: position 2,383 of record JAAYRD010000083.1, on the reverse strand, counting down.
TAGATAAATTTCTTCTAGGTCTTGATTTAGAAGGATATCCACATATTTCTACTCTCAAGCTCACCTTCTCATCTTGTATACATTGAGATATATATTTAAAATTAGACCTATCTTCATATTCTCTAGGAATAAAATATAGAAGTTCTTCGATTGTTTGGATATTAAGTCTTTTTAGTTTAGCTGCTCTTTTAGGTCCTACCCCTTTAACATATTGGATAGACATTATTACCCTCCTAGCTTGGTTGACATACTATCTAAATAAAATTCCCTACCAGATTGGTAGGGAATTTTATTCTATTGAAAATATATAATAATAGAGTGGCTGGCCACCAAATACTAATTCTACATCAAAATCTTCAAATTCTTCCTGTAGTTGTTGGGATAGCTCTGTTGCCTTTTCTTCTTCTACTCCATTACCATAAAAAATAGTTATTAACGACGCATCTTCATCTACAATGTTTTTTATCAAATCAAAAGAAACCTCTTGAATATTTTCACCAGTAGCAATAATCTCTCCCATTGAAATTCCAATAATATCATCTTTATTTATTTTTACATTGTTCATTTCAGTATCTCGAACAGCATATGTAACCTGTGCTGTTTTAACATTATCAACTGCTTCTTTCATATTTGTTAAATTCTCTTCTATGTCTAATTCTGAATCAAAATATAACAAGGCAGTAATACCCTCTGGAATGGTTTTAGTTGGAAATACATAAACATTCTTATCACTTAGCTCTTTGGCTTGATCCGCCGCCAAGACAATATTGCCATTGTTAGGTAATATTATAATGTTCTCGCCCTCTACTTCTTTCACCGCGTTCAATATATCTTCTGTACTAGGGTTCATAGTTTGACCCCCTGGTATAATATAGTCTACATTTAATTCTTTAAAGACCGTATCTATACCCTCACCTATGGAAACCGTTATGAAACTATACTTTTTCATTGGTTTATCGGTTTGATTTGACTCTTCATATGCTTCTTTTTCAATTATGTGGTTATGTTGATATCTCATATTGTCAATTTTAATATCATTTAATTCTCCAAGAGTCAATGCCTTTTCTAACACCTTACCTGGATTATTGGTGTGGACATGGACTTTAATCAATCCTTCTCCACCAACAACCATCAAAGAGTCTCCTAATTTAGAGAGGTTTTTTCTAAGTTCTTCATAATCATCATCTTTAGTATTTATCATAAATTCAGTGCAATATCCAAATTCAATATCTTTTGACTCTATATGGTGCGCTACGGGTTTTACTTCTACGATACCTTCATCACTAGTATCCAACACAATTTCATCCATGGTCATGGCATTATAGGCGCCTGCTAGTACACACATCAATCCTTTACCGCCAGCGTCTACCACTCCTGCCTGTTTTAAAACCGGTAACATGTCTGGAGTTTTATTTAATACCTCATTACCATATTCAATAACACTTTTCATAAATGCAAAGATATCATCTTCCTTGTTCGCAAGCATTAATGCATGTTCCGCACAGCCTCGTGCTACAGTTAATATAGTCCCCTCCGTTGGCTTCATAACAGCTTTATATGCTGTATCAGAAGCTAACTTAAAGGCCTGTGATAAATCAACTGTATCGATAGTTTCTTTGTCTTTTAATCCCTCAGCAAACCCTCTAAATAATTGGGATAAAATAACTCCAGAATTTCCTCTTGCTCCCATCAAAGAGCCAGTGCTTGCTGCTGCTGCAATCTTTCCAGCATTATATTCTTCTAAATTTGTTATTTGTTTTATCGCTGCCTTCATAGTCAAAGCCATATTGGTCCCCGTGTCTCCATCAGGTACAGGGAATACATTTAATGCATTCACTTCTTCTTTATGCTCTTCCAAAAATTTAGTGGCACCAATAAAAGCCTTTCTTAAAATAGTGCCATCTATATTTACAGTCTTCAATTGTGGTACCTCCTTAAACTACTTTTCAACCCTAATTCCTTGTACATATACGTTTACCTTGTTTACTGTAAGTCCTGTTAAGTTCTCTACATTGAACTTTACCTTTTCAATAATATTTTCAGCTACTACAGATATTCTAACACCATATTCTAATATAACATGTAAGCTTATTACCACTTCATTTCCTTCGGTAGATACTTTAACCCCTTTTGATAGATTATCCCATTTTAGTAGTTCAAAAAAACCATCAGTAGCACTTTTGCTAGCCATACCTACTATACCATAGCTTTCCATAGCAGAAAGACCTGCTATAGTTGCGATAACATTATCATCTATGTTTACATATCCATATTTATTATCAGTTTTAACTGGCATTCAACATCGCCTCCCTATCTCTATAATACTGTCTGGGTATATTTTACCCTATTAGATTAAATAGTTCAACCAATTACTATACTTTAT
>JAAYRD010000082.1 GCA_012518955.1 Tissierellia bacterium | reverse complement strand
TAACAGCATCATCCATGCTTATATTATCTATTCGGACTCCAAATATATTTATGCTTTCCATACCATCACCTGCTTTTTAACCAACTTGCTCTTCTTCCTTTGAAATTCTCATAAGAGCCAATATAAGCCCAACCAATGTCCAGAAGGTAATTATTATCTTGGGCATGAATAGAATACTTTCTACAATTCCATGGACTAGCAGAGCTGCTAAGCCAGAAAGTAATCCTCCAGCCATGACCTGAATGTATCGATCTTCTCCCTTTATAAGCCTTTTGATGGAGTATTTAAACAATATGAACATAAAAAATGTGAATACCATCAATCCCATTACACCCATCTCCCCTACGATTTGCAGGAAGGTATTGTGGATATGGTATGTCGGCATATTACTAGCATAGCTTTCATATACCATCTTAAAGGGTATATAACCTAAACCTACCCCTACTAGCCAATTATCCTTAATCACTTCCAAAGCTATTTTCCATATTTTAATCCTATAGGAGCTAGATGAATCCTCTAAGTAGTTACCAATGCTCATGAGCCTATTAAGTATTCTTTCAGGCAAAGAATATACCATAATTGCAAATATGGGGATTATAAACAATAGCTTCTTTTCGACTAACAATGCAAATACAATCATTCCAAAGCTTAATCCCAGCCATCCACCCCTTGATAGAGTTAGAACTAAAGATAATAATAATATGGAGGTGGTTATAAAAAATAGAAGCTTTTTATGGATTCTCTTTGAATACCAAAATAAAGCTATCGATATAGGAATAGTCATGACCAGGTACTCTGCCAAGATGTTTGGGTTATCCAGTACGGAATATATCCTTATATTGGTGCTTGGATTATTTATAAAATCAGTCCAACTACCCTCAATCCTTATCGCATCAGTATACTGAAACAATCCTAAAATGGCTACTAAAGTAGCAGCAATTACCAAAAATGTAATGAATATATTGAAATCCCTCTTAGTATCGATAGTATTTACCAGAACAAATACAAACCCCAGTGCTATAAAATGAAATATCAAGTCCCTAAGACTACCTTGAAAATCTACAGATGTAATTGCAGATATTAGAATCAATATGGCAAACAGTATAATAGGAAAATCTATGGCCTCCTTTTTCAAAGGATTAACGCCCTTAAAGAATACATTATATAGATAGACCCCTATAATGAATGCTATATATATCAGACCTATAACAAAATCTACAAATGGAAGTACTATTATAGCTATAATAACCCCTACCCTTATATCGTGGAATATTGGGATCAATGCCATAAACCCCAATAATAAAATTCCAAAGCGATCTAGAGGCAATTTATAATATGCCCATGAAAATACTATACCAAGAACTATAGGGAGTATGTTTTCCTTTTTCCTTATATAATCTACCACCATTGATCCACTCCCTCATCTATGATAAAAATCCCCTTTATAAAGCTGAATACATGGCTTCCCTCCAAAATTCCCCTATAGCTGACCTCTAAACCTATATTCAATATGGAAATACCCAATAATAGGATTGGAAGCATATAGAATTTATATTGATTTAAGCCTTTCAATAAATTTACCCCTATAATCCCTATTCCAAGAACTAGAAAGAATAAAGAAGTTGTTCTCTGCACGCTATATTCATCTTTAAATAGGTTATATATGGTATTATATACTATACTACCTTTACATATGTTTTTCATGATGTCCCGCATAGAATCCAAGCCACAGTTTATTCCATCTATCATATTAACATACAATCCATATAATAGGCTTTCTTCTATTAAACTTCTATTGGAGATAAATAGATTGACTATCCTAGAGCCGCTTGACAATCTTTCAAATCCACCTCTAAGGGAATAATTTATCCTTTTCAATATACTATATTCATATCCTCTTGCCAACGCATTCCAAACCTTAACCAATGCCCCTATAAAATAACTATTATACACGGAACCACCTCTTGTCATACTACTCTATCTCCATAGCTAAAACCGTACCTGTAAATTCCACATTCTTATTTTCAAATTTAAATGCACTCTCTACCCTAGTTTGTTCTCCTCCTACCATTATGGCATTAGGATCCTCCTCCACTTCCGATTCTACCGTCAAAATCACTGTATACTTTCCAGGAACCTCTTTCATTATTGTATTTCCATTTCCATCCTTTGCTGGTTCCTTATAGGGTTCTACCTTTTTATCCACTATCTTTCCAAATTGTTGATCCTTATCATAATGATATATTGGGTCCCCTATGAATATGGCATCTACGGTATTTTCCTTAATGTTTAGAACCTCTACGGTAATGGTGGCTGGTTTGGTTTTCCCCATACTCATAGGCCCCTTTCCCATCCGTTTAAGCCCCCCACCTACCAATAGAACCAATATCAATAGGACTGCTAAATCTATTATATTTATCAATCCAAATATCTTTCCCTTTTCATCTATTATCTTCATGATTCTGCCTCCTGACTTCCAAAATTTTTTCGTAAATCTTGTAATGCTCCTGAGCCATCTTTCGGGAAGAAAAATTAATCCTAACGGTTTCATATAGATTTTCTCCCATAGATTCGATCTTGCTCCTATCCTCCGCAAGTAGTAGTATATCCTTAGCTAAGGATTTCCAATCCCCCACATCTATCAAATATCCACTGATGCCATCATCTATCAATCTATGGATGCCTCCCACCTTGGTGCTGATGGCTGGTTTCTTAAGTAAAGCCCCTTCCATCAATACATAGGGAAAGCTTTCACTAATAGAGGTGAGTACATTTACATCTATCGCATTAAAAAAGGAATATGGTTCCTGAACAAAACCCAGAAAATAGATGTGTTCCTCCAAACCCATATCTTGAACCAATGCCTTTAGCCTTCCTTCATCCTTCCCTGTTCCCCCGATTAAGAATATTATATCCTTTTTAGTTTCCAAAACATTAGCTGCCGCCTTTATAAAAGTTTCATGATCCTTCACCAGATCCAATCTACCCATAATACCTATTATAACCTTTAGATCACCTAGAATATCATATCTGGACAAAAATTGTTCCCTAGGCACATAATCCAAGGGTGTATCAATATCTATTCCATTATATACAGTAAAAATTTTCTCCTCCTTAAAGTTCCTTTCAACTAGCATTGTTTTAAATGTGTCGGATATAGCTATATAATAATGAAACTTTTTCAATGCCAATGAATTAAGAGGGGTATATATCATTCTTTTGTAGAAACTATCCTTAAAATCCAATCTATAGTCACTATGTATGGTAGTTATAAAAGGTCTATCTACCTGTCTTGCTAAAAGCATTCCAATAAAATTGGCTCTAGCTCCATGACAATGGATTATATCATAATTTTTCTCCTCTATTTCATCCCTAAGCTTTTTTATTATAGAAAGATCCGTCCTCCTACTCTGTTTTGATACCTGGATGTCTATCCCAGCTTCCAAAGCCTCTTCGTAGAATACATCCTCTATAAAACATATAATGTTGACATCTATTAACCTATCCAATTCCTTCACCAATGAAATAACATGGGTTTTTGCCCCACCTGTATCTCCACCACTGATTAGATGGAGAACCTTCATATCATTAACTATATCCATCAAATGTCTCCAGCTCCCTTTCATCCCTTCCTTAAAATCCTATTTTAGATTCAATTTACCATATAAGTTATAGGTTTCCTGTATCATATTGGTCTGAGAAAAGTTTTGCTCCACTATTCCTCGACAGTTTGATTTTATGGATTTATATTCACTCCTATTATTATACAAATCAACAATGGCTTTAGCAAATGTTTTTACATCCCCAAAGGGCACTAGTTTTCCACAATCTCCTTTTTCAAATATTTCAGGAACCCCTCCCACTTCAGTAGCCATTACAGGCTTACCACAGGATAAAGCCTCCAATATAGAAAAGGATATGGCCTCCATCTCTGAAGGGGATATATATATATCGGTGGCGGATAGTATCTCCGGAATATCTTCCCTATGCCCTAAAAAAATCACATGATTCTCCAGTCCATATTTCTCCACCTTCCTTTGAATAAAGTGTTTTTCCTCCCCATCACCTACCAGCATAACCTTAAAATTTTCCATATGATTTTTCAATTCATCTAGCACATCTATTAAAAAATCATGGCCCTTATCCCTATTGAATCTGGAAACAGTGGTCAATAGAAGGGCATCCTCGGAAATGGACAATTCTTCCCTGATAGAGCTATCTCCAGCCTTGAAATAATCCGTATCCACTCCATTATATATGACCTGAGTCTTATTCCTAGATATTCCCTCTTTGACCAATGAATCCTCTACAGCCCTTGAGACACATATAATCCTATCGACAAATCTAGAAAATATCCTATTAAAAAATCTTACTATCCCATTGTTCTCCTGTATCAAATGGATAGTCCATATAATCCTTATATCTGGATTGAAAAGTTTAGCTAGCACGGCTATATAGTTCTCCCTTAAAAAATGGGTCTGTACAATATCTATCTCCTCATCCCTACAGTAGGCTGCAATTCTCCTTGCTGCTCGCATATCGAATACATTTCTCATTCGTATTATACTCACATCATCACATCTATCCACCAATTTGGTATGGGCGGACCCTTCATGATCACAAATAACGTGAAAACTTATCTCCTCTTTTAAATTATCCAGTACATTATATAGATAGGTTTCGGCCCCACCCTTTTCTATACTGAATATCATCTGAAGTATATTCAAACCCCTTCTCCTCTCATGTATCTCTCACTCTATATTTTATATATTCAAGGAGTCAACCGTCCCCGTCTATAAATTATACTATATACCAATGAACTTTTGAATATAATGGCAAAAATAAAAAAACAAGCACCCATTAAAGATGCTTATTTTTACAAGTCCGTCAATCCTAAACTAATTTTTAGACATTCATCTACATTATCCATCATCTCTTCGGTAAATCTTCCTATTTTTTCCCTTAATCTTTTTTTATCTATGGTTCTTACTTGTTCCAATAAAACTACCGAATCCTTGGGCAATCCATATTCTGGAGCATTTATTTCTACGTGAGTAGGCAGCTTCGCCTTATTTATCCGAGATGTAATAGCAGCTATTATTATTGTAGGGCTGTACTTATTTCCTATATTATTTTGTATAACTAGAACAGGTCTTATGCCACCTTGCTCTGAACCAACAACAGGACTCAAGTCCGCGTAAAATATATCTCCTCTTTTTACAATCAAATTTTTTCACGTCCATTAAGTGTTGATTCATAGACATCTAATTCTACCATATCCTGCTCTAAGCCTGACTCAGCAAGAGCTAAATTAATCTGGCTCATTTCTACATATCCACATTTTAGTCTTTCACATACATCAAGTCGTCTTTTTTCACGTATATACAATTTCATTGCTTCTTTTACAAATTCATTTCTATTTTTCTTTTCTGTAGAAACTATAAAATCTATCTCTTCTAACAAACTATTTGGTATGCTGACCATAATCTTTTTAGTCTCAGCCATTTAAATTTGCACCCCCAAGTAAATATATAAATAATAAATAAACCCTATTGATAATAACATGTATAATTATATATATATTACATTAATTATGTCAACATTAACAATCATTTATACTCCACATAATTAATCTAATAAATAATCTTTTACTTCTATTATCTCATTATTTTTAATATATACTCTAGGAACTCTCCTTCCCACCATACACAGAACCTCATAGTTTATGGTGCCTAATTTACTTGCTATCTCTTCTACTGTAGGACATCCTTCTTCATACCCAAATATTACCACTTCATCTCCTGTTTTTACACCATCTATATCCGTTATATCTATCATACATTGGTCCATACATATTCTTCCTACTATAGGTGCCCTTTTACCATTTATGGAAACCTCTGCCCCTGATCCCAATAGTCTGGTAAATCCATCCGCATATCCTATTGGAATTGTGGCAATTGTAGATTCTCTCTCTGTTACAAATATTTGACCATAACTAATACCTGTACCCTTTGGAACCTTCTTTACGTGGGAGATATTAGCCTTTAAGGTCATAGCTGGTTTTAATTTTAATCTATCCTTATTTACATCCTCCGATGGCCAAAGTCCGTATATCATTATACCTCCACGCACCATGCTTAGATCATAATCAGGGCAATCTATTATAGAAGCACTGTTGGACACATGTTTTATAGGTATATCAAGTCCTTTTTCCTTAATCTTTTCCGTTATCTTTATGAATCTATTATATTGGGTCTTTGTATAGGCCTTATCTTTTTCATCTGCTGTTGCAAAATGGGTGAATATTCCCTCTATATTTAGATTAGGTAGTTTTGATATTTTAATTATTTCATCTACTGCAACTTCATCCGGTAGGAAGCCTAATCTTCCCATACCGCTGTCAATTTTTATATGAATAATAGCTTTTTTATCCATTTTAGCAGCTTCTTTTGAAAGAATATTAGCGCTTTCATAGTCAAATAAAGTTTGAGTTATGTTCCATTCTATGGCTAAAGGATATTGCCCTTTAGGAGTATAGCCAAGGACTAAAATAGGAGCTTCTATACCTGATCTCCTAAGTTCTATTGCCTCTGATAATGTAGCTACTGCCAACCTATCTGCCCCATTATTTAAAAAGGTTTTGGCTACCATTAAGGAACCATGGCCATAAGCATTTGCCTTTACCACTGCTGTAACCAATGAACCTTCTTCCGTTGATTTTCTCACCTCTTTTATATTATATGCTAAATTATCCAGATTTATTTCTGCCCAAACCGGTCTGATCTCATCTAAATTATACAAAGTAATCCCCCCTTAATATATAAACCATGAAGTGCTCTTTCTTCTATTTTATATATTCTATCTACATAGTACAAATTCCTTCTTTTTTTAAGGATTTTCTTCTAAAATTTTAATACTATAAGGGATATTCTCCAGTATGTCCCTACTAATCATGCCGTATTCACCTTTATCCCACTTTGCTAAATCACCTGCTAATCCATGGCAATATACTCCTAGTATAGTGGATTCATAGGGGTCAATCCCTTGTCCTATAAAACTAGATATAATACCAGTTAGAAGATCACCGCTTCCTGCAGTGGCCATTCCTGGATTTCCAGTATAATTTATATAAATCTCTCCTTCTCCATTGGCTACTATTGTATTGGCTCCTTTAACTACCATTATTACATTATATTTTTCAGATGCATATTTAGAATACTTTATTAAATCCTCTTGTATTTCTGCCACACTGATATTCAATAATCTAGATAATTCTCCTAGGTGAGGGGTAATTATAGTCTTCCCTTTCCTCTCCAACAATATGGAAGGAATATCATCCTTAGCCAAACAATTGATGCCATCTGCATCTAAGACTACTGGTCCTTCGTAATTCAACAAGATTTCTCTAACTACCTCTACTTTCTCCTCGTCCACACCTATTCCAGGTCCTAAAGCCAATACATCCATATCTTTTATAATTTCCTTTATTTCTTCATAGGAACCCTTGGTAAAATGACCTGTTCCATTATCCTCTACAGGTCTAATTATGGCCTCAACCAGTTTTATAGAAAGAATATCTCCTATACCCCTTGGAACAACAGTATAGACCAATCCACTACCAGTTCTAAGAGCTGCCATAGCGGATAAATAACATGCTCCTGTCATGCCAGAGCTACCTGCTATTATTCCAACTCTTCCAAAGGTACCCTTGTGGGCATTTTTATCCCTTATAGGCAACAGACCTTTTATTTGCTCAGGTATTTTGCTTCCATTTTGGACACCTTCTCCTTCAGCTATTGCGAAGGCTATAGCATACTCTTCTTCATGAGATATGGAGATATGGATTCTATCTATGCCTAATTGGTTAAGTATTGTAAGACCTTCTCTATATAGTTTTACATAGGGCTTTCCTCCTTCATCATGAAGAACTTCTATATCCTTCCAATTGACCTTTCCTATTCCAGTTCCTAGGGATTTGGATACAGCCTCCTTAACGGCAAATATGCCCGATATGGTTTGAGGGCTTTGGTTTTTGCTATGGATATATTCAATTTCCCTGTCCGTAAAAATCCTTTTTAAAAACCTATCCCCTTTTTCTTTTATCAGGCTTTCTATTCTAGATATTCTTACTATATCTACTCCATTGCCTAGATTCACTCAATTCTCCTCCGTTACAATATTTTTTCATCCAATTTTTCCATTTCTTCACTTCCTAACATATCATGTAAAAAAGAATAGGTCGAATCTATCAATTCTTCACAATCATACCTCTCATTTATTAGATATTTCAGCCTTTTCCTTAATTTATCTAATTCATCAATGGTTTCATTTAACCTTCTTTCCCTATCTTTCAGCTCCTTATATCCAACATAGACAGTGGCTTTCAATAGGTTGAAATTGGATTGGTTTATCTTTTGAGGGATAGTTTCTATTTGAAATATTATTTCGTCTAATTCTTCATTTATATATTCTATCTCCTTCTTGTATTCATCTAATAATTCAACGGTTTCTATCTTTTGTTCATTGTTTATAGCATCGGAAATATCTAAGATCATCTTTATGGCATTTTTCTTTTCTTTTTCAAGAATAATTCTTTTCCTCTTTAACTTCTTTTCTTCCTCTAATAATTCAATCAATTCATTCCTAGCGTTCTGTATGTTTTTATCCCTTGTACTTCCAAATAATCTTATCCAGTTTTGATCTTTAATCAATAAAGGTATCCTGTTTCTTAATATTATTTTTTCATCTATATCAAGTTTTTTAAAGCTCATACCTTCCTCCCTTAAACCCGGACAAGTTAACCGTCCCCTTGTCCGGGAACTATCTGCTTATTAGATCCTTGGCTGCTCTTTCAGTTTCAAACATTATCCTTTCCACATCTAAGGTTTTCATTTCTCTATTTTCCATTATGATTTTTCCGTCTATTATTACTGTATCTACATCAGAGCCCTGTACTGAATAGGCTAAAGAAGATACTATATTGTGTATTGGATATAGATGGGGTTTATCCATATCTATTAATATGATATCTGCCTTTTTACCTATTTCTATAGAACCTATATCATCATCCCACAAAAGAGCCTTAGCTCCATTGATGGTGGCCATTTCAATAGCAATTAAAGCTGGTATGGATACAGCATCCATATTTACTGCTTTGTTTACAGTTGATGCCAGATATATCTCCTCAAACATGTTTAAATTATTATTACTAGATGAACCATCTGTCCCTAAAGCTACATTTACACCCTTTTTAAGCATCTTATCTATAGGAGAAAATCCACTAGCAAGTTTTAAATTGCTACCTGGATTATTTACAGAACTTACCTTGTTTTCCTTTAATATATCTATATCCTCATCATTTACATGAACGCAGTGAGCCGCTATGGTTGGCAAATTAAATAACCCTAAATCGTATACATGCTTTATAGGGGATTTACCATAGGCTTTAATGCTATCTTCTACTTCTTTCTTGGTCTCCGATAGATGAATATGGATTCCTGTATTCAATTCATAGGCTAATTCCATTATTCTTTCCAAATAAGATGGGCTACAAGTATAGGGGGCATGAGGTGCCACCATAACCTTGATCCTTTGATTTCCTTTTCCATTCCAGTTTCTATATAACTCCTTGGTTTCCTTTAGTTTTTCCTCTTCCTTACCCTTTTCTTCTATAAGACCCCTTGTTAAAATCCCTCGCATTCCAGATTGCTCCAATCCTTTTCCTACCTCATCCATAAAAAAGTACATATCACAGAATCCAGTGGTGCCAGATTGGATCATCTCCACCATACTAAGCAACGAGCCCCAATAAACATCCTCCGCTCTAAGATTTGCCTCTGTTGGCCATATCTTCTGTGTCAGCCAATCGTGTAGAGGAAGATCATCTGCATAGTTTCTAAGCAAGGACATGCCTATATGGGTATGGCTATTTATTAACCCAGGCATAGCTACCTTTCCCTTACCATCTATTATTACATCGGCTTTTATATCTTCTTTTAATTCGCCTATATAGGCTATTCTATCATCTTCTACATAAATATTGGTATTTTTTATCAGTTCTCTTTTACCATCTATAGGAACTAGGTTTATATTTTTGATAAGCAATTTCATAAAGTTTCCCTCCAATATCTGCTTTAAGATAAGCCTTGTATAAACTTTCCTATCCTGTCAAGTAAAATATTCCCGTCTTCTATATCCATTGCCAATCTTTCTATGGGACATAGATCCGTTCTATCCATATTTTCTATATAAGGACAGGACTTCTCATAGGTATATCCAATACCAGTCTTTTCTAGAAAATCTATTGCACTAGCAGACATAAGTTGACCATGGACATCCTTTATCCCCATATACTTACATAATATAGCTGCTCCCTTACCTATTACCTTATCTGCTATAGAAGCCTTATCCAAAGTATTCATCATCTCCATGGCAATGGTATACATAGGCTTTATACCTTTTTCATTGCTTTTGAATATTAGTTTACCGTCTTTTACTACTGCTATTGCAACATCCTCTTCCTTCAAATACTCTTTGGCTATTTCTATATCCTTCACTGCTCCATCTCCTATATTTTAATTTTCATAAGTATAATTATAACAAGAATTCTATGGCTCTAAGTACTTCCATATAATCCTTAGTTTCAAACCTTACTATTTTCGGTTCTATTTGTTTAGCATTGGGGTAGAATGATTTTCTAAATGCAGTATGATGCTCATTATATTTGATCTCTAATACAAATTCTTCTGGCAAATAAATATTACATAGATATAAATTCTTCTTCAAACTATCCTCTACTCCACTTTTTATAAGGTCCAATGCCAATTCTGGATGAATATTTATAGTTGAATCACCAATACCTTCTTTAACAGGTATAGTTATTATATTGCTATTTATCTTCTTTATAGAGTCGCATAAGCCAAAATCACCACTTACAAATACTACAGGTACCTTTAAATAATTGGCTATATATGCATGGATTAAGAATTCCGTTACATATTCTCCATTCAATTTTATATAGTCGATTCCTGTATGCATACTATGAGCTAATGGATTGGTATTAGTGCCACCAGCAGAGTGATAGCCTATAAATAGTACTGCATCAAAGGACTCATCTAATTCCTGAACCATAGAAAAAACATGGCCACTCCATCCTCTTATAAGTCTAGTATTTTTAGGCAATAAGTTGTGGTCTATATTTCTTCCACTGTCATGGGCATCGTTTATCCATATCTCATCTGCCCCTGCATTATTAGCGCCTTCACAAGCAGCTTTTACTTCCAACGTCATCTGATGGGCAAATTCTTTATGATCTGCCTTAGATTTTATAGTTTCATCCCAGTGAGTAACTCCAGTAACGCCCTCAATATCCGCACTAATATATATCTTCAATATATAACCCCCCTTATATAATAATCTCTCCTTTCATATATTATAACAGTCTTAAAGCTTGTTTTGTTGAATTTAATGTTTTTCTATCATATTAATTGCTAATATAGGTAAAATAGACTAATATATATGTATCATTAATATTAGCTAAATTTTAGCCGTATGTATTAAAAGAATAGGGGTTGATTAATATGGATATTATAGTAGATGCATTTATAGAAATACCTAAGGGTAGTAGTAATAAGTATGAATATGATGAAGTGAAAAAAGTATTTGTATTAGATAGGGCTTTGTTCTCCCCTATGTTCTATCCTGCTGACTATGGCTTTATTCCAAATACATTAGCCGAAGATGGGGATCCAATAGATATTATGGTACTTATGGCCAACCCTACCTTCCCAGGCTGTATGATAAGGTCTAGAGTTATAGGTATGTTCTTAATGGAAGATGAAAAGGGAAAAGATGAGAAGATAATAGCTGTTCCTCTAGGTGATCCTAGATATGAAGATATAAGAACCATAGATGATATGGGCTCTCATATGAAGAAAGAATTTGAACATTTTTTCTCTGAATATAAACAATTGGAAGGGAAGGAAGTCCATGTAAAAGGTTGGACAGATGTTGAAGAAGCGGCTAAGGCAATTGAAGAAGCAAAGAAAAAATACTAATTTAGTCCATAGGAACATATTTTAAAAGACAAGGTTTGAAACCTTGTCTTTTTTAGTGCTAAGCCTGCTCTATCTATGAAGTATTGGAGATACTCTTTTATATAATATTAAAGTTACTAGACTAACTACAGCTCCTTTAAAAAGATTAAAAGGTACTATGGCATAGATGATCAGCGATTTAAAATCCACAACATACTTGTTTACAGCAGAGCCCATTGCTACTATACTATCTATAGGCATACCAAATGCCTTAGCATAGAAGGGTATCATGATGTAATAATTGATCAATGATATGGATATGGTCATAGTTAATGTGCCCACAATCATTCCAATAATTGCAGTTTTTAATGTTTTATTTTTGTAATAAATAAGTCCTGCTGAATAAGCAAATATACTTCCTACGATAAAGTTTGCCAATTCTCCTATAGCGGCTGTATCGCTACCATCAATAAATAGATCCAATAGGTTTTTCAAAAGTTGAACTAAAACTCCAGCCATGGGACCCATAGCAAAGGATCCTATAAGGGAAGGTACGTCGGAGATATCAAACTTTATAAATGGTGGTGTAAACCATAGTGGAAAATCCAATAGCATTAAAATAAAGGCTATTACAGATAGTGCAGATATCTTCACCATAGTTCTAGTAGTTAGTTGTTCCTTTCTTAATGTGTACATAAAAATCCCTCCAATTATATATTTCTCCAGGGAATAGGGCGTTAAAATATTCATTAGCTAAAAGTATCAATATAAATAAGGGCTCTGAAGAATTCTTCAGAGCCCTTTAATCCCCATACTTAATAAATTATAAGTATAATCTTCTTCCATCCAGACTTTAACTGTCGGCCTTGGAGTTACACCAAGTCAACCGAATTATCGGTTCGCGGGCTATACCGCCGGTGAGGAATTGCACCTCGCCCTGAAGATCTTTATTTTATTATATTCATTATAGTATTAAATTTCACAATTGTCAACCGTTCCTAGAGCCCTTTTACCATATGCAAGGTCTCTTCAGTATAGCTTGTTCTAACCATGGTATATCCATTAAACATACTATTTACTTCGTCGTCCCCTGTATCCACAAGAAGGGGTCTGTCCTGAAGGGACATAAGCTTCTTCTTAGTAGCGATGATCTTTATGTTATTTTTGCCTACTTTTCTTATTACATCTCCGCTAATTTGTTGATTTCCCCTTCCAAAGATATAACCCTGTCCTCCAATTACAGTAACTATTATCTTGGCTTCTTTACCTTCTATATACTTTAATATCTCTTTCTCATTTACATCCGATGCTACTAGCTTCTTATTTTGTACTATATCTATACCTAAAAGGGTATTGGGTAATCCTAATTTATCCATAATAGGTCTAGTGGAAGTTCCAGATCCTATTATATACAATACATCTGGTTCCATTTGTTCTATGATCTTATCGGATATTCCATCTAATGCTGCCTCTTCTCCTACTATTCCACCTGATTTTTGATTTTGTACTAGATCGGGTTCAAAGGGAACTTTCATATAACCATATAGCTTTGCCGTTACATGACCTTCCCTAAAGGCTTCTTCGTCAATATCCATAACTTCCATTTCCTTTACCTCCATATCTTCCCTATCTGTAAGATATTTTAAAGCTACTTCTCCTGCACTTCTAGGATGATTAGCATATACTCCTGAATGGATCTTGACTCCTGCTGGTATCCCAATGACCGGTACCTTGCTATCAATAGCATTATATATATTTCTAGCAGTTCCATCTCCGCCTGCAAATAGAATTAAATCAACTTCCATATTCATCATCTTTCTTGCTGCCTCTTCTGTATCCTCAGGTCCCATTTCATCTTTCTTTTCTCCTAAAACCTTAAAATCAAACCCCATTTCTTCAACTTCATCTTCTCCCATCACTCCTGGGTATGTGAATACCTCAATTTGTTCTTTAAGGGCAAGCAAAGGTTCTAAAGCCTTTTTTGCTTTTTCTGGAGCCTCAGGCATCGCTCCTAATCTACGGGCCTTTTCCAATATCTCTGGTCCATCAGTACCCTTTAATCCTACCTTACCTCCCATACCTGCAATAGGGTTTACTATAAATCCTAATTTCATATTAACACCCCTCATATACTATTTATAAATCATAATTATTCCATCAACAATTACATTACCTATATAGATTCTACCCTTTAATCAAACCCTTTAAAACTAAATTAAATCATTATATCTAAAAAACTAAAAGCATCTACAATTAAATAGCAGATGCTTTTATATTAAATTTATGTATGAGTCCTAAGCATTTTTCGAATACTTATCCATATCTGTTACCTCGGACATTTTATATCTTGCTATTGGAAAAGAGAGAGTAAATTTGGTACCTTTTCCTAATTGGCTCTCCACATATATTTGGCCATTATGGTTCTCTACCATATTTCTTACAATATTTAGACCTAAACCAGTACCATTGGACTCCTTAGTTGTAAAATAGGGATCAAATATTTTATCCATATTTTCCTTATCTATGCCTGTTCCCGTATCTGATATTTCTATCATTACTTGCCTATTATGATCATAGGTTTTTATAGTCAATGTCCCAGAGTACTCCATGGCATCTATCCCATTTAAAATAATATTCAATATGGATTGCCTTATTTCATACTCATTTCCATATATAAATGCCCTAGAATTTAAGGATATATCTATATCCAGTTCCTTTCTATCCCTAAGGTATGAGGATTTAAATTTATATCTAGCCATCATTATACAATTATTTACGATACTATCAAAGTTATAATAGGCTTTCTTGCCACTTGAATATCCTCTAATATAGCTCTTAATATTATCGATTGCATTTCTTCCATCTAATGCAGTTTTCTTAATGATCTCTAAATAATCTGTAACCTCTGACGATTGAGCTGTGGCTAAGGATAACTGAACATATCCTGCTATAGTTGCCAATAAGTTATTTATATCATGAACTGCCCCTTCCATTATATCTCCTAATGCTTTTAGATGTTCTACTTCTTTCAACTCTTCTCCATGTCTTTCATTTTTAAAAGATTTTTCTAATAATTTAAATAAAGATTGATTTATCAGATTCGCTGGAGTATAAATTTCAAAGTCATTTTCTTTCTCTATAAGTAAGACTTCGTGATTCATGAGTAGTGTATTATTATAATCTAGCTTTATATGTTTCATTATATATCTGAATATAAATTTAACACCTCTTGATTGGGATATCTGTTTTAATCTATGGTACATATATTGGAGTTCCACCTCTTCAATATAATTCCAAAGCTCGTTCATGTTTAGATAAACCCAATTTTTCTTGCACCCAATTTTATTTAATCGATCTATCCCATCCTTTATTGCATTTAAAAAGCTATCGACATCAAGTTTATTTTTCCTTAAGTAATCATCCTTACATATGAATATAGATTTCCCTGTATTATAAATAGATTTTAACTCTGTTTCTCGTAGTTTCTCAAAGCTCTCTAAACCCTGCTCCTTATCCCACCTTGAATAAATATATACAATCCCCCCACCAGCATCAAGATGGTTTCTCATGTATTTATTGTAAGATTTGCACTTCTTCCTGTGGTGGTTAAAATTTACAACCCCTATAAAATTACTCTCCTTAGTCGTACCATCAAAACTACCCCCCATCAAACACGACCCCCTTAGTTAAACTATTTCATACTCAGTGAAATCCTCCCCCTATCAATATCTATATCTAATATTTTCACTTCTACAACATCACCCACTTTGACCACTTCCTTAGGGTGTTTCACATATCTATCGGAAAGGTGAGATATGTGAATCAAACCATCCTGCTTAACTCCAATATCCACAAATGCACCAAAGTCTACTACATTGCGTATGGTTCCCGTCAACTTCATATCCAATTTCAAGTCTTCCATCTTCAATACATCTGTTCTGAAAATTGGTTTTGGCATCTCATCTCTTGGGTCTCTGCCTGGTTTTTTCAACTCTTCTATTATATCCTTTAGAGTAATAATCCCTATGTCTAACTCCTTAGAAAGTTCCAATTGGTCGCATTTATCTAGATCCATTTTATACAATTTTTCTGCTATTTTATAGGACTCAGGATGCACTCCTGTATTATCTAAAGGCTCCTCCCCTCCTGGTATTCTTAAAAAACCTGCACATTGAACAAATGTCTTTGGACCCAATCCTTTTACATTTAATAACTCTTTCCTATTTAAAAACCTCCCTTTCTCCTCTCTATATTCAATTAAGTTTGAAGCAACTCTAGATGAAATTCCAGAGACATAGCTTAGTAGGGATGGACTAGCCGTATTTAAATCCACTCCTACTCTATTAACGCAATCCTCCACAACTCCCTCTAATGCTTCACTTAATCTTGCCTGATTTAAATCATGCTGATATTGGCCTACTCCTATATGTTTTGGCTCTATTTTAACAAGCTCAGCCAAAGGATCCTGAATCCTTCTTCCTATAGATATAGCTCCTCTTATGGAAACATCCAAATCTGGAAACTCTTCTTGCCCAACTTTTGATGCTGAGTATACAGAGGCACCTGCCTCATTTACTATGGTATAGTATACCTCTTCTTCTATCTCCTCAAGCATCTCTCCAACCACCATTTCCGTCTCCCTTGATCCCGTCCCATTTCCTATAGCTATAAGATTTACCCCATATTTATGAATAAGCTCTTTTAATTGTGCCTTGGTCTTATCTATCTGCTTTTGAGGTTCGGTAGGGTAGACTGTGGTAAAGGATAGTAACTTGCCAGTATCATCTATTATTGCGACCTTGCATCCAGTTCTAAAGCCAGGGTCAATTCCCATAACGATTTTATCCTTTACTGGAGGCTGCATAAGAAGGGGTTTTAAGTTCAAAGCAAATACCTTTATGGCATCTTCCTCTGCTCTTTCAGTTAAGTTGGACCTTGTCTCCCTTTCTATAGAAGGAAATATTAGCCTTTTATAACTATCTTCAATGCTTTCTTCTAAATAAGGTCTGCCATGAAAATCTTCTTTGATTATTACTTTAGATGCTAATTTAGACAATATCTCTTCTTCTGGAAGGATCAGAGATACCCTTAAAAACTTCTCCTTTTCTCCTCTATTTATAGCTAAAACCCTATGATTAGCTATGGACTTTACTGGCTCCTTATAATCGTAATACATGCTATAAGGGGATTTTTCATCTTTTTCAATTCCTTCTGTTTCCATTATTCCTCTTTTATAAACTATATTCCTTATCATATCCCTATATTCTGCATTATCCGAAATTGTTTCTGCAATTATATCCATAGCACCTGCTAGAGCTTGTCCCTCTGTAGCTACGCCCTTTTCTTCATCAATATAAGAAGCCAATTCCTTTTCAAACTGTTCTTTTTGAACATTCTGTTCTAATAGAAGCTTTGCTAAGCCTTCCAGTCCTTTTTCCTTGGCAATGGTGGCTCTTGTCCTCCTCTTTGGTCTATAGGGTCTATATAAATCCTCCACCCTTTGAAGGGTTTCAGCTTTTAATATCTCATCTTCTAGCTCCTCTGTAAGCTTTCCTTGTTCATCTATTAATCTAACTACTTCTTCCTGTCTAGCCTTTAGGTTTCTAAGATAATTTAATCTATCAGATAAATCCCTTAAAACCGTATCCTTTAAATCCCCTGTTTGCTCTTTTCGATATCTAGCTATAAACGGAATTGTATTTCCTTCATCTATCAATTTTATGGTATTTTTAACCTGAAATGGCTTTAATTTAAATTCCTCTGTTAGTATTTTAGTTATATCCATATATTTCTCCTTCCATTTTCCACATATTACCTGACCTATATAGTATTCTACATTTATTCAAAAAGTCCTACCTAATTCTAAATCTTTTTTGAATATTAAGTCCTATTTTTAAAAAAAGCCCTCACTAGAGGGCTTTTTGTTTTAAGTATTCCATTATAAATAAATCTATATCTCCATCCATTACCTTATCCACATTTCCTACTTCTACATCGGTTCTATGATCCTTTACCAAGTTATAGGGATGAAATATATAGGAACGTATTTGAGAGCCCCAGCCTATTTGACTATATTGTCCCTGTAGATCCTCAATCTTTTCCTTCTGTTCTTCCTCTTGAAGCTGAATCAGCTTAGCTTTTAACATTCTCATAGCAGTAATTCTATTGCTATGTTGGGATCTTTCGTTTTGGCATTGAACTATAACCCCTGTAGGTATATGGGTTATTCTAATAGCAGAATCAGTAGTATTCACATGCTGTCCACCAGCTCCACTAGCTCTATAGGTATCTATCTTCAAATCCGATTCATTTATCTCTACCTCTATTTCATCATCTAATTCAGGATAAACATCTATACTAGCAAAAGAAGTATGTCTTTTATTGGATGAATCAAAGGGAGAAATCCTGATCAACCTATGGACTCCCTTTTCAGATTTTAGATATCCGTAGGCGTTAAACCCCTCAATAAGCATAGTTACGGATTTGATTCCACCTTCCGTATCGGAAAGAATATTTAATATATTTACTTTAAATCCTTTTTGCTCAGCCCATCTCCTATACATTCTAAAAAGCATCTCCGCCCAGTCTTGAGCTTCTAGACCTCCTGCTCCTGAATGTATGGATAATATAGAATTATTCTTGTCATACTCTCCATTTAATAGAGTAGATAGCTTGAAGCTCTCAGCTTCTTTGGATATCCTTTCTAATGCACTCTTTATCTCTGAATATACACTATAGTCTCCCTCTTCTATAGCCAATTCTATAAGTATTCCCAAATCTTCTACTCGGTCTTGCAAATCTTCAAACTCCTGTATCTGATCATTTAAGGCTTTAGTCTCTTGCATTATCTTCTGAGCCCTATCTATATCTTGCCATAGATCTTGTTCATAGGACTTTTTTTCTAATTTAGCCACCTTTTCCTTAAGACCTTCTATGTCAAAGAGACACCCCTAATTCTTGAATCATCTCCTTGATATTTTCTGTTTTTTCCTTGAATAAATATATACCTTCCACCATATCACTCCCAGATTAATTATTAAATCCGCAGCATCTCTTGTATTTCTTGCCACTCCCACAGGGACAAGGTTCATTTCTACCTATTTTCCTCCCCTTTACTACGGTTTGTTGTGGCTTTTTATCTACTGCTGTAGGTTTAGCCACCCTTTTTCTTTCCATATTCTCCGGCGTCTTAACATGATATAAATATCTAAGGGTTTCTTCTTGTATACTATGATTCATCTCATCGAACATATCAAAACCTTCATTCTGATAAGCCCTAACTGGATCTTCTTGCCCATAGGCCCTCAACCCAATTCCCTGTCTTAGTTGGTCCATAGCATCTATATGATCCATCCATTTGCTATCCACTACTTGCAAAAGAACTATCCTTTCAATCTCTCTAAAGGTTTCTTCTCCTATTTCTTCCTCCTTGAGGGCATATCTTTCTTTACCGATTTTATACAATATATCCACTAGGGTTTCCTTATCTAAGGATTTTATATCATCAATTGCCAGTTCTCCCTTAGGTAGAAATATATTACCTAGATGATTTTCCAAACCTATCAAGTCCCATTCCTCTGGATACTTGCTCTGTCTCGTATATACTTCTACAGATTCTTCGATTATATTTTTCAACATAGACAGAATATGCTCTTTTAAATCTTCACCTTCTAGAACCTTCCTTCTTTCTCCATAGATAACTTCTCTTTGCTTGTTCATTACGTCATCGTATTGTAATACATGTTTTCTTATGGCAAAATTATTACCTTCTACCTTTCTTTGGGCATTTTCTATAGACCTAGTCAACATTTTATGCTCTAAAGGCTCATCATCAGGCATATTTAAATTATCAACTATACCCTTAATCCTTTCTCCTCCAAATAATCGCATCAAATCATCTTCTAAGGATATGAAAAATCTAGATGAACCAGGGTCCCCTTGTCGGCCAGAACGACCTCTCAATTGATTATCTATCCTTCTGGATTCATGCCTTTCAGTGCCTATTATATGCAGTCCTCCTACTTTCACTACTTCTTCAGCATCTTTTTTAGTATCCTTCTCATACTGTTCCTTCAGTTTCTTATACTCCTCCCTAGCTTTAAGAACCTCTTCATCCTTTATTTCCTCAAAACTATCCACAATAGATATTATCTCATCATCGAATCCTTTCTTTTTTAAATCCAATTTTGCTAAATACTCTGGATTTCCCCCAAGTACTATATCCGTACCCCGACCTGCCATATTGGTAGCAATGGTTATTGCACCAAGTCTTCCTGCCTGGGCCACTATTTCTGCTTCCCTTTCATGATGTTTAGCATTCAATACTTCATGGGGTATTCTCTGCCTTTTAAGCATCTTACTCAATAGTTCAGATTTTTCAATGGAGATAGTCCCCACCAATATTGGTTGACCCATAGCATGCTTTTCCTTTATCTCTTCTACTATAGCATTAAACTTAGCCTCTTCGTCCTTATATATACTATCTGGATAATCCTCTCTAACAACTGGCATGTTGGTAGGAATTTCTATGACATCCATTCCATATATCTCTACAAATTCAGATTCTTCAGTTTTAGCTGTTCCAGTCATACCGGCTAATTTCTCATACATTCTAAAATAGTTTTGGAATGTAATGGTAGCTAGGGTTTTGGATTCGCTTTTTACATTTAATCCTTCTTTAGCCTCTATAGCTTGATGTAATCCATCACTATATCTTCTTCCTTGCATAAGCCTTCCAGTAAACTCATCTACTATTATTACATTTCCATCCTTTACGACATAATCTATATCCCTTTTCATTATGTTTCTAGCTTTCAAAGCCTGGTTTATATGGTGAGCTACTTCCATATTGTCCATATCTGCTAAGTTTTCTAGGCCAAAAAAAGACTCTGCCTTCTCGGTTCCCTTCTCCGTAAGGGTGCAACTTCTACCCTTTTCATCTATCAAAAAATCTACCTTCTCTTCCTTTATATCCCTGTCAAAGGGATCCAACTTTTTCTCCTCTGGATCTATTGTCCTTCCCGTTAAAGTCCTAACAAAAGAGTCTGCTCTCTGATATAATTCGGTGGATTCTTCACCCTGTCCAGATATAATAAGAGGGGTTCTAGCCTCATCTATTAGTATACTATCCACTTCGTCTACTATGGCATAGTATAATTTTCTCTGAACCATTTCTTCCTTATATACCACCATATTATCCCTTAGATAATCAAATCCAAATTCATTATTGGTTCCATAGGTAATATCACAATTATAGGCTTCTCTCCTTTCAGCATTGCTCATACCATGAACAATACATCCTACGGTAAGCCCAAGGAATTCATATATCTTTCCCATCCATTCCTTATCTCTCTTAGCCAAATAATCATTTACTGTTACTATGTGAACTCCCTTTCCAGTCAATCCGTTTAAATAGGCTGGCAAAGTAGCCACCAAGGTCTTGCCTTCTCCAGTCTTCATCTCAGATATCCTACCTTGGTGTAAAATTATTCCACCCAACAATTGAACCCTGAAATGTTTCATTCCTAGAACCCTAAAGGATGCTTCTCTAACAACCGCATATGCTTCAACTAATATATCATCTAAAGTTTCACCATTGGTTAGTCTTTCTTTAAATTCTATGGTCTTGGATTTCAATTGGTCATCGGATAATTTTTGCATATCTTTATCCAATGCCTCAATCTTATTCACTATAGGCTCAATTCGCTTCAATTCTCTTTCACTATAAGATCCAAACAATTTCTTAAAAAAGCTTTTCATACATTAACCGCCTTTCAGTATTAACCAATCTATTTTAAATATTTATTTTATCATTCCTTAAATCATCTTACAATGATCCTAGGCTTTACGCCTTCTCATAAATGAATCCTTCCCTAGCATTATTTCTTGAATCAATATAAATACACCAAAGCCCACTATTAAATCACCCATACTTATTATTTTAGCTATTGGATACGGATCTGCAAACACTATAATATTTCCCAAAGCTGGTAATTTTGTACCTTGGGTAATAGGGGTATATAAAGCTCTACCCGTTTCCACCATTTCCTTCAAGCTTGGCATAGCTATTAGGGGCACTGCCTCCAATAGTATTGGCATCTTCCAACCATTTCTCCATATTACAATAAAGTTCATAAAATATCCAGCCAATATCAACCACAAAGATTTGTACTTTATATTGGTTATTATTCCAAATAAAATTAAAGCATAGGATAGAATCTGAATCTCTTTAGTAAATAGCATTATATTATTAACTATATCCAAACCATCCAATCCACTTAAAAAAATCAACATATACTGAATTGCTATACCGGATATCAATATCCACATGTTTTTATAATTTAAATACCTGAGTCTTCTAAGTTTACCACCTCGTATAAGCCCTATTACTATGGAAACAAGTATAGCTTCTATAAACATATAATCATCTCCCCGTATTTATTATCCCATATATCAGTATAACATAATTTTTTGCTAGATTATTCTTTACAAAATTAAAATTGCAGGATATATCCTGCAATTTTAATCTATCTCAATTATACTATTAATACTCTGGCTCTATCAACCCATAGTTTCCATCTTTTCTCTTGTATAGAACACTTAAACTATCGGATTCTGCATTCATAAATAGGAAAAAATTATGTCCTAAAAGCTCCATCTGTAGTATAGCTTCTTCTTCATCCATAGGTTTCATATCGAATCTTTTGGTTCTAACGATCTTTGGCCCATCCTCTTCCTGTTCCTCTAAAGGAAGTATGTTTTCAAATCTTATGGTCTCTCCGTTCTGATATCTTCGTTGAAGTTTCGTCTTATATTTTCTGATTTGACCTTCTAATACATCCACTGCTTTATCTATAGATGCATACATATCATCGGATGATTCCTCAGCTCTAAGTAAAGTTCCAGGCAGGTTTATGGTTACTTCGATTATTTCCCTATTCTTTTCTACGCTATAATTTACACTTCCTTCTAGTTCTTCTTGGAAATACTTTTCTAGCTTTCCCAACTTCTTTTCAGTAATATTCTTTAGTGCCTCCGTTACATCGATATTTCTTCCAGTAAAACTTAGTTTCATAAACCCCAGCTCCTTTCTTATATGAAAAGCTCTTATAAGTATATATATTTATAATATACCCATATATATGGACTATGTAAACAAATATCAATTAATACTCTATAATTTTAATTTATACATAGATTATGAATATTTATTTATGAAATAATTAACATTTTTTTGTTAATAGCATGTGGATATCCAGGCTATGTTTTTGTGGATAATGTGGATAGTTCTGTGGGTAACTGTTTATTGCTATAATTCCATGTGGATAATATTCTTGATAAAATCTGTATAACCTTAATTTCCAACCTTTTTCCCTATTAATCTCTATTTTTAGAATATTTCTTCCCTTCATACATATAACCAATCTTGTAGCATACTGTTCTATATCCACAATATATAGACATACTATCCTTTAATTTTATCCATAAAAAAGAAATAGGTAGATAAACCTATTTCTTTTCATCGATTAATATGTTATTGGTAATTGGAACATTGTAGCCCTTATATGCTTTCTTTCCTTTTTTCAACCTACGCAACTCCAGCTTAGTTTGCTCCAATGCTTTTTTTATGTTTTGATGATTTTTTTCATCTAGCAATGATATGGCTACTAATTGGGAAGATACCTCCTTTACTGCATCTTTCAATTCTTTTAGGTTAGGATACTCTTCTGTGGATAACTCATATATATCCTCAACATTATTATCCTTTTTTATCTTAGAAAATATGGTTAAAAAAGATATATCCAGCTGGTCTACTTTCTTTATAATCTTATCCTTTTCATCCATTATTTCATTTAAACTTTCAATATTCTCTTTTTCTATCTCTGCCACCTGGATCTTGGTAATGCTATACATCCTGCTTAACAATTGGTTTTTCTCTTTAACTATGGTTATTAACTTATCTATTAGCTCTTTGGACATATAATTACACCTGCCTATTCTTATAAACCCTTTTTTTGACCTCCTGCATAGCTTCCTTCCAGGTATCCCTCATTTCGATAAGTATCTCCAAGGCTTCATCTATTGGTTTGATCTCCTTGCTAATATTTGCAGCTACAAGATTATCCATAATAAAATCATATAGCTTGATTAAATCATTGGATATTTCATAATCCATATTCAATGATGCTCTTAATTCTATAACTATGTCTTGAGCCCTTATCAATGCTACATGAGCTTTTTCCAATCTATTTTTCTCTATATTATATTTAGCAACATTCATAAATTTGATACCCCCATCGTATAACATAAGGGTTAATTCCTCTGGAGTAGCTGTAAATACTGTATTTTGCTTATATTGATTCAATGCACCGTATGTCATGTTCCCACCCTTTCCTTTATCCCATGGTTTGTTGCATTAACCACATGCTTTGCTGATTCATCCTACTTATAGCCTTTTCCATAGCAGTAAACTTAGCATAATAACTATTCTCTTTTCTAAATAACATTGCATTTAAATCGTCTATTCTTCTATTAAATTGTAGAACATCCTTATCCAATAGACTAATACTACCCTGTTCAGTAACAAATTCCAATAGTATATTAAATTTAACATTCCTATAAAGGTCTGCCTCATTGTCTCCAATTCCAGATTTTTTGATTATATCTTCCATGCCATTCATTAAGTTATCATGGATTCTAGAAACTATACCACCAAGTTCTCCCGGTATAATAATATTACCTTCCTCGTCCTTTGTTTCCGGTACACTCTCTTTAAATAGAAATTCCATTACACCTTCTGGATTATCTTCTATAGCTTTCTTTAGCTTCTCTTCATCAATTACCAGTTTGCCTCCAGCACTACCTCTAGAATATTCCTCTGTAGAAATACCTATCTCTGTAATCAATTTAAAAGGCCCATTAAATTCATCGGATTTTTCATATATAGCCCTTCTTATACCCAACATGGTTCTCTGGATTATATCATCATTTCTAAGTAGACCTGACTTGGCTTTTTCCTCCCATAATTCGATATCTTCCTTATCCATGGCCTTTCTTTCATCTGCAGTTAAAGGTCTATAGCTTCTATATTGTTTTTCTCCTAATAGCCTATTGGTCTTTTCCACCAATTCATTGTAATCGTTTATAAATTCTTCTATCTTCTCATATACTGCATCCACATCTGTACCTATATTGATAGTAAAATCTCCTGTATCTACTATATCCATTGTAATTCCATTGATGGTGATACGATTGGAGTGAGAGGATATATTGTTGGCACCGTTGAAATTGATTATAGCATTTTTCCCTTGGATTATATCTCCCAGCTCATATTTTTGATTTTCACCTTCAATTACTTCTCCAGTGCATAAATTCAAACCTTTAATAAAATCTTGCCCTTCAGAAGTTTTAGAATTTATCTGTATCTTAGCATTTTCGCCAGTGCTTGTAGTCTGTAAAAAAAACCTACCAATACCAGCATCATAGGAAGCTCTTACACCTATAGATATTTCTTCTTCCCCTTCTTGCACTTTAGCTGTATTTATAGCTCTTACTACATCATTCATAGTTATTCCATTTTCATTATTGACTTCAATATGGAATTCTTTGTTTCCGTCACTGATGGTAAATTCTATATTTTTTGCTATATTATCATTTTTATCAATGATTTTTCCTTCATTATTTATTACACTTACCTCACTCCCACTGGCCATACTAACCCCATCCGCCAACTGTTTAACCTCTACCCTATAATTACCGTCCATGGCTTGACCTGTAGTGGATACAGTGGCTATACTTTCATTGGAAGACCTAGCCTTTTTAACCCAGTTTAAATTTTGATAGGAATTTGGCCTAAAGGTTCCCCTTGAGGTAATGGAAGTTAAGCCAAACTTTTTCCTGCTATTCAATATAAAGTTAACAAAATCCTTATTTATACTATTATAGGCTTCTTGACGCCATATAGCAATCTGCTTGTCCTGTTCTACCCTATCCACCTTTATTCTTTCTGCTCTCATTAGATTTTGGACCATCTCGTCCGTATCTATTCCTGAGGCAAGACCTGACAGTCTCATGTTATTATACATATCTTCACCACCTATATTCTTTCATCTACTAATATTCCTGACATCTCCCATATACCTGCAACTAGATCCAATATCTTTTCAGGAGGTATCTCTCTTATAATCTCATCCGTCGTAACATCTATAACCTTTACCATTATATGCTTCGTTTTCTCATGGATTGAAAACTCAAACCGCCTATCAAACATTACAAATTGTTCATTTGCCGATTCTATGGATTTTATTAGTTCTTCCTCCGTATATCTCCTTTCTTCCATCTGTGAATTAGATGACTTAACTCCCATACCCGCTTGATCCGTCCTTGCAGAGCCACGTTCTCCCATATACATATTGGTTTCAGATATATTGTTAACCCCTCTAATATTCATAGTAGATCCCCTTCCTTTAGTATTCTATAATACTTATCGGCTCAAAGGGATATCTTCTTTAATGCTATCTTGTTCTATTTCTATCTGATTGCTATAATATTTATATAATAGTTTAAGGGTGGTTTTGATGAGAATCCAAAAAATTGGTATGCGTACCGTTAAAACGGCTTTTGCCGTATTCCTTACAATATTGATTTCTCAAATATTAAATTTAAAAAGTCCCTTCTTTGCAGGTATTGCTGCAGTAACTGCCATGCAAACCTCGGTTTCTGAATCATTTCATGTAGGAAGGGATAGGATGCGTGGAACTATATTAGGTGCTATTATCGCATTGCTCTTTTCCTTAGTTGCTCCAGAAAACCCTCTATTCATAGGTATTGGAATAATGATTATAATATATATATGTAATCTTCTTCAGTTAAAAAAATCTACCCAATTATCCACAATAGTTTTTCTATCCATTATTTTAAACTATGAGGAAGGTAGTCGAATTGGTTATGCCCTTTATAGGACTCTGGATACTTTAATCGGTCTTATAATAGGGACTTTAATCAACTATTTTATACTTCCACCAGATATAGAAAACACCTTAATCAAAGGTATGGATAGTTTATATATATATTCTAAAGATATGATTGAAGAGATTATATTTAATGAACAGAAAAACTCATTAGAAAAATTTAAAGAAGATCTTATAACCATGGACGAAGATTATAAGATCTTGAAAAGGGATAACAAGTTAAACCTACATGAAACCTGTAATATTTCTGGTTTTCAACGGGTATTAAAACTGTTTGAAACCATCTACTATCATCTAGGTATACTCAGCTCCCTGGATGGATCTTTTAATATAAATAAATCCAATAAAAAATCCTTGGAGAAGTTACTTCAAAAAAACTTGCCTATTCAAAATGTAAACAATAAAAATAATCTTGATTTAATATACAACTATCATCTTAGGAAGATTTTAGATAATATGGCATCTATTAAAACTAGGATAGAAACTCTTTGCAAATAAAATTTATAAAATGTCAATTCCTATTCTTAAGATCCATATTTAATTCTATCGCCTATATTCAATATTCCGATTCCTAAAACTACCAATATCAATCCTAGGATTAAATTGATAGTAAAATGCTCTCCTTTTACAAATAGTACAGAAAATATGGAACCAAATATAGGAATAAAAAGCCTATATATACTTACTCTTCCCGGTGGATTGTATCTAAGTATCATATACCAAAGAGTAAATGCTGCTGCTGAAATAAAGGCTGCGTAGAGCAATAATGAAAAACTAGATAGGGTGAAGTTAAGAGTGTCTCCTTTTATTCCTATCTTTCCTACTATCAATAAAATCAAGGACCCAGAAAACATCTGCCCTCCTGAAAGTAGGAAGGGGCTAATGTCTCCAATTTTATTGGATATGTTCTTTGCATATAGAGTAGCCATAGTACTCAATAATCCGGCAAGAATCAAAAAACCTTCTCCGATAAACTTAAACCCTAGATCAAAATTTTTGCCCATATTTACAATAACAACTCCAGAAAATCCTAATATCAGACTAATTACCTTGTGGGTATTTAATCTATCCTCCTGGTAGATAAAATGAGCTGCAATAACGGTGAAAAAAGTACTTCCAGATTGAAGTATAGCACTTTTTATCCCTGAGGTATTAGCTATGCCTATATAGAAAAAAAAGTATTGCAAAGAAGTTTGCAACATTCCCAATATAATTATTGGCTTCATATAGGATTTGTGGAATGAAAAATTCTCCTTATGCAATATCCAGTGTATTAAATAAACCATGATAGAAGCAATGAAAAACCTTAATCCAGCAAAATATATCTTTCCAAATATATCCCCGGTTTCTATTCTAAGCATATCATAGCCTATTTTTACCACAGGAAAAGCACTTCCCCATAAAGCCATACATATTAAAGATATTATAAATACATTATGTTTTTTAGTAAAAAATTTTTCCATTTGTTCCCCTTTCTATTCTATGTTTTCCTTCCCAATAGATAACTACCCATATTGTCTGGTAAAAATCTTATAAATTTTTTCCATTTTCCAATGCACTATTATATACATTGGTATATAATATATATTAAATTGATAATTACTTACTTTTATTTGGAGGATGCTATGAATAATTTTAATTATAAACAAATACAAACTATACAAGACAATACTACAAAAAAATTGATAAAATATATCAATGACTTTATAGAAGAAGATAAAAACTTGGATCCCATAGAATTCTACTATCCTAATTTCGATGAACAAAAAACTAGGATAGCCTTCAATATATGGATAAGCACAGATTATAAAACTCATTATAATAAAACTTTTATTGAACATATGTTAGAAGAAAAGTCCAATCAACTTTCCAGTTTAGAAAAGGAGATATTGATTGAGAGAAATAAATCCTATGTATCCCTGTTCGAAATATCCAATATTGAAGAGGAATATATTGAACTAATGGATTTATTGACCAGAAAATGTCATACTATCTGGGAACCCAATATAGCCAAAATATTAAAGCCTTCGGATTTAATATTTGGTAGAATTGGAAAGATTATCAACCATAAAAGTTTTATTGGAAATATTAGCTTCCTTCCACCATCCATTAAAGATATTTTTATCGAGGAAGTATTTATAGATTATAACTATATTAGATTAAAACATTCTGAATTAACCATAGATAAATACTTAAAGCAATATAGTGTGAACCTATATAGAATATATACAGAATGTGTTTACGATGCTCTTGAGATGGATGAGGACACCACTTCAATATTTTATGATGAAATAGAAGAATTTGAAAGCTATCTGCAACTTCAAACCTCAAGGCGCATGATTAAAAAACACGTTACCAACCTAATCAATCTATATGAATTTTACTTTTTGGATAGTGATATGACTTTATATGATTTGGATCAGGTGGATTTAGAACAATTGTTTAAGGATGCTATAGAAGATGGATTTATTTCAGCCCAATGGGAGCTGAGCTCATATATATCTACATTAAAGAAGTATCTAAAGTATCTCAAATCCAAAAATCCTGAATATAGGAAAATCTATGATAATATCCTTGAGGTTAGTAAAAATAGATTTTTATATACTGACTATTTAAAGCAGATGGATCCTCCTTTTAATATAAATAGACATTTATCTAGTAGAATCGTCAATGTCTTAAATGAAAAAGCTTTCAAATTTATAATGGACTATGAAAGATTTATATTGTATATAATGAACAGCCCATTGGAAGTCACTGCAACGCGGAAATATTTAAAGAGAAAAGATCTATTTAAAATAAATGAGATAATGGAAAATCAAGAAGATTTTACTAAAAAAGCACCTAATCAAGAAGATTTTACAATGCTTCACCTTTTTTATAAATTTTCTATAGATAATAATTTAATTAATCTCGATAATAATTTATTGCATATCACTAAAAAAGGTCCTCAATTTTTAAGGCTTAGCGATGAGGAAAAATTTAGCCTTTTAGTTGAATATCTATGGAGTAATAAATTTTTATCTAGTATAGGCGACAACTTAGATATAGATAATATAGAAGTTTTTAGGGAAAGCATATTAAAACTACTAGGTAATTTAGAGGTCAATACCTTTTACAGAATTAATACTCTACTCTCAGCCTGTATTGATTTTCCTAAATTCCTACCCTCACATAATAAACATCTGGAATTAATGGGATTAATAAAACAAAGAAATAGTCCTCTTTTGAGTATAAGTACCACATCCTTTGGCAAAGTTGTATTTCGACTTCTTGCTGAAGATGATAGTATCGACGAGGATAATTTCAAAATTATTGATTTCAACACCTATAGGAAAAACAGATAGGAAAACCTATCTGTTTTTTATTTAAAAATTTCTTGACAGGAAAATAGAAAATAAAAACAATGTAATAAATAATCCGTTATATCTATAGGATATGCTTTAGGTGTCTAGTATAATGGTAGTACACTACTATTATAAGGTGGAGATAAACCATGAATGATACAAGATTAGAGCATATAGTAGGAAAAGTAAAGGACATTCCAATGCTTCCAGATAGAATCAATAGGATTATAAAGATTACAGAAGATCCAGACTCAACAATTGAAGATCTAGAAAAGGAAATATTACTGGACCAAAGTCTAACCTCTAAAATATTAAGACTTGCTAACTCTACCCATTATGGATATCCTCGAAAGATAAATACCATATCCCAAGCAACTATTCTGTTGGGATTTAAAACCATTAAAAGTATAGTCTTGGCTTCTACCGTCAGCAAAATGATGGTCAAGGAATTAAAGGGATATGGCCTAGGAAAAAACGATCTATGGACCCAGTCACAAACCTGCGCCATTATATCCAGATACATAGCAAAGGATGTTGGGTTTAACGGTCCTGAAACCGCCTATATAGGAGGATTGTTAAGGGATATTGGAAAGACCATTCTAAACTATTATGTAGAAAAAGAATATAATGCTATTACTAATAGGGTCCAATTTGGTAAGGTTTCTTTTTTAGAAGCAGAAGAAGAAATCCTTGGATTCAATCACGCCCAAGTAGGAGAAAAAATAGCTGAAAGATGGAATTTCCCACAAGAATTAGTGGAAGCTATTGGCCTTCACCATAATCCGGAAACCTCTACTATAGACCCTAAATTGGTTTCCATTGTACATATTGCTGATTCCATTACTATGATGCTAGGCATAAGTATTGGTGCCGATGGTTTAACCTACAATTTTTCTCCCTTTGCCCTCCATAGTTTAAATTACAGCACCCAAGATATAGAACAGCTTATATCCCAATCCTATGATTTAATAATAGATAAGGATAGTTTCAATCTTTAAACTAATGACATACAAATAGGTAGCAATGAACAGCACCAATTTGTATGGTCTCTGTAGCTGATAGTTATTTGAAGAGAACTCTCTTCTAGTATATCTATATACCTCAAGTCCCGCATTCCGAGTAGCTACTAAGTAATTCCACTCCTATATTCCTTTCTTCATTCGTTAACTCCTTGGAATTAACTATCATCTCCAGATCATTAAATAGATCTTGATCAGATTTATCATAGGTTCTAAAGTCATGCAGTACATAGGCTACTTGTTTAGTCTTATTTGGGATCTTAGTTAAAGCTTTTATGAATATAATCTTATCCCTTAAATAAGAATTAGCAATGATTTCAATAAGCTTAGAATATTCTTCTCTATAGAAATCATCCATCATGTTTATTAATAGAATTATATCCTCTTCTTTTTGAATATCTTGTTTAGATAACCATTCCAATATTTTTAAAACACTACCTTCTCCATAACTATTTTCTATTTTATCAAAATCCACGTCTGGAAATAACTGTAAAACTCTTTCTAAATGTTCCTTACTATCTTCCATAGCAATAATATTCATCATCATTTCTTCTTTATCCCCAGTATCCTTTATATATGCAGTACCATTATCTTCATCTTTTATATGCTCTTCTTCTATATTTTTAATATGGTCAGCATCATCGGTTACATCTTCATATTTAAATAAGAATATGGATACTAATATAAAAACTATAATTATTATAATCCCTATTAAAATCCATAGTGGTTTTTTCATATTATTTCCTCCTACCTTTGCTATATAATATAATACATCTATACCCTAATTTACAATATAAAGCTAAATATAAAATGGATATATTGGATACATATATGTTATTATAGGGTAGATATTAGAATAAATTGTTACAATATATAAAGGGTGATATTTATCTTGAAGAATAGAAATTATAAAAATAAAAAATGGTTCCAATTCTTACACGAACTATTTTATCGAATAAAAGATGATGAGGTCACTGCAATAGGTGCTCAACTTACATACTATCTAATACTTTCTATATTTCCGTTTTTAATATTTTTTCTCAACCTATTAAGCTATACTAGTATTACACAAGATGAGGTATTGGATAATTTTATAATTATGCTTCCCATAGAGGTGCAGATTTTGATTAAAAATGTAGTTGCTGAAATAGTAGGTTCTAGTTCCGATACATTGCTATCCCTAGGGATTATCTTAACCCTTTGGACTGGTTCTTTAGGTATATCT
>JAAYRD010000081.1 GCA_012518955.1 Tissierellia bacterium | reverse complement strand
TATTACGTCATAGGGGTCCATACTAGAAAAATATATAGATTAGGAGATATTGTAAAAATCAGGGTAACTAAGGCAGATTTAGTTAAGAGGACAATAGATTTTATGCTAACTTCCCAAGAATAAAGTTGTATTGACAGTACTACAAAAGGTTGATAAACTGTAATCTAGACTTAAAATAAATGTGGTGATATATATGGGAAAAGGAAATGCAAAGATAGTAGCCTCTAATAGGAAAGCAAGACATGAATTTTTTATAGAGGATACTATTGAAGCAGGTTTAGTTTTAAAAGGCACAGAAGTAAAATCTATTAGGCAAGGAAGGATAAATGTTAAGGAAAGCTATGCGGCCATAGAAAATGGCGAGGCTTATATATATAATATGCACATAAGTCCTTATGAACAGGGGAATATATACAACGTAGATCCTATTAGAAAAAGAAAGTTATTGCTCCATAAACGAGAAATCAGAAGATTACAAGCCGCTGTTATGCAAAAAGGATATACGCTGGTGCCATTAACTGTATATATTAAAGATGGCCTAGTAAAACTTGAACTAGCAATAGCTAAGGGAAAAAAATTATATGATAGAAGACAGGATATAGCAAAAAGAGATGCGGAAAGAAGGATGCAGCAACATTTGTCTGAGAAATATAGATAGGTGAGCAGTTGACATAATATTATATTCTTGCTATAATGTAGGATGCAGCATATAGTATATGGGGGCGAAATTGGTTTCGACGGGGATATGGAATCAGGAGTAGCGAGTCGTTGTCGCCAAACAACGTTAAAAGTGGCAAACTAAATTAAACGCAAACGATAATTACGCATTAGCTGCTTAATTAAAGTAGCTCGTCCTACTCAAGAATCCCACGACTTGGGATAGGGCGCCAACTTAGTGGGGAACCGAGCCTGGCAAAGCTTTGAGCCAGGAACGGAATTTATGAAGCTACTAAAGCTTAAACCCTGTCAGTAGGGGTTAAGTGGAGGGAATGTTAAAGTACTGACTGCACTCGGAGAAACTCTTGTGGAAGTGTTTTCGGACGTGGGTTCGATTCAGAGGAGTCGCCCTATAGAGCAATCTATAGGTGAAAATCTGGCTTAATCGGTGAAGGCTAAAGTCGGCTACCGACAATGCTAATACCGAGGGGTATGTGGAGAAATCCAACAGCTCTGTATCGACTTATAGGCTACTAAGTCAAATGATATGTAGTACTAGGATGGAAGTATTCATTGGATATTCCAATAATATAAACTTCCATAATACGCCAGAGGGCTTTATAAAAAGTCCAAGATATAGTCAGTGCCATTAGGAAACTACTGGAGATCATGTCCCACCGCCTCCACCATAATATAGACTAATCAAAAGCCTTGATTGGAATAAAATCCAACCAAGGCTTTTATAATTTCATGAAGTCTATATAGAATTGTTCTTTAACTAACTTTTGACTTCGATTATATCTACCGTTTCGCAATGTTACTTTTTTATAATTATCTAGGATATGTTTTGCTCTTGATTTTTTCTTTTTAATAATCAAATAAGGTTCAATTTCTTTTAAAATTTTAAGAGCATCATCGTATATTACTCTATATGTATAAGAATCTAAATGTTTTTCCTTATTATAATTTTTCTTCTTAATTATTCTTCCCGTGTTTGTAGTGTTTTTTACCCATTCTAATAGTTCTATATCAGTTGAGGAAATTGAAATACAAGGTGATGGATATTCATTTTTATGAAATCGGGTAAGCATGATACTACCCTCGCCATCTATAATGCCTGCTAGGTAGGCTTTTTCTGTTTCTAGCATAATAAAACCTCCTTGAGATAAATGTTATTATTTAGATTATATGATAATTTAATACAATAGTAAATATAAGATTAAATCTACTATATATATGAAAACATTTTCACAAATCCATATAAAAAAGAAAAGTTTTAACATAGTTTATCATATTGGAAAATGATAATATATAAACGATTATTAAACTTGAGGAGGAATATATATGGATTATTTAGAAATTGCCAATAGCATTCCAATGTGGATAGCTGCAGGTTTAGCAGTGTCTTTGGTATTATTTCAAGCT
>JAAYRD010000080.1 GCA_012518955.1 Tissierellia bacterium | reverse complement strand
GAAATTGCATATATGACACCATTATGAATAAGTTAAACATGCAGTTTCCTCATATAATAGTACGCTAAATAAACAGAATATTCTTTTTTTCTAAAACTATGTTAAGGGTTAATCTAATAATCACTAGAAGTAAGTTATAAAAGATTTAAAATAATTAACATTATAACCAATGATTTTTTAAAAGTTAGTTTCAGGGTAATTGAAAGCCAGTTAGTTTCGATTAAAAAAAATAGAAGTGAAAAATATATTCTATATTAAGATTATTTTAACAATATATAACAAATGGAGGGATATAATGTTAGATGAAAATAGTGGATTAGAAAAACAAAGACTTGAATTTTATGGTGGAACATTAGTAGGAGCTCTACCCATGGCGTTTTTTATAGTTTGGGCGATAGTATTTAGTTTGATGGGTCTAGGTAATGAATCGGTATTTATTATAGGTATGATAATTGGATTAACATTAGCATTACCTTTATGTAAATCAGGTGGTGACAAGTATATAGATGCAATAGTAGCTGGGATGACCCAAGAAATTGGAATTATTGCTATACTAGCATATTATTATGCAGGAATGTTTTCACAAGTTCTTAGAGCGGGCGGATTTGTTGATGGATTAATTTGGTTGGGTTTCAAAATGAACCTAACGGGTGGAATATTTACTGGTGTTGTATTTATTCTTGCAGCTTTATTTGGAACTGCTACAGGTACTGCATATGGTACTATTACAACATTCTGTTTGCTTGTTCTACCTGCAGGGATTCCATTAGGTGCAGATCCTTTATTTCTTATAGGGGCCATAATTAGTGGTGGAATTTTTGGAGACAATCTTGCACCAATTTCTGATACCACAATTATATCTGCAACGACTCAAGAGGCAGATATACCTGGTGTTGTAAAATCTAGATTTAAATATGCAATAAGTGCTGCAATACCGGCCTTTATATGTTTCGTTATTTTTGGTGGTTCCGGTGAAGTTGTGAAAAACTCGGAAGTAGTATTAGAAATGCAAAACCAAGTTGGGCCTTCTGGATTAATTTTTATTATTCCTTTTGTTATTGTGTTATTCTCTGCATTCCGTGGAAATAATTTATTAACTTCCCTAACGAGGGGAATTGTTAGCGGGATTGCTTTGCTTTTAATATTAGGTTTCCCATTATCAACAATTGTTAATTTTGATTTACAAAATGGTGTTATAGAAGGTGCTTTAATAGATGGTATAGCAGGATATTTTCCATTATCGATCATGCTTCTATTTGTACTAGGAGGTTCTCAGATCATGGAAGCCTCAGGCTTTATGGATGCAGTAAAAGAGAATTTTACAAAGATAATAAAGGGGTCTGTGAAAAGAGCAGAATTGGTTATATACGTAGTAACTGGATTAGCTTCTGTTTTGATAACACATAATGCTGCGTCAGGGATAACGGTATCCTCATTTGTTCGAGAAATCGGAAAGGATTACAATATCCATCCTTATAGACGTGCAAATTTATTAGACGCCTTGACTTCATCGTTAGCAGGTATTATACCATGGGGTGGACATATTATATTGACTGTAGCAACTGTAGCAACTGTAGCGAAGGATTATAACTTTGTACCAACGATATCTACGGTAGAAATTGCACCATATATACTTTATGGTATCTTCTTACCTATAGTGATGTTATTTGCAGTTTTAACAGGCTGGGGATTGGAATTTGCTGAACCAAAAGATGAAATATAAAACAAGAAAATAAAGTAATTTTATACTAAATATAAGTAATCTATTAAAAAGATAGTGTAATTAGGAAAAATTGTATAATTCTGCAAAGTCAAATAAAAATGGGATTCTAACCCGTTTTTATTTGATTATATCAAAGTAATTAAATAATCAATTATTTAAAGGAGGAATGAATATGTCAAATAGATCTTCAATTCAATTTTTTGAAGAAAAGATTCAAGACTTAAAGAGTAAAGGTACATATAAGGAATTACCAGTTTTACAAGGAGCCAATGATGCAGAAATTTTATTAAATGGAAAAAAAGTAATCAATCTTTGCTCTAATAATTATTTGGGGTTAGTAAATCATCCAAAGGTAAAAAAGGCTTCTATAGAAGCTATTGAAAAATATGGGGTTGGTGCCTCATCCGCAAGAAATATTATTGCTAACACTGATTTATATGAAAAGATGGAAAGTTTGCTAGCAGAATTTAAAAGAGAAGAAGCTGTTTTGGTTAGTCAATCGGGATTTAATTGTAATATAGGAACAATACCTGCAATAACTGAAAAAGGAGATTTGATTATTTCTGACGAATTAAATCATGCAAGTATAATAGATGGAATTAGGCTTAGTAAAGCAGATAAAAAAATTTATGATCATCTTGATATGGATAGTTTGGAAAAAATATTAAAAGAGAATAGAAAAAACTATAAAAAAACATTGATAATAACAGATTCTGTTTTTAGTATGGATGGAGATATAGCACCTTTGCCTGAAATCGTAGAATTAGCAAAACAATATGATGCTATGACCTATGTAGATGATGCACATGGAACGGGAATATTAGGAGAAGGTGGAAGGGGTACTGTAGATTATTTTGGATTAAATGGACAGGTTGATTTTACTATGGGAACTTTATCTAAGGCTATTCCAGTTATAGGGGGGTATATAGCAGGAAGTAAGGCTATGAAAGAATGGTTACTTCGCAATGCTAGACCTATTTTATTTAGTACCTGCATACCTCCAGCTGCTATAGGAGCTGTTATTAAAATTACAGAACTAATGATGGATTCAACTGAACAAGTTGATAAACTATGGGAAAATACAAATTACTTCAAAGAAAAATTATCAGGGTTAGGATTTAATATAGGAAATAGCAAAACCCCTATTATTCCAGTAATAATAGGTGAAGAAGATAAAGCAGTAGATTTTAGTAATAAACTATTAGAGAATAGAGTTTTAGCTTCTAGTATCATATTTCCAGTAGTTCCTAGAGGAACTGGTAGAGTAAGGTGTATTGTTACTGCTGAGCATACGAAAGAACAATTAGATAAATGTATAGAAGTATTTACAAAGGTAGGAAAAGAAATGGATATCTTATAGTAGAATGAATTGTTTTAATATAAATGGAGGTGCAATTAATGAGGAAAATTTTGATTACTGGGGCATTGGGACAAATTGGTTCGGAACTTACTATGGGTTTAAGAAAAATATATGGCAACGATAATGTAATTGCAAGTAGTAGAAGAGTAAAAGAAGGTCATGATGCCCTTATGGAATCAGGGGTTTTTGAAATCGTTAATGTTACTGATGGCAAACAATTATCTGAAGTAGTAAGAAAACATAATGTAGATACTATAATTCATTTAGCTGCAGTTGTATCTGCTGTAGGTGAACAAAATCCAGCTAGAGCTTGGGATGTAAATATGAATGGAACATATAATATATTAGAAATTGCAAGGGAAGAAAACTGCTCTGTATTTACACCTAGTTCGATAGCAGTATTTGGTCCATCAACTCCAAAAGAGAATACACCACAAGATACAATTCAGAGACCAAATACTATATATGGAGTAACAAAAACAGCTGGAGAATTGTTATGTGACTATTATTATCAAAAATTTGGGGTAGATACAAGAGGAGTACGTTTCCCTGGATTGATATCCTATGAAACTTTACCAGGCGGTGGAACAACCGACTATGCAGTTCATATTTACTATGATGCATTAAAAAATAAAAAGTATACTAGTTTTATTGATAAAGGAACAAAGATGGATATGATGTATATGCCAGATGCTTTAAATGCAATAACTCAATTATTAGAAGCTGATCCATCTAAATTAATCCATAGAAATGCTTTTAATGTAACTGCAATGAGTTTTGAACCAGAAGAGATTGCAGCATCAATTAAAAAAGTTATTCCAGAATTTGAGTTAGATTATGATGTAGACCCTGTAAGACAGGCTATAGCAGATTCATGGCCAAATTCCCTAGATGATTCAGCTGCAAGAGAAGAATGGGGCTGGAATCCGAAATATGATTTAGACGCTATGACCAAAGATATGTTAGAGAAACTTAAAATAAAATTAAAATAAAATTATAAAACAATAAATGAAAGGCATATGCCTTTCATTTATTGTTTTTAAATATCTTTAATCTTTTTAAACAATTACATATCCATTTACTCTAAGCATATAATTCTGCAATTTATGGCTTCTAATTATTAAGTATTTTACTTTAAATAGAATCATTATCAATTGATAACAACTTCTATTTAAACAAAATAGTTGATTTTACATAACTATGGGGTATATAATTAAGGTCATACATATTATCAATTAATATAGTATAATCTGATAATAAATTTAGATAAAGCATATTATATTATTATGGAGGTCAATATTGTGGAAAATTATAAATTAGGGGTAAAAACGTCAATAATTACAATTATTATAAACGTTATATTATCTGGAGTTAAAATTATTGCTGGAGTAGTAGGTAAAAGTAGTGCTATGTTAGCAGATGGTATCCATACCTTATCCGATGTACTTACCACTTTTGTAGTATTAATAGGATTGAAAGTGTCATCAAAGGAGGCAGATGAGAGACATCCCTATGGACATGAAAAATATGAGCCTGTATTTGCAAAATTGTTAAGTATATTCTTGGCTGTTACAGGACTATTTATCGGTTATGAAGGTATTAGGACACTGAGGAGTGGCAATATTCAAACACCTGGAAAGATTGCTTTAGTAGCAGCAGTTATATCTGTTATAACAAAAGAAGGGATGTATTGGTATACTGCTAAAACAGCAAAGAAAATCAAAAGCTTGTCTATGGAAGCGGATGCATGGCATCATAGATCTGATGCATTGTCATCTGTAGGTACTTTTATAGGTATATTTGGAGCAAGGATGGGTTTAAAAATATTGGATCCCATTGCCGCTATTATAGTAAGTGTTCTCATCATAAAGGTAGGGGTGGATCTATATGTTCAATCCATTAGGGGATTGGTGGATGAATCTGCTGATGATAAAACTCTACTGAAAATAAAAGATTTGACTTTTTCGGTAAAAGGGGTTAAGGATATTAAAGGTTTTAAAACAAGAATATTTGGCAGTAGAATATATGTGGACATAGAAATATTAGTTGATGGGGGTATTACTGTAAAAGAAGGTCATGATATAGCAGAAAAGGTACATGATTTAATAGAGAAAAATATAGATGATGTTAAACATTGCATGGTGCATGTGGAACCTGCATTAGATGATTAGGTATAGGGTAATATCATAATAGGAGGGAAGATATACTATGGACAAAGACGATAGGACTCCTGAAGAAAAAATATATTTCTATGTAAATAAGACAAAATTAAATCAAAATGAGAAAAAAGATTTCTTCCATCAGCTAACCTTATTGGATTGGAATCAAACTATAGAGGACTATGGGGAGGGCTTTAATGATAGGGTTATACAAATGATTTTAAATGAGAATATAGATGATTTAGAAAATATATCCGATATAATAGAACTTTATAATAATCCCTATGGCATATATACATTGGAGTTTGCAGATGTAATTGCTAGGGTTTATAGAGAGAATAAGATTAGATTTATAAAAGGTTTAAATTTAGTTAAAGATGAGGCCATAAATATTGTATATGCTTTCAGGCTAAAAAGGGTTTTTGTGGATGATTTGGAGAACAAAATGGATGAAGAGGAAATATTGAAGTCTAATATTTTATCTGAGGAAGAAAAAGAAACAGCTAAAAGGTTTTTTAAAATGTATGAAACCATATGTTCTACCTGAGTATAATAAATAGAGAGAGGTTCTCTCCATTTATTATTGCTTAATATTTGTTTAATTAATCCAATATATAAAAATTCCTAAGCCAACTGGCTTAGGAATTTTTAATGTAATATAATAGGAGGGAAGTATAAAGTTCTAGGAGGGATGGGATTGAAAAGGATGGTAATTGCATTGGGAGGAAATGCATTGCAAGATGTGGATAGCGTTCCTACTGCAGAAGCTCAGTTAAAAACAATAAAAAAAACTACCAAATATATAGCAAATGTTATAGAGGCGGGTTATAGGGTTATATTAACCCATGGCAATGGGCCTCAGGTAGGAAGAATAGTTATTCAAAATGAAGTAGCAGATAAAATTACTCCTAGTATGCCTTTTTATATATGTGGTGCTATGAGTCAGGGAATGATTGGATACCAACTTCAACAAACCTTAGGGGATGAACTAAAATCAAGGGGAGTTGAAAAACAAGTAGCAACGATAGTTACACAAGTGGTAGTAGACAAAGATGATCCAGGATTTAATAAGCCTACAAAACCTATAGGACCATTTTATACAAGGGAAGAAGCAGAAATATTAATAAAGGAAAAAGGATATGCTATAGTAGAAGATTCAGGAAGAGGATATAGAAGGGTAGTAGCATCTCCAGATCCAAGGCGAATTGTAGAGTTAGAAACGATAAAAACTTTAATGGATAATGATAATATAGTTATAGCAGTAGGAGGAGGTGGGGTACCTGTAATTGAAGAAGGAGGCAAGCTTAAAGGAGTAGCTGCAGTTATAGATAAGGATTTGGCTTCAGAAAAGCTTGCGGAAAGTATAGATGCGGATATATTGGTAATACTTACTGCAGTGGATAAGGTGTTTATAAATTTTGGAAGGGCAGATGAAAAAGGATTGGATCAAGTTGGGGTAGATGAGATGAAAAAGTATATTGAAGAAGGACATTTTGCTCCAGGAAGTATGTTGCCCAAGGTATTAGCTGGAATTAGATTTGCAGAATCAAAACCAGGTAGAAAGACCATAATAACATCCTTAGATAAGGTGGAAGAGGCTTTAAAAGGTATAGGAGGAACAACAATAGAAAATATTAGGAGGTAACTATATGAAAGCAGTAGTTGATAAGGATCTATGTATTGGTTGTGGTTTATGCCCGAGTATTTGTCCAGAGGTATTTAGTATGGATGATGATGGACTAGCGATAGCCATAGATGAAGAAATAGATGAAAGCTTAATAGATTCAGCAAAGGAAGCTGAGGAATCCTGTCCAGTAGATGCAATAACGGTGGAATAGGTGACAAACTTGTGGCTTTCCATTGATAGAAGGATGAAACTATAATATAATAGATATAAATAACTTTATTAGAGAATTAAATATTTAACATATGGCTAGAGGGTTCACTATTTCTATGGTGGTATCTTATTAGCTTTGAGGATTTAAATATTAAGGATAAGGGGGAATAAAATCAATGGCTGAATTGTTAAAAGGAAAAGAAGTAGCTTCTAGTATTAAGGATACTATGAGAAGGGACATTGAGGCATTAGCGAAGGAGGGGAAGGTACCTACTTTAGGGATTGTTAGATTAGGTGATAATCCAGGGGACATTTCCTATGAGCGAAGTATTATTAAAAATTGTGACAATATTGGCATTAAATCAAAGGTATTCGAAAAGGATTTAGATATCAAAACAGAGGAACTAGTAGAATTAATTGAAGAGTT
Source organism: Tissierellia bacterium (assembly GCA_012518955.1). Taxonomy (GTDB): domain Bacteria; phylum Bacillota; class Clostridia; order Tissierellales; family Tepidimicrobiaceae; genus DUNJ01. The sequence continues at coordinate 5,826 of JAAYRD010000080.1, read as the reverse complement.
AAACGATAATAAAGAAATTTCAGGAATATTGGTATTTAGGCCATTACCAAAACATATTGATGAAGAAGCTGTTAGAGATGCCATAAGTCCTTCAAAGGATGTGGACTGTATGCATCCACTAAATTTAGAAAAGATATTTGAAGGAAATATGGATGGATTTGCACCTTGTACACCTAAGGCTGCAATGGAAATACTTAAGTTCTATGGTATACCTTTAGAGGGGAAAAATGTTGTAGTTATAAATAGAAGCATGGTTGTAGGAAAGCCATTGACTATGATGCTGTTGAATGAAAATGCTACTGTTACCATCTGCCATTCAAGAACTCAAAACTTGGATGAAATCACAAGAAATGCAGATGTAGTAGTGGTTGCTTTAGGAAAGGCCAAGTTTTTTGATGAAAAATATTTCAACGAAAAATCCATTGTTATAGACGTAGGAGTAAGTCTAGATGAAAATGGTAAGTTAAGTGGAGATGCGGATTTTGATAAGACTGAACCTTTGGTTGATAAGATTACTCCAGTGCCTGGTGGAGTAGGTGCTGTTACAACTTCCATATTATTGAGTCAGGTTGTATTAGCATGTAAAAACATGTAAATAAAATATTGCAAATATCCAAAAAGAGTCTATTTAGACTCTTTTTTACTTTTTACAACAAAAGTAGTTGTTTTTCTATGAAGGATTATTCTATTGAAAATAGAATAATAGAAGGGAGTACAATTTAGGAGGGGATATTTTGCAAATTTCAATGGATATTATAAATGACAATTTAATCGTCACATTGAAAGGAGAATTGGACCATCATACATCTGAGGATGCAAGAAAAAGCATAGACCAACAATACTATAAGAACAATTTGCTGAATATAGTGTTGGATTTAAGGGGATTAAGCTTTATGGACAGCTCAGGTATTGGGCTAATAATGGGAAGATATAAAAATTGTAAGGAAGAAAGGGGCAATATGTCAATAGTCAGTACAAGCCCAAGTATAGATAGGATATTGAAGATGTCTGGATTGTTGAAATTAATGGATGTATATTCAAATATCGATGAAGCTATAAAGGATTAGAGGAGGGGTAACGGTGGAAAAAAATTATATGAAATTAGAATTTTCAAGTAAATCGAGTAATGAATCCTTTGCTAGGGTAGTGGTGGCAGCCTTTGCTTCTCAATTGGATCCAACCCTAGAAGAGTTATCGGATATAAAAACAGCTGTATCCGAGGCGGTTACCAATGCTATTATCCATGGTTATGAATATGGAGAAGGGGTTGTATTGGTGGAAGCGACTATTGAAAACAATAGTATTGAAATAATTATTCAAGATAATGGGAAAGGTATTGATGACATAGATAAAGCTATGGAACCTTTTTATACCTCTAAGCCTGATTTAGAAAGATCTGGAATGGGTTTTACTGTTATGGAAACTTTTATGGATGAATTGGTTGTAGAAAGCAATATAGAGAAGGGAACCAAGGTGAGAATGGTAAAGAAATTTAAAAGTCTCCCCTATGAGGAGTAGATATTATGGGTAAAGGGAATAAGGAACATGTTTTATTGTCTCATGAGGAGACTATGAGGTTAATCTTAAGGGCTCAAAAAGGGGAAAAAGAGGCTAAGGATAAGCTGGTAAGATATAATATTGGATTGATAAAAAGTGTTTTAAGGGGATTTGTAAATAGGGGTTATGATGCAGATGATTTATTTCAGATAGGTAGTATTGGCCTTCTAAAAGCAATAGACAAATTTGACCTATCCTATAATGTGAAGTTTTCAACCTATGCAGTCCCAATGATTGCAGGAGAGATAAAGAGGTTTTTAAGAGATGACGGAATAATTAAGGTGAGTAGATCCTTAAAACAAACTGCTAATAAGGTAAAATCTACTCAAGAGATGCTTACTAAAAGATTTGGTAGGGAGCCAACTATTCAAGAGGTTTCAGATGAATTAAAAATAGATAAGGAAGAAATCGTTATGGCGCTAGAATCTTCCTATCACCCAAATTATCTACATGAGGTGGTCTATCAAAATGATGGAAATCCTCTATATTTAATCGATAAGATTAGTTTGGAAGAGGATCAGGAAAAGGAAATGATAGATAGCATATTACTCAAGGAGCTAATATCTCAACTAAAGGATAGGGATCGTCAAGTTATAATATTAAGGTATTTTAAAGATAAGACCCAAGTAGAGGTGGCCAAATTATTAGGGATATCTCAGGTTCAGGTTTCTAGAATTGAAAAAAAGATAATTGGAGAAATGAAAAAAATGTTAGCCAAGGCATAGAATTATGCCTTGTTTTTTTGTATTAAAATTGTAAATTAAGGAATAATAAGTGTAGATTGAGGTGAAAAAATGATTAAAAAAATGAGCAAAAAAAAGACAATAGTTTTTTTAATAATAACTATTTTAATAATAGGTTGTTTCATCTGGTATAGAGAATTGGGAACCAATAAAGAGGTGCCAAAGAAAGCGAAGTTTGTTAATAGCGTTTTATTGGAGAGTGAGGACTATCAATAAAGAACAAGTATACATAAATCTAGAAACTAAGCAGGCTGTAGATTTAAATACCCATGTATATGTAGAAGATGTAGGGGAAGTATATTGTAGCAATGAAGTAATTAAGAAAAAGATTGAGAAGATTAGGGTTTACAATGGCAAGGACAAGGAAATGTACGACTATATTTCGGGAACAGAGATCACTACAAAGATATTAGACACTGTAGATAATATAGATATTACTATAATAGGTGGTCCTGATGTACTATTAGAGATAAAAGGGAAAGAAGAACAAAGTAAAATCCTGAACTTTCTTAAAATTGCCCTTGTTACCATAGTTTTATTCTTTGGGGCAGGAGTTGCCATTGTTAATTTTCATGAAGATGTGGATATGAAAAAAACTATGCAGAAGATGTATTATACCATAACTGGGATAAAGAATAAGGACCCTTTAATACTGACTATCCCTCTATCCTTGGGTATTGGAATAGGTATGTTTTCTTTTTTTAGTAGAGTATTTAGTTTTAGTAAACGAAGAAGACAGGAACCGGGACCAATGGAGCTGGAATTATTTCTCTATGATAAGGATTTAGAGGATAGCATATTAAATGAAATAAAAAGCAATAAAAAATCAGAATAATTGGTGGTGAAAATAGTGGGGAAAGCAGCTTTAATGGTTTTATTAGGACTATCTGGAGGCATTACTGTAGGCAGTGCAGCTGCTGCTTTCTTAACCTTGTTAAAGCTAGTACCTAGGATAACCCAGGTTACAGAAACCAATGAATATATAAAACTATTTGAATACGTTATGATAATAGGTGCTACTATATTTAGTTTTATATATTTTTCTCAATTTAGCTTTAAAGTGAGCAAATATATTTGTATTCCAATTGGTTTGGTCATGGGTACGTTCTTAGGGTTATTTACTTCAGCATTAGCAGAAGTATTGAATGTAATTCCGGTATTTGCAAAGAAATTTAAAGCTAAAAATGAATTGAAATATATCATAGCCGCTTTGATACTTGGAAAGCTGGCAGGTTCTTTATATTACTGGCTTGTATTTGTAAAGGAAAAGGTATAGGAGTGAATCAAAAATGGAAAATATGAACAATAAAGAATATCAAAAGTATGTAGAACAGAAAATACCAAAACCAACTTATGCAAAAAACATGCTATTTGCATTTATAGTAGGGGGGCTTATATGTGTATTTGGACAAATTATAGGAAATATATTATCAAATTATGGGCTAAATAAAGAAAAGGTTGCAGCTGGCACCTCTATAATATTGGTATTCCTGGGGGCTTTTCTGACTGGTCTTGGAGTATACGATAAAATAGGCAAAATAGGAGGGGCAGGTGCAGCCATACCTATTACTGGTTTTGCAAATTCTATAGTTTCTCCTGCAATGGAATTTAAGAAGGAAGGTTTTATATTTGGGGTAGCTTCTAAAATGTTCAATATTGCAGGACCTGTATTGGTCTATGGGGTAGGGAGTTCAGTTATTGTGGGAATACTATATTTGATACTTACAAAAGGAGGATAAGACAATGGCATTAAAACGAATTGGAACTCAAACAGTTAAATTATCCAATCCTCCTTCTATAATTAGCACGGCTTCAATTGTTGGACCTAAAGAAGGAGAAGGGCCTCTGAAGGATTATTTTGATGTGATATTAGAAGATGATCTGTGGGGACAGGATTCTTTTGAAAAATCAGAGGCTAAGCTACAGGAAGAAGCTATTAAGTTGGCTATTCAAAATGCAGATTTATCACCTAATCAGATAGAATACTTGTTTTCAGGGGATTTGTTAAACCAGATTACATCCTCTGGCTATGCAGCTAGACAGTTGGCAATACCTTATTTTGGATTATATGGGGCATGTTCCACTATGACTGAATCATTAAGCTTGGGGGCTATGATAGTAGATGGTGGATTTGCAGATAAAGTGGTTTGTGCTACTTCTAGTCACTTTAGCAGTGCAGAGAGACAGTTTAGGTTTCCTTTGGAATACGGTGCCCAAAGACCCTTTTCTTCTCAGTGGACTGTAACCGGAGCTGGGGCTACTGTATTATCTTCTACTGGAAAGGGGCCCTATATAACTTATGTTACTACAGGAAAGATACAGGATTATGGCCTAGTTGACGCCAATAATATGGGAGGAGCTATGGCTCCTGCTGCAATAGATACTATATCTCAACATTTTAAGGATACAGGGTATAATCCAGAGGACTATGATCTAATTATAACTGGGGATTTGGCTTCAATTGGAAAGAGCATATTATTGGATTTAATGAAGAAGGCTGGTTATGATCTATCAAAAAATTATACAGATTGTGGGGTAAAAATATTTGATAATGTTAAGCAGGATACCCATGCTGGGGGCAGTGGATGTGGATGTGCTGCAGTAGTTTTTAATGGTTATATATATAAAGAAATGGTGAAAGGCAATTTAAATAGAGTCCTATTGGTTGCCACAGGTGCATTGCATTCTTCCACTTCTATTTTACAAGATGAGTCGATTCCAGGGATAGCCCATGCAGTTACTATAGATAATATGGTATTTTAAGGAGGTGCAGGATGGAATACTTAAAAGTTTTTGTAGTAGGAGGATTATTATGTGTTATTGGTCAGATTATTTTAGACACCACTAAATTAACCCCTGCTCATATACTACTGACATTTTTAATTTCAGGAGTTGTATTAGGTGCTATAGGATTATATGAGCCTTTGGTTAAATTTGGAGAAGCTGGTGCAACAGTGCCCATATCTGGCTTTGGATATGCATTGAGTAAAGGTGCCATTGAAGGTGCAAAGTCCAATGGAATTATTGGAGTTTTCGTAGGAGGATTAAAAGCAACGGCAGGGGGGATATCGGCTGCTATATTATTTGGTTATATAATGGCAATAGTTTCGGAACCAAAGACAAAAAGCTAAGGAATCTATATAGATTCCTTAGCTTTTTTATTAGTCTTCTTCGTCATCATCTTCGTCATCAGGAGGAAGGGCTGGTGGATTCTTATCTTTATTGTCATCTATATTGTCATCATCATCTTTTTTACCTTTGTCATCATCATCCTTCTTATCATTATCATCATCTTCTTCATCTTCATCTTCTAAAGCATCTTCAATGGCAGTTTGCTGATTGTGAACTTCACAGACTTTAGTTGGTGCTGTATATTGATAATCTGAAGGAACAACTCCGCCATGATTTCCAGGGTTATATGGAGGATTTCTTTGTATAAATACCTGGGTTACTACATTATCTTTTGGACAATATTCATTGGCAATCTGATTAGTCGTTTTGTCTATAGTTAGTTCTACATGGACAT
>JAAYRD010000079.1 GCA_012518955.1 Tissierellia bacterium | reverse complement strand
TCGTCTCTATGGAAGAGATGAGGGTTTTTTGTATTAAACTAAATACAGGAGGGATTGATGTGGAAAAGTTTTATATAACGACACCTATATATTATCCTAGTGATAATCTACATATAGGGCACACTTATACGACGGTGGCAGCAGATACCTTAAAAAAGTTTAAAAAAGCTCAAGGATATGATGTTTACCTTGTAACGGGTTCTGATGAACATGGTCAGAAAATCCAACAAAAAGCTAAAGAGAACAATATGGAACCAAAGGAATATGTAGATGGAATAGTCAGGGATATAAAGGAGCTTTGGAAGATGCTAGATATATCCTATGATGAGTTCATAAGGACTACTGATGAACATCATGAAAAAGGAGTACAAAAGATATTTGAAAGATTGTACGAGCAAGGGGATATATATAAATCAAAATATGAAGGATTATATTGTACTCCCTGTGAAGCTTTTTGGGCAGAGAGTCAATTACAAGATGGGAAATGCCCTGATTGTGGCAGAGAGGTTCATTTAACAGATGAAGAAGCCTATTTTTTTAAATTATCCAAATACAATGACAGGATAATCCAGCTTTATGAAGAGAATCCAGAATTTTTACAACCAGATTCTAGAAGAAATGAGATGTTAAATAACTTTCTAAAGGAAGGTTTAGAAGATCTCTGCGTATCCAGGACTAGTTTTGATTGGGGAATAAAGGTACCTTTCGATTCAAAGCATGTAGTATATGTGTGGATAGATGCTTTACTCTGCTATATTACTGCTCTAGGATATGGCTCAGAAGATGATACTAAGTTTAAAAAATATTGGCCTGCCAATGTCCATTTGGTAGGGAAGGAGATAGTTAGATTTCATACCATAATATGGCCGGCAGTATTGATGGCATTGGATATGGAGTTGCCAGATAAAGTCTTTGGTCATGGATGGATATTGTTTGAAGATGATAAGATGTCAAAATCCAAGGGTAATGTAATATACCCAGAACCTTTAATCGAACTATATGGAATAGATGCATTTAAATATTTTCTATTGAGAGAGTTTTCCTTTGGGCAAGATGGTTCTTTTTCAAGGGAAAAGTTTTTGCAAAGATTGAATTCAGACTTAGCTAACGATTTGGGAAATTTAGTAAGTAGAACTATCACTATGGTAGAAAAGTATAAGGATGGAATCCTACCATCACCTATTAAGAAGGAAGAGATAGATGAGTCTCTGATCCAGATAGCTACAAATGCAGCAGGGAATGTAGAAAAAAATATGGATAAATTAAATTATAGCCAGGCATTGGAAGAAATATGGAAGTTAATTAGAAGAACCAATAAATATATAGATGAAACCACCCCTTGGATATTGGCTAAAGAAGATAAGGATAGATTGGACACAGTACTATATAACTTGGTGGAAAGCATAAGAATAGTATCCATATTAATCAATCCATTTATGGAAAACACATCTAAGCTAATATTAGCTCAATTGGGTTTAGAGGAGAAGGTTAATTGGGAAGATGCAAAGGAATGGGGCAAGATGAAGATAGGTGTTAAGATAGAAAGAGGAGATGTTTTATTCCCAAGGTTGGATATAGAGAAAGAACTAGTAAGGCATAATGAAGCTAACGAAAAACTTATAGAAGAAAGGTTGAAGAGACAAACTATGAAAGAAAAAACAGAATCTACAGAAAAAGAAGAATTTATAACCATAGACGATTTTGCTAAGATTCAATTTAAAGTGGCTGAAATAATAGAAGCTAAGGATCATCCTAAGGCTGATAAACTTTTGATCCTACAACTGAAGGTAGGAGATGAAAGAAGACAGGTGGTATCTGGTATAAAGGAATATTATAGACCAGAAGATTTAGTAGGGAAAAAGGTTGTAATAGTGGCAAATCTAAAGCCTATTAAATTAAGAGGAGAAGAGTCCAATGGTATGATTTTAGCAGCAGAAAAAGATGGGGAGTTTACCCTTATATCTACATTGGATGACATAAGCTCAGGAGCTAATATATCATAAGGATAATTTAGAATCTTAATTAAATTAATTATGATTTCAATACAAAAGCCTTAAGAGAATTCTCTTAAGGCTTTTGTGATATAATATTTAATTAACAGGATTATTTATGATGGAAGGGGTAAGAAGATGTTAATAGATAGTCATGCACATATAGATGATGAAAGATTCGATAAGGATAGAGATAAGTTGATTGAATCCTTAAAGAAAGATGGTATAGATTTAATAATCAATGTAGGGGCTGATTTACAATCTAGCATAAAATCCGTATCCCTGTCGGAAGATTATGAGAATATATATGCAGCCGTGGGAGTTCATCCTCATTCAGCCAAGGAGATGGACGACTCTACTATAGAAGTCTTGAAATCCCTTGCAAATAGGGAAAAGGTAGTGGCTATAGGAGAGATTGGGTTGGATTTTTATTATGATAATTCTCCTAGGAATATTCAAAGACAAAGGTTCGTTGAGCAACTAAATTTGGCAAAGAAAGTAGATTTGCCTGTGATAATTCATTCAAGAGATGCGGCAGGAGAAACCTTCGATATATTAAAAGAAGCCCAAGATGGTAATTTAGAAGGGGTACTCCACTGTTATTCAGGTAGTGTGGAGATGGCATTGGAATATATAAAATTAGGCTTTTATATATCATTAGCCGGTCCAGTGACCTTTAAAAATGCTAGAGTACCAAAGGAAGTAGCCAAGGCAGTTCCTTTAGATAGATTGTTGATTGAAACAGACTCCCCTTATTTAACGCCAGAACCCTATAGAGGTAAGAGGAATGAACCCTTGTATGTCCGGCATGTGGCAGGAACCATAGCTGAATTAAGGGGAATACCCTTTGAGGAAGTGGCAAATAGAACTTCAGAAAACACCAAGAAATTGTTTAGAATAAAATAGGATAGTAAGGGGATTGACTGTCCTGGCAAGGGGAGATTATTTTGATAAAGGAAGTTATAGTAGTGGAAGGAAAAGATGATATAGTAGCGGTGAAGAATGCTCTGGAGGCAGAAGTTATTGCCACTGGTGGTTTCGGTTATAAGAAGAAATTTATTCAAGAGCTAAAGGCCATTTCAAAAAGACGAGGGCTAATCATATTAACGGATCCAGATCATGCAGGAGAGCAGATAAGAAAAGATATTTCAAGGAACATAAAAGGCTGTAAACACGCATTCCTACCTCAGGGGAAAGCTTTGAAGAAAAATGATATTGGTGTAGAAAATGCAACTAAGGAAGATATAGTGGAGGCCATTTCTAAGGCTAGACCGATAATTACACAAAAAAGGGAAGAATTTAGCAAAATAGATTTAATAGAGTTAGGATTTATAGGTGGAGCAAATAGCCGAAACAAAAGAGAGGAAATGGGAGATATATTGGGGATAGGATATGCAAACTCTAAACAATTTTTAAATAGGTTGAACAACTTTGGTGTTACTAGGGAAGAGTTTTTGAAGGCATTGGAAAGGATGGAAGGCTATGATAGATAAAAGATTATATTCTCCTAAATACGTAAAAGAAATTTTAAATAGACATGGATTTCGATTTTCAAAGAGCTTAGGTCAAAATTTTCTAACAGATGGGAATATAGTTAGAAATATTTGTCAGGCAGGAGAAGTTACAAAAGAGGATTGTATATTGGAAATAGGACCAGGATTGGGAACATTAACAGAGGAGCTAGCTTTAAATGCGAAGAAGGTGGTAGCAGTAGAATTGGATGAGTCTCTGCTACCTGTTTTAGAGGAAACCTTAAAGAGATATAATAATATAGAGGTAGTCCATGGTGATATACTTAAAGTAGATGTAAATAGGCTTATAGATGAAAAATTAGGAGGAGGACCTATTAAAGTAATAGCAAACCTTCCTTATTATGTAACTACTCCCATAATAGCTAAGCTTATCGAAGAGGATTTAAATATAGAAACTATTACAGTAATGGTACAGAAGGAAGTAGCAGAACGAATAGTAGCCAGTCCTGGCAATAAGCAATATGGTTCCCTTTCCGTATTTATAAATTTTTATACCTCCCCAGAAATAGTTATGGAAGTACCTAGAACTGTATTCATGCCTCAGCCTAATGTAAATTCAGCTGTAGTAAAATTAAAGTTAAAAAAAGAATTACCAGAGGTGGACAAAAAATTATTTTTTAAAGTGGTAAGGTCAGCCTTTGGCAAAAGAAGAAAGACCATATTAAATTCTCTATCTTCTGGTGAATTGGATTTGGAAAAGGAAGATATAAAGAAAGTACTGGAAAGAGCAAATATATCATCAAAGAAAAGAGCTGAGGATTTAAAAATCGAAGATTTTGTAAAGATTAGTAAAATATTACCCCCCTTAGACATATAGTAATATAAAGGCTTTAAAAGGGGGGGTATTAATGTCAGGAGAATTTACCTATTTTAGGAAATATATTATTCTGAAGAATAATTATACAAATATTGAAGGTATAAAACCAAAGGGACATGGTAAAATTGAAGTGAAAGGGGTTAAAGGGACTGTAAATTTAAGTGTAGAGAATTGTGAACCTTACGGGGATTATAGGGTATATTTTTTAAGGGATATAAACGGACAAATTAAGGAATATGACCTAGGAAGAATAATTATAGATGAAAGAGGAAGAACTAGAACAGATATAAATTTTAACGTAAGGGATTTAGATTCGATTGGCTTTGCTATGAATAGGATAAATGCTATTCTTATAGGAAAGGATAGAAAGATACTGTTAAACGGTTACATGGATAAGGATGATGGAACTGTAGATAGATTTGTAAAACAACTCATTTCAGAAAAAGAGGTTGAACAAAAACAAGATTCTGAACCTATTCAGGAAGTAGAAGAAAAAACCGAAGATTTGTCAATAGAAGAAAATCCCGAGGAATCAGTGGATATGGATCAAGTTGAGCAATTAGAAGACGATTTTGAAACAAAAGGAGTAGAAGAGTATGTAGAGATAGAAGAAACTGTAGATGCAGAAGAAGCTGTGGAGATAGAAGAGGCCATAGAGCCGGAAGAAACAGAAGAGGATATGGAATCAGAAGAAATTGTGGAAGAAGTAGAAGAGCTAGAAGAAGCTATTGAATCAGAGAAAATCACAGAGGAAGTTGTAGAACTAGAAAAAACTCAGGAAGTAGATGAAATAGAAGAAGAGCCAATAGTGGATAAAGGACTGGACTATCAATCCTTAGAATATATTAGGCAGCTAAATCATAAAAACCAAATGACCGATTATATACTGAGTATATTAAGATTTTTCCCGTATGTAGATCCTTTTAAAATATATCTTCATGGATATAGCTGGTGGCAAATTGAAGATTGTAATACTGATCTCCATAAAGGATTTTTACCCTATTATAATTATCTTATGAGTACAGATTATAGACATAGCACCATAAATAATTCTATAACCTGCATAGATTTAATCAGAAAATATGGTCACTATATATTTGGAATGTATAAAGAACAAAAAGAAGTTAAGTATTATCTCTATGGGGTGCCTGGAAAATTCATTATAGAGGAGCATCCATTTAAAGGGACTACAGGGTTTAATACATGGTATGAATCAAAGGATGGATTGGGATATTGGATTTTATATATAGATCCTATGACAGGAAAGGTGATACGAATTATAAATCCAATGATTCCTGAGTATTAATTTTATAATAACTTAAGAAAAGGGTGAACAAAAGTGGAAAAAAAAGAAATCTGCCAGGGAAATGCAACAGAGGAGGCTACTTTAAAAGCTATAAAGAATAGTCTATATAAAGAGGAAACAATATATGATCTATCTCAAGTATTTAAAGCACTAGGGGATCCTACAAGGCTTAAAATAATATATGTTCTTTCTAAGAAATCCCTATGTGTATGCGATATTGCATATCTATTGGACATGACTCAATCAGCTATATCCCATCAACTAAGGCTTTTAAGAAACTTAAGATTGGTTAAGTTTAAAAGAGAGGGAAGGATGGTAATATATTCCCTAGATGATGATCATGTTCTTCAACTATTTAGCCAGGGGTTAGATCATGTACAGCATAGGTAAAAATCTAACTCTTACACCTTTGAGATACCAACTGAACAGCCTCTGTAATCTTTGCAAGAACCGTAATTTTCATTTGTCGATTTAATAAAAAAGCCTTTTTCTCTCCTTCGCTAATACAAGATGAAAAATATACTGGTGGAAGGTTATTTAGTGCAGTAGCCTTAATATCGTTTATGCAATCATCATACTTACATACATCATATTGATCCTTTACTTCGTTGTAGACTTCATCTACTAAAATTTCCATATAGTTTTTTAACATTTCATCAATCCTTTTAAATATATAATAGGTTAAACTATATAATCTAACTCATTATATTATTGGTTTGGGATTATGTCAAACAAAACTATTTGATACTATAAAAAATAGTTTTTGATTAATTCACATGGATAGAGGGTAGCATATGTATATGAAAGAATTTTTTAAGCAATATAAGGAGGGTTAAAATGGCTAATGTAGTAGTTTTCACCAGTGACACTTGTCCATATTGTGTGACGGCTAAGGAATACTTAGATGAAAAGGGAGTTTCCTATACTGAAAAGAATATTCAGACAGACAAAGCAGCGAGAAAAGAGTTAATGGGAATGGGACATATGGGAGTACCTGTCTTAGTAATCGATGGGGAAGAAGTGGTAGGATTTGACAAAGCTAAAATAGATGAGCTACTCGATAAATAAAAAAGGCATTTAAAAATCTCCTTTTTGATTGAAATCAAAAAGGAGATTTTCTATATTATGCATTAAGAGCCTTTAATAATTGATCTAGATCTAAACCATGAACCATGGCAGCTTCTTCTATGCTTTCCATTTGGCTTGCAGGACAGCCAACACAGCCTAATCCAAATCTTAAAAGTATATCAACTGATTCTGGTTTATTTCGAATTAATTCACCAACTAATGTATCTTTAGTAATTTCCATTACATTTACCTCCTTATATTAAATCTATTATACTATTTTACCATATATTATATACCCTGTGAACTATAAAAAGTATCATATGTTTAAAATAAAAAAATATTATAAATTTGCATAAAAACTTAAAAAATGGACATTCTTATATCAGGAGGTGAACCAATGGATAATAATGATAAGGATAGAAATAAAACAGAACACAGAGACAATGATTGGGATATAGGACAAATGCTTATAAGGCTGTTAGTTACAGCTGTAGTGGTAGGAATTGCAGCCTATCTAACACCTGGGTTTTCCATAAATAGCTTATGGAGTTTATTATTGGCTGCAGTGGTTATAGCTGTATTGGATCATTTGGTGCAAAGATTTACTGGAATAAGTGCTACCCCATTCGGTAGAGGAATTACAGGATTCATCGTAGCTGCAATCATATTATATGCTACCAAATTCATAGTTCCAGGATTCAATATAACTGTATGGGGAGCCATAATCGGAGCGTTGGTAATTGGAATAGTAGATGCAATAATACCAGGAAAGGCTATGTAGGATAACCCTCTAACGAAAGTTAGAGGGTTATTATAATTTTAATTGACATTTTTTAAAAAATGATTTAAAATGATTAATAATACCTACAGGGGGTATATAGATTATAGAGAAACAAAATAGGAGGCGTTAATATGAAAATAGATTTAACTGAAAAGGCTAAAGATGAACTTGAAAAAGTAATGGAATCTAGAAAAGAAAAGAAACCCTTGAGAATATATATTGCGGGCTATGGTTGAGGCGGTCCATCTTTTGGTTTAGCTCTGGATGAGCACAAAGAAGGAGATGCTTCAATGGATGTTGGAGACTATACATTTTTGATTGAGGAAGACTTAACAGAGAGCTTTGGTTCTTTTACCATTGATTATAGTGACAGTTGGCTAAGAAGAGGATTTAGCGTTATACCAGATGGAAGAGCTGGGTCCTGTTAATAAACTGATGAAATTTAAAATAGAGAGTATTGGATCATGATCCAATACTCTCTATTTTTTGCCTAAGGAGAAATAAAATTTAATAAAAGTTGTAGTTTGTGTTAAAATAATCTATATTGTCTTTCAAGTTAAATGGGAAAATTTTTTCTTGAACTTTAAGGCATAATCTAATAACCTATATATATAGGTTATTAAAAATTCCCAAGGGAATAAGAGGAGGTGGTGACTGATGGATTCTGGGCCCTTGCCCCGTGGAAGGGTGAAAGATGTAAGGCAAAAAATCAATAGGAATAACAGGAGAACCTTAGTCATCAACTCACACTATGGTTCCCTAAAGGGGGTTAATTGATTTGGATGAAAGAAGACTTGAATATTTAATCCAAGAAAAGAAGTATGTTACATTAAAAAGAGAACTAGAGGATATGAATGAAGTAGATATAGCTGATTTGTTAGAATCCTTAGATATTCATACTGGATTGCTGATATTTAGGATGTTACCTAAGGATATGGCTGTAGATGTATTTAGTAGTTTCTCATTAGAACAACAGAGAAATGTTATTAGACTGATAAATGATAAAGAGTTAAAGGATATAGTTGATGAATTATTCTTTGACGATATGATAGACATAATTGAAGAAATGCCTGCTAATATAGTAAAAAAAATACTACTGCACTCAAAGGAAGAGGAAAGAAACTTGGTCAATCAATTTTTAAGGTATCCACCAGATTCTGCAGGCAGTATAATGACCATAGAATATGTAGATTTAAAAAAACATATGACTGTAGGAGCGGCTTTGGCCCATATTAAGGAAACAGGTCTTGATAAGGAGACCGTATATACCTGCTACGTAACGGATATGAATAGAAAGCTAGAGGGCATAGTATCTTTAAGAAAACTGGTCATAAGCAATGAAGAAGATACTATTGAAGAAATAATGGATAGAGATGTCATATATGTACACACTCATGACGATCAAGAAACTGTAGCGGGAATATTTAAACGATATGGATTTTTAGCATTGCCTGTTGTAGATAAAGAGGATAGACTTACAGGTATAATAACCGTAGATGATATAATGGATGTAATAGATCAAGAAACTACGGAAGACTTTCAAAAGATGGCTGCTATGTCTCCTTCTGAGGAAAGGTATCTAGATGCTAGTGTTTTTAATCTAGCAAAACATAGAATTACATGGTTATTGGTTCTAATGATATCGGCTACTTTTACTGGAGGAATAATACGAAAGTATGAAGAGGTTTTGCATACCGTAATAGTATTGAATGCTTTTATACCTATGCTAATGGATACAGGAGGAAACTCAGGGAGTCAATCTTCTACCCTAGTAATACGTGGTCTTGCCCTAGGTGAAATAGATTTAAAGGATGCAACAAAGGTAATATGGAAAGAGTTTAGAATTAGTATAGTAGTAGGAATAACCTTAGGTATAGTTAACTTTTTTAGAATCTACCTATTTGACAATGTAGGTGTTTTTGTATCTCTTACAGTATCCATAACTTTATTTGTGACAGTTGTAATGTCCAAAGTTGTAGGTGGAGTATTGCCTATTATAGCAAAGAAGATGAAAATAGACCCAGCTATAATGGCAGGTCCCCTTATTACTACTATAGTAGATGCTTTAAGCTTAATGGTTTATTTTGCAATAGCATCTAGGATATTGCACATATGATAAAGCCAAAGGGATTGGTATTGGGGGATACTGTAGGAATAATTGCTCCAGCTAGCCCTGATACTAGGGAAAAGGTAGAAAAATCTAATAAAAAGCTAACTCAAATGGGTTTCAAGGTTAAGATGGGCAAAAGTTGTTATGAAAAGTATGGTTATTTATCTGGACCAGATATTTTAAGAGCAGATGATATTAATTCTATGTTTAGGGACACGGAAATAGATGGGATCATATGTCTAAGGGGAGGTTATGGAACCTTAAGAATATTGGATTTATTGGATTATCAGGTTATAAGAAATAATCCTAAAGTATTTGTAGGATACAGTGATATCACTGCTTTGCACATTGGAATAAATCAAATATCCAATGTAGTTACCTTTCATGGACCTATGGTCTCTTCTGATATGGTAGAATGTTTTGATAGTTTTTCTAAGGAAAGCTTGTATAATTTTATACTGAAGGATAGGTTTGATACAGGGATTATAAAAAATCCTAAAGGAGAGAGGATAGAAACAATCAATGGTGGTATTGTAGAAGGACCTATTATAGGAGGAAACCTATCCCTAATAGTAAGCACTTTGGGAACTCCCTATGAAATCGATTTAAAGGGAAAGATACTGTTTCTTGAGGAGATAGGAGAGGAGCCCTATAGGATTGATAGAATGTTTAATCAGTTAAGATTATCTGGAAAGCTGGAAGAAGCTAAGGGTATAATTTTAGGAGATTTTAAAAATTGTTCTTCTGATGATTCTAGAAAAGACAATTCTCTAACCTTAGAACAGATAATAGAAGATATAATAAAACCTGTAGGTATACCAAGCATCTCCAATTTAAAAGCTGGACATTGCAAACCTATGGTGACACTACCTTTTGGAGTGCAGGCAAGGTTAGACGGAAATAATGGCGAACTAACTATAATAGAAAAACCTATAAAATCTTGAAAACAACTAGAGAGGCCAAATAGGCCTCTCCTTTATAAGATATATTTTTCTAGATCCGAACTAAATTCTTGGGATAGCTTTTTAAACTCTATGATTTTTTTTGTCATACTTCGTATCTCATTGGTATAGCTCATCACGTTAGCGCTTACCTCTTCGCTGGAGGCAGAATTTTCTTCAGCAATAGCTGATAAGGCCTCTATGTTTTCGTATATTCGATTTATAGAGCCTGTCTCTTTGTCCAATTCGTCAACCAATTGAATTATTAGATTAGCTACATTTTCCATACTGTGTACAGTTTCCCTAGTTTCTACATAAAGATTATTTAGATTAGAGTTTTCTTTTTCTAGTATTGTATATTGCTTTTCGATATCTTTTGCCACTTCATCTATTTCTGATACGAAGGATTTTAATAAATTGTTAATGCTTTGAACAGCTTCTTTGGAGCCTTCTGCTAATTTTCTTATCTCCATAGCTACCACTGTAAACCCTTGTCCATATTCTCCAGCTCTTGATGCTTCAATACTAGCATTGAGTGCCAGTAAGTTAGTTTGTTCTGCAATTTTTTCTACGGTTTTAACTATTTTTGTAACATCCTTGGCACTATTTTGAAGAACAATACCCTTCTCTTTTACTTGGGAAAATTCATCTAATACACTATCCAAGCTTTTGGATGTATATTCCAAACTACTAAAGCCAGAATTTATCTTATTCACAGCCATCTCTAAATAATCTTTGCCTTTATTTTCTCGAGCGGCAATATCATTTAAAGAATTGATACTATTGTTTAGACGTTGGGCAGCATCCTCAGTTTCTTCAGCCTGATTAATAGCACCATGAGCAACTTGCTCCACTATGGAGGTTATATCATCAGATGTAATGCTCATGTTTTTGGATATTTCATTAAACTTATCTGCAAATACGTTTAATTCATCAGTTGTTCCTTTATATCCTACAAAATCTGTTTTTATGCTAGATTTAATAAGATTCATCTTATTGTTTATTTCTTCTAAAAGATCATTTGTTTCAATATTTCTTTCAAAGGATAAGTCCTTGCTTTCGATCTCCTCTATGGATTTTAAAATACTATCCATTGGTTTCAAAAGACCTTTCCCTATCATAAAGGGGACTATAAAGGATAGGACTAATGAAATGGGTATTAAAAATTTATTTTCAATATAATTAGACAAAAGGGCTATGGGAAATCCAGCTAATACTAGATTAGCAATACCAATTTTTAATTCAAGCTTTTTAATAAATCCAAAGGATAGAAATTTATTGAAATTATATACTTTTTTATTATATATT
>JAAYRD010000078.1 GCA_012518955.1 Tissierellia bacterium | reverse complement strand
ATCCCTAATCATTAATATGATTGCCATATGGAGTGGTTTAGCTATAGGTAATAGGTTTGTTGAAAAAGTAAAAATTGATTTGTCTTGGTTAGCAGGTGTAATATTGATTATTTTAGCCTTTTTGAAATTAAAATAGGAATGTTTCACGTGAAACATTCCTATTTTAATTTGTAATCAGTTCTATAAGCCTTTGTAAATCCTCATAATCATAAAATTGAATTTCAATCTTTCCACCGTCTTTTTTGGTTGTCAACTTTACCTTAGTACCCAATGTTCTCATTAAATTATCTTCTACCTCTCTAACTAGAGGGTCTTTATCATCATCCTCAACTTTGGGCTTGCTTTTTTTTCTATTTTTTATCATGCTTTCCGTATCCCTAACATTTATTTTTTTATTAACTATAGATTCTGCTACCTTTCTACGTTCCTCTTCATTGTCAATGCTAAGCAGAGCTCTTCCATGACCACTAGTTATTTTGCCTTCAGCTATATAGTCCTTGATCTCCTTATCCAACTTTAATAGTCTAATAGTATTTGCAATATAGGATCTACTCTTCCCTATGGATTTTGCTACTTCTTCTTGGGTAAGATGATATTCTTTCATTAACCCTTGAAACGCAAACGCCTCTTCTATAGGATTTAAATCCTGTCTCTGTATATTTTCAATCAATGCTAGCTTCATAGCTTCTTTTTCATCGATATCCTTTATAATACAAGGTATCTTTTTTAGATTAGCCGCTTTGGCTGCCCTCCACCTTCGTTCTCCAGCTACTATCTGATATTTGTTTCCTTTTTTCCTAACTACTATAGGTTGTATGACCCCATACATCTCTATAGAAGCTGTTAGTTCATGCAAAGAATCTTTTTCAAACTTTTGCCTTGGTTGATCCTCGTTGGGTTCTACTAATTCTATATCTAACTTTAATACAGAATCTTTTTCCGGCTCTTCATTTAATAGTCCAACTACGGGATCTCCTGGTATCAAGGCTGATAATCCCTTTCCAAGTCCCCTTTTTTTAACTACCAATTAAAAAACCTCCTCCAATAGATACAAGAATTCTTCTGCCAAATCACTATAGGTTTCTGCTCCCCTAGATTTAGGATCATAATCTATAACCGATAATCCATAGCTAGGAGCCTCGGCTAATCTTACATTTCTAGGTATAATGGATGTATAAACTTTTCCTTTAAAGTATTTTTTGACTTCATCCACTACTTGAATGGATAGGTTTGTCCTACCATCAAACATACTAAGAACAACACCTTCCACCTCTAAGTCTGGGTTTAAACCCTTCTTTACAAGCATTATGGTGTCTACCAATTGGCTAACTCCTTCCAAGGCATAATACTCGCATTGAATAGGTATTAGCACACTATGGGATGCAGATAGTCCATTAATGCTTAGTAAGCCTAAGGATGGAGGACAGTCAATAAAAATAAAATCATAATTTGCTTTAACCGTTTCTAAAGCTTTTTTTAAGGTCAATTCCCTATCCTCAATCCCTATCATCTCTATCTCTGCTCCAGCTAAATCTACGTTTGAAGGAATTATGTCTACATTTTCTGCTGAGGTTTTTTGTAAGATCTCAGTTAAACTTACACCATTAATAAGAGCATCATAAATGGATAATTTTAGATCATTTTTATCTACACCTAGCCCACTAGTTGCATTGCCTTGAGGATCTACATCTACAATTAATATCTTTTTATCCAGCTTTCCCAATGCTGCAGCTAGATTAATAACTGTCGTAGTCTTGCCAACCCCACCTTTTTGATTGAATATGGTAATCACTCGTGCCATTGTTACACTCCTAAAACATGTATTTTATTATATAATATCAGATAGGAAGAAGAAAATGAAATGATTTTCTAAATAAAACTAAATGTTTCACGTGAAACATTTAGTTTTATTTGTAGGGATTGATAATATAGTGTGGAATAATTTTGTGGCGAGCCTCGACATATTTGGGAAGAACGCCCTCTCCGATTCAAGATTCTAGAAGTATCACAACACGGAGAAAAAATGGTCGCGAAGATCGCTACGCTAAAAAACGCGACCAAACAATTTTTTCTCCTTAGTTGGATACTTCTATAGAATCTTGAATAAGTCGGGGCTTATCTTCCCAAATATGTCTTAATTATGTCATGAAAAACAAATTATGCATTATCCAAGGAATTATAAAAGGCCTCTTCTATAATTGTAATATAGGTATAAAAGCAAATAGATAGTGTTTGTTTATTAAAGGACCGGATAAGCTAACATATCTTTGCCATGTTTAGTAAAGTAGAGAATGGTAAGTTTTAATCCTTACTATGACGTTTCCATAGATTAAGAGGCATATTTATAAAGAAAAGGCTCGACTTATGAAAGATTTGTGAAAAGATCCGACTAAGGGAAAAAATCGTATGGTTTGTGTTTTATAGCGATAGCGATCTTCACAAACCATTTTTTCCCGTGTCGTGAGATTTTCCAAATCTTGAATAGGAGATGCCGTTCTTTATAAATATGCCGGGGACAGCCACCGAAATATAAACAAGACGCATTTTTCCACCATTATTCATCTCACTAGAAATAATAAAAGGCGAAATGTTTCACGTGAAACATTTCGCCTTTTATTATTTCTTTGGAATTTGTATGGTTAGTTCTATGAACTCTCCTTTATCTTTTTCCTTGTATTGAGCATCTACTCCACTTTCCTTTATCATATCATAAGCTTTTTTAATAGTATTTATGTATATACGAGTGCTTATCAATCCCTTTATGTTTTGCTTGTCTTCTTTTTCATCTTCCTTGGTTAAATCGTCCAATATGTTACTTACTAAAGCTTCCGTTTTATTTACATTTAATTCATTCTCTATTACCTTATTTAATACCTCTCTCTTTAAATTGTCATCTGAAAGTTTTAGCAAAGCTCTTCCATGTCTTTCCGTGAGGTTGTGTTCTAATAAATCTTTCTTGATTTCATGAGGTAATTTTAATAACCTCAATTTGTTTGCAATAGTGGATTGGCTTTTCCCCATTTTTTCTGCTAATTGTTGTTGTGTGAAACCATGATCAGTTATTAAATTGCTAT
>JAAYRD010000077.1 GCA_012518955.1 Tissierellia bacterium | reverse complement strand
CGTTTATACCACTGGGAAACTGGGAAGGTGTCAAAATTAATAGCTATAAGTCAGGAGACCTGCCTTAAGTATCAATGCTGTACCTTCGGAGGGAAGGATTGGAGTATCTCGATTATAGGCTTATTGATAAAGACCAATTCTTGTTATTGGTCTTTTTTATTTAAGAAAAAGGCTCTCTTTTCCTTGGAAAAGAGAGCCTTTTTTTATAGTATCTTCATCCTATCTTCTTAAAGAAAGTTTTTAACATCCTACACAATGGAAAGGAGGGAAATTACGTTTTATCATGTATCTTTTAAAAAACAAGGAGGGAAGTTTAAAAAATGTGTAGAATATATAAGGATTTTATTAAAAAAAGTATTTCTTTTATGATTGTTTTTAGCCTATTATTCTCTTTTATAGCTCCTGCTTTAACCTTTGCAGAAGACGCTCCTTCAGTTGATGCCACTATAACTGTACGTATTGAAGGATATAAAAAGACCATCATACCCCCAACCGAAGTCAATATAAAAGATTTAGATTTAAGTGATTACCCTGGGATAGAGAAAAAAGCCGAAGACTATAATTCTCTAAAACCTATTCATGCAATCGTAAAAGCCTTAGAACAAAATGACATAGATCCCAAAGATAAAAATCAATTTCATGTAGGTTGGGATGGCAATTACATTCATATGATTGCTGGATTGAGAGAAATGGAAATAGGGCCTATGAGTGGTTGGATGTATCATGTGAATAATCAACATGTAAATCAAGGTGTTGGAGATTATAAAATAGAAGATGGACAAGAGGTCGTAATGTTTTATATAAAAGACTTCAATCACATTTATTCATGGTTTGACCAACAATCTCTTAATGTAAATCAACATGAAGACTTTACATTAAAACTCAATGGAGGCCAAGGTGGGTCGAGTATAGAAGGAGCTACAATTTTAGTAAACAATGAAGAATATAAAAAAGATGGAAAAGCTGTAAAAACCAATAGTA
Organism: Tissierellia bacterium; assembly: GCA_012518955.1. Taxonomy (GTDB): domain Bacteria; phylum Bacillota; class Clostridia; order Tissierellales; family Tepidimicrobiaceae; genus DUNJ01. The sequence continues at coordinate 730 of JAAYRD010000077.1, read as the reverse complement.
AGGGAGAAGCTACATTCAATATAGAGGAACCAGGTACATACCATATAAGCGCTTCTTTAAAAAATGAAAATGGAGATATTACCTTGGTCAGACCCTACGCTTCCGTAAAAGTCAATGAATTAATTACAATAAAAACCATTGAAGAAGTTGAAGACATAGAAGTGGATTTTGGCACAAAAAAAGAAAAAGCACTCTCTTCTCTTCCCAGTACCACTACTATTATAGATAGTCAAAATAAAAAACATCTTGTAGACTTAAACTGGACACTACTAGACTATAAAGAGGATAAAGCAGGAGATTACGATGCTTTTGGTACTTTCATCTTGCCACAGGATGTAAATCAAACAAGACCTGAAACCACATTAGAAATTAAAACAAAAGTAACTGTAAAAGAAAAACCAATCCCTGCAAATCTTAATTTAGAAGAAGCTTTAAATAAAACTGTACAATATTATAAAGATAATGTCCCTTCTGATCCATTTAGTGACTGGGAGGCCTTTGTGGGATTATGGGGTGTTGGAGAAGATTTAAGCAACAAAAATTATAATTGGCAATCAGTAGATCCAGGATTTGACCAAATAATATTTGGTAACGACCATATACGTTATATATTTAGCTTATTGTCCATTGGTGAAGACCCTTCCAATATATGGGCTAATAGAAATCTATTTGCAGAGCTTTCAAAGCATCCAGAGGAATATGATGCCTTTGGTACTATAGGCAAACATAT
>JAAYRD010000076.1 GCA_012518955.1 Tissierellia bacterium | reverse complement strand
TTCATTGCCTTCTTTATCAATCCCTATAGGCTCTTGTAAGGACATATCTCCCCTAGACTTTTTATTGGCTCTTATAACCATTAAAATTTCATTTTCTATACATCGTGCTGCATATGTTGCAAGTCTAGTGCCTTTATCCATATCAAATGTTGATATGCCTTTTATCAAGCCTATTGTACCTATTGATATTAAATCATCAATATCTTTTCCTGTATTGTGATATTTTTTAACTATATGGGCAACTAACCTTAAATTTCTTTCAATGAGGATATTGCGTGCTCTTTCATCCCCTTGTTTATACAATTTTAAATAATATTCTTCCTCCTCTTTATTAAGCGGGCTTGGAAATGAGGTAGTATTAGAAATATATCCGGAAAATATTAAAAAGGGTTCCAAAACCCCTCCAAGCGAAAATAGTAACTGTGCAAGCATAAAGACACCTCCACTCTCCCCATACTAAAGTATATGTATAAAGGCTCATTATGGTGCAAGTCCTATCAATTTATATTATAAACTGCTCTAACAATATTCTCAAATATAGGTACTGCTGATTGTGAGCCTGAGAACCCTTCTTCTATAAATATAGTTATTACATACTTTGGATCTTTTTCAGGATAAAATCCTGAAAACCATCCATGGGCAGTTTTATCACCATTTAAAATTGCCTCAGCGGAACCAGTCTTCCCTCCTGCACCCCCTATATCCATTAGATCTAAGTTTCTAGCTGTACCATCCTTTACCACATCCACTAAATAGTCCTGAACAATTTCACAACTATTTTCAGATATAAGCCTTATACCCTTTTGACGATCAAATTTTTTAATTATATGTCCGTTTTGAGCTGTTATTCCTTCTACTATTGACATTCCCTTTTTAATACCATTGTTTGCAATAGTAAGCATCATATCGGTTATTTGCAATGGTGTAGTCTCTATACTCCCTTGACCTATAGAAATATTACCTATAGATGGTCCAAGCAACTCAGCACCTGAGGGCAAATTGCCTTCAATCTCTTCTAATAATCCAATATTTAATCTTTTTCCAAATCCCAACCTATTAGCCATATCAATAATTTTTTTACTTCCCAGCTCTTGACCTAGTTGAATAAAGGCAGAATTACAAGACTTAGAAAAAGCTTCCTTTAAAGTTATGTGTCCGTGTCCCTTTCTATTATTGCAATTAATTATAATGTTATCTATTTTTTCATATCCATTACAATAGAATTTGTTGTTTGAATATTTGATATCTTCCTCCAAAGCAGTTAATAAAACTACTAACTTAAACAAGGAACCTGGTGGATACCCCACTTGTACTGCTTTATTATATAAGGCCATATCTTCCCTATTTAAGTATTTATCAATATCATCTTGATCAAAATTAGGTCTACTAACCATAGCTAATATATCTGCAGTTTCAACGTCTGCTACAATTATAGCACCATTCATTCTTGCTCTGTCCAATATCTCTTCAACTTCTTTTTGTATATTATAGTCTATAGTTAATTTAACTCCACTTGGATCTTTAGAATCGGCATCCTGACTTACTAAATATTCTTCATTGATAAACTTTTTTCCTTTTTCATCTAGCTCTACATATAGAGATTCATTCGCTTTATTTCTTAAAATCTCATCATAAACTTTTTCAATGCCAGCCTTTCCTCGGTTTTCACTTATATTAATATGTCCAATTACATGGGATAATGTATTTGTATCATCATATCTTTCAATTTTGTTTGCAATAAGAACCTTTTCATCACTAGTTTCTAATGAATCTGATGTTAGCGGTATATCAATAATTGGTCCTTTAGATTTTATGTATTTATCTAGTTCAAAGCTATTTATATCGCTATTTTCCATAATAATTTTTTTAAAGGTAGGATTGTTTTCAATATTTTCCTTTAAAAAAAATCCAGTTATAACTTTTTTTCTATTAGTAAGTGGAATTAGGTTTCTATCATATATTATTCCTCTACTAGGAGCCAGCTTTATTTCTTTACCTCTTTGTTTTAACGCCTGAACTTTTAACGATTCATGGTTTATTATTTGAATCCAATATAGTCTACCGATCAGGAAAAGGAAAAGAAATATAGATGTAATTAGCATTTTAAATAATCTGTTATAAGTTATATTTTCTTTAAATCTTTTCATAAAACCCCCCCTATCTTGATAATTAGTATTACCAATTGATAGAGGGAGTATTATATATTTAATCCAATATAGAATTAATTTTTGTAACAATTATATCTATAGCTACTTTATTATATCCCCCTTCAGGAATTATAATATCTGCATATCTTTTACTAGGTTCTACAAACTGTAAATGAGCAGGTCTAACTGTGGTCATATATTGCTCTATTACCGAATCTAATGTCCTTCCCCTTTCATTTATATCCCTTACTATTCTTCTTATGACCCGTACATCTGAATCCGTATCTACAAATATTTTAATATCGCATAAATCTCGGATTTTGGGATCATTCAATATAAGTATTCCTTCTAATATTATTATTTCTCTAGGATGAACCGTGGTGGTTTCTTTTTTTCTAGTATGCTGTTCAAAGTCATATATAGGTTTTTCTATAGATTTATTATTTAATAGATCCTTTAAATGTTTTAATAGTAGGTCATTATCAAAGGCAAATGGATGATCATAGTTGGTATTCTTTCTTTCCTCAAAGGTTAGATGGCTTTGATTTTTATAGTAAGAGTCCTGTTCTATTGTGACAACATTTTTTTCGTGAATAGATTTCAGTATTTCCCTTGAAACCGTACTTTTCCCAGACCCTGTACCACCTGTAATTCCAATAAGTAGTTGTTTAGCCATCTAATCATCCTCCCTGCTTTTTCTCATCATATCCCAAGCTTTTACCTCATTATCCATTTTCATCTTAATTACTTGCTGTGGATGTGGAGCTACCTCTATCTCATCCCCTTCTTCATCCCACATTTTATCAATAATTTGAGTAAAATGCTCTTTATTAGGTCCAAAAACCTCTATTTTATCTCCAACGAACATTCTATTTCTTTGTTCTATAGTTGCTATTTTGCTATCATGGTCATAGTCTAGAACAAGTCCTATATAGTCATAACCTCTAATATAAGAGCTAGATGTATATACCTGATCATCTTCTGTAGGCTTTCCAAAATAAAAACCAGTAGTAAAATCCCTATGGCTAGCTTTTTTAATCTCGTCTATCCATTGTTTTCTAAACGTATAGCTTTCTGGATCATTAAAGTACTCATCTATAGCCATCCTATAGGAGCGAATAACAGTCGCCACATAATAGGAACTTTTAACCCTTCCTTCAATTTTAAAACTCTTAATCCCTGAATCGATTAACTCTGGTATATATTCTATCATACACAGATCTTTAGAGTTAAATATAAATGTTCCCTTCTCATCTTCATATATTGGAAAATATTCTCCTGGTCTTTTTTCTTCCACTAAATTATATTTCCATCTGCAAGGATGAGCGCACTCTCCTCTATTTGCATCTCTGCCTGCCATATAATTACTAAGTAAACATCTACCAGAATAAGAAATACACATAGCTCCATGTACAAAAGTTTCAATTTCTAAATCTTTAGGAGCTCTGTCTATTATACTTTCTATCTCTTTCAGGGATAATTCCCTGGCTAATACTATCCTCCTAATACCTAGGTTGTACCAAAACATAATGGTTTCATAATTGGTAATACTAGCTTGTGTACTTAAATGTATTGGTAACTCTGGTACTGTTCTATTTATTATAGAATAAATACCAGGATCTGATACAATTACTCCATCCACCTTTATATCATATAAATTTCTTACATAATCCTCTAAACCTTTCAAATCATCATCATGGGGTACTATGTTCATAGTCACATAGATCTTTTTCCCTCTATTGTGTGCAAATTCTACTCCTTCTTTTATTTGATCCAAAGTAAAGTTCTTTGATGCTTTTCTCAGTCCAAATTGTTCTCCACCTAAATAAACAGCATCAGCGCCATAAATTATAGCCATTTTTAATTTTTCTAAATCTCCAGCTGGTGCTAGTAGCTCTGGTTTTTTCAAGCCTTCATTCCTCCTTATAAGTTAGTGCTATTCCATCACCTATCGGTATTATACATGATTCATATCCCTCTAAATTACTTATATGATTTAAATACTCCCTTAGCCTCTTAACTATTGTTTTTTTACGTCTAATAACCAATTTATCAGAGGCCACCATACCTCTAAAAAGTACATTATCAGATATAATTAATCCTTTAGTTTTTAGTAGATCCTTGCAACTATTAAAAAATTGTAAATACTGGCCTTTTGCTGCATCTAAAAAAATTAAATCAAACTTTTCATCGAGATTAGAAAGTATTTCTACAGCATCTCCATTGAGGATTTTTATTCTATTCTTATATTCAGTCTTATCTATATTCTTTTCAGCCAATTTTACCATGTTAAACTGCTTTTCTATAGTAGTTATATTACAATTGGCATCTGTTGACGATGCCATTACCAAAGCTGAATATCCAATAGCGGTTCCAATTTCTAGTATATTTTTAGGTTCATATATTTTAAGCAATACTTTTAATAACTGAGCTGTTTCTTTTTCTATTATGGGAATATTGTTTTCTTTTGCATATACTTCCAAGTCCTTCAAATAACCATTGTTTTCCGGCAACACACTATGAATATACTCTTCAATATAATCCTTGTTTATATTACCCAATTGACCCTTATCCTCCTTAGCATAAATTAATACGTGGATATCCACGTATTAATTTCTTATAAAAAATTATTTATTAGGATTGGCGTTTAAATGTTCTTTATATGTCTTTGAAAATGTATGAGCTCCTGTTCCGTCTTCCTTGGTTCTAAAGTATAGATAATCTTCTTTCGCAGGCTGAATAGCTGCAACTATAGATCCTTCTCCTGGCGAAGCTATTGGAGCTGGCGGCAAGCCTTCATGGATATAGGTATTATATTCGGACTCAATTTGTGTGTCCTTATTTGACAATACTTCTTTTCTTTCTCCTAATATATATTGAACTGTAGCACAGGACTGCAAAAGCATTCCCTGCTCCAATCTATTGTGAAATACTGCAGAAATTAGTTCTCTTTCGTCTTCCCGCTTAGCCTCCCTTTCTATAATAGAGGCTAATGTAATTATCTCATTTAGAGATAAATCCACATCATCCATATTTTCCTTTATATATTTTTCATATACTTCTTCAAATTTACTAAGCATTTTTCTTATTATTTCATCCTCTGTAGAATCAGGATATAGTTCGTAAGTGGATGGAAACAGATACCCCTCTAAACAATAACCTTCATCCAATTGGTTCAAAAATGGATAATCTTCTTCAAAGTATTCTTTACTTGCTGCTAATTTTAAAAACTCTTCCTTATCTATAATACCTTTTTCACCTAATTTCTCTGCCATTTGTCGTATTTCATATCCCTCTGGAATGGTGATTTTTAAAACATTTTTATTTTTCCCACCTTTGGATAATTGACTGATTATATCATTTATATCCATTCCTGTATTCAACGAATATGCTCCAGCCTTTAATTTACCAGCTGCCTTATTCTTTTTTACACCTATTTGAAATACCAATTCATTTCTTATTAACCCTTCATCTTTTAATATACTAGCAATTTTTTTCGAACTACTACCGGCAGGGATTTCTATTTCTATTTCTGTCGGATTTTCAACTGACATTGCCTGGAATGATCTAGTATAGTAGACAATAGTAAATAATATGAGTATCGTTATAGACAATAAAATTAATTTATATTTAGTTTTTATTCCTCTCTTTTTTTTAGCTTCTTTTGTTCCTGCCACAAAACCTCCACCTTTAGATATATATTTATTTTATTATATAATTTTTATAATTTGATTACAAGAATAATTAAAATAACTAAGTGTTTCTATTTGATTTTATTGTGCTTGATAGGACAAGCGTATGAATATAGAATACAGGGTTTTAAAAGTTTCTATTTGATTTTATTGTGCTTGATAGCCTTATTATATGCAGTGAGTATCAAGTTTCCAAATATGGTAACAGATACCAGCTCCCCGGCACTAATACCTAAAACCGTATACCAATAGGGTACTCTCATAAAATAAGATACCCAAATTGATACTATAAAGCCATTTAATAATATCGGGGGTAAAGCTGCCATAGCCTTATTTGGCATTTTAGATGTTAAGTATGCTGCTATTAAGGTTACTAAACTACCACCCACTATATCGACTAAACCGAAAGGTGAATAAGGCACAAGTATTAAGTTGGCAATTAAACATCCTACAAACAAACCTGGTATTGCGGCTGCTTCAACTAAAGGTAATAGAGTTAATCCTTCAGCGATTCTAAGTTGTATAGGTCCAAAGGCCAAATCACCCATAGGGATTTGTATTAATACAAGTACTAGATAAATTCCTGCAATTAAACTTGCTTTAGTTAAGTATTTTGTGTTCATAATTCTCCTCCCCAAAATGATAAACTGCTTCTATTCTACATCTATAGCCTTCCCAATAATATTATTTATATCTTGAACCAGTTGGGAAAACCTCAATTCAGCAGTTAAAAATTCATTTATTGATGTATTAAGCATCAACACATTTTCTAAATTATTGGCTTTTTCAATTTCTTCTGGATCTACATCTTTTCCAGCAATTTGATCCATTTGAATCTTTATAACTCTGTTTTTAAAGTCCTCTACCATCTCTTTATTTTTCTCATTTGCATAAACAACTTTTCTTTTTTCCACGTAAGTCTTATATTCTTCTGAATTTCTTATTGCTTTTGCCAAATTATGGGCCTGATCATAAACATAACTCATATATTAACTCCTCCTTATAAATTTGTTAAAATTGATAATAAGGTTAAAATAAATATACAACAACTAGTTTATGAAATATTATATCATTAATAGTGTTTAATTGAAAATAGTGTTCAATTAAATTATCCTAGCATATAAATATATGCTAGGATAGTCTTTATTACACTTCCATAATAATGGGCAATATCATTGGATTTCTTTTTATCTTACCATATATATAGCCTCTCAACGCATCCCTTATGGTTGATTTTAAAGTTGCCCAATCCGTTATATGCTTTTCTTCACATTGAATCAAAGCATCTCTCACTACTGTTCTAGCTTCCTCCATTAAATCCTCTGACTCTCTTACGTATACAAATCCTCTAGATATTATATCTGGGCCAGCAATTACTTTTCCTTCCTGTTTACTCATAGTAACAACTACAATTATTAACCCATCTTCTGATAAATGTTTTCTATCTCTTAAAACAATATTTCCAACATCTCCAATGCCAAGTCCATCGACTAAAACATTGCCTGATTGAACATATTGATTCATAGTACCAGAGTTTTCTGTGAATTCTATAACTGCTCCATTGCTAGCGATAAAAATATCCTCTCTTTTCATGCCTAACTCTTGAGCTAGTTCTGCGTGTCTTTTTAAATGTCTATGCTCTCCATGTACTGGAATAAAAAACTTTGGTTTTAACAAAGTATGAATCAGTTTTAATTCCTCTTGACATGCATGCCCTGACACGTGAACATCAGCTAAGGATTCATATATTACCTTAGTCCCAATTTCCATTAACTTGTTTATAACTCTAGATACGGTTTTTTCATTACCTGGTATAGGTGTAGCAGATATAATTACCCAATCTCCTGAAGCCAATTCTATTTTTCTGTGTTCTGAAAACGCCATTCGTGTTAAGGCAGACATAGGCTCTCCTTGGCTACCTGTAGTCAATATTACTATTCTATTACTAGGGTATTTATCCATATCGTTAATATCGATTAGCGTTCCTTCCTTAACCCGTAAATATCCCATATCCTTAGCAACATTAATTGTATTAATCATACTTCTTCCGGAAACTATCACTTTTTTATCATAAAATTCAGCTGCATCAATTGCCTGTTGTAACCTGTGAACATTAGAAGCAAAAGTTGCTATAATTATCCTTTCAGGAGCTTTTAGAAATATATCTTTAAAAGTCTCTCCTACAATTCTCTCAGACATGGTATAACCAGGTCGTTCCACATTAGTACTATCTGCCAATAAAACTAAGACCCCTTTACCACCTATCTCTGCAAATTTATGCAAATCTATATGGTTATCATTTATGGGTGTATAATCGATTTTAAAATCCCCTGTATGGAATACAATACCCACTGGAGTATTTATAGCTAGAGCAACACTATCAGGTATACTATGACTGGTTTTAATAAATTCTATACTGAAACAACCTAATTTTATAACATCACTTGCCTGCACTTCATTCAATTTAACCTTATTAAGTCTATGTTCCTTCAGCCTATTTTCTACCAATCCTAGGGTTAACTTTGTTCCGTAAACGGGCACATTTAATTTTTTAAGAACATAAGGTAATGCTCCTATATGATCTTCGTGTCCATGGGTTAAAACTATACCTTTTATTTTATCTTGATTTTTTAATAAGTAGTTTATATCCGGTATAACTACATCGATGCCTAGCATTTCATCATCTGGAAAACTTAATCCGCAGTCAATAAGGATGATATCATCCTTATATTCAAAAACAGTAATGTTTTTCCCGACCTCACCCAATCCGCCCAACGGAATAATCTTTAATTTATTTGGCTTTTTCGCCATTTTATCATCTCCTCTTTTTATTAATTTCTCCATTTCTTAATAGATATAATCATAAAAATACTGTAAAATATTGCTTAAAAAAATGAACCCCAAAATGGGATTCATTCTTGGCAGTCAGTACAGTATCCAAAAAATTTCACATTGTGATCTACAATTTTAAAATCATTATCGATTTCAATTTGATTTTCTAAATTTTCTAAAAGATCTAACTTAACTTCCATTACCTTTCCGCAATTTAGGCATATTAAATGATGGTGCTGATGGCCCTCCGAATCATAGTTTAATTCATATCTATTATATCCATCATCAAAATTTAATCTATAAATTATATTCAATTTTTCTAAAAGCTGTAAAGTACGATATACAGTCGCTATACCAATTTCCGGATATTTAATCTTTACAATATCATAAATTTCTTCAGGATTTAAATGTTCATCATGGTTCTCAACTATTACATTTAATATAGCTCGCCTCTGAGTAGTCATTTTATGTCCATTATCTTTAAACCTTTTTTTGAGGTTCTCCATATCAATATCCATATTTTCACCCGCTTACTCTTCTATATTATAGGATACAGACATACGACCTGTTTGTCAACCATTATAACTTATTGCAACTTTTCATTTTGTATTTCTTCATAGGCCTTAATTACATACTCTAATTCCTCATCATCATCGATTCCAACTAGCATTGGTTGACCTTGATCGTCATATTCAATCCTTAACAAATATGTTAATTCATCTAAATCTTCCAATGGTAATAAGGCAGCATAATCCATATCATTTAATCCAAAAGTTGCTAATACCTTAAATTCCTTTTCATTTCCCATCTCATCTAATAATGTTATTATATCATTCATCTTTTCACCTTCTTATATTCTATCTAAATATGTTTGCAATATATAAGTTGCAGCTACCTTATCTATTATCTTTTTCCTGCCCTTTCTTCTTACGTTTCCCTCTATTAATATTTTTTCTGCAGCCATAGTAGTCAATCTCTCATCCTCTAATATAATTTCTATATTAAATCTTCTCCTTAGTTTATCTACAAAATCTAATACTTTTTCACCCTGAGGTCCTATGGTATTATTCATATTTTTAGGAAAACCTACCACCATTTTAGTTATATTATAATCACTAATAATATCACCAATCTGATCTATATCCTTCTTGAAATTTTCTCTTCTAATTGTTTTAAGTCCCTGGGCAGTAATCATTAAAGGGTCACTTATAGCTACACCTATAGTTTTGTCACCTACATCTAATCCCATAACTCTTTCCATATTGTTCCACCTTCTATATTACTTTTATACAAAATTCCGGGCAATTCCTTGCACAGTACCCACATAATATACAATTTTCGTTCGGAATTGCTCTCCCATCAATAATTTGGATGCCATCTTGGTTGCAAGTTCTAACACAATTTCCACAACCTGTACAATAATCAGCTACTATTAGTTTTCTTTTTTTACTTCCTAGACGATCTCTTAGTTCTTTTGGTACATTATCTGTTTCGATCAACTTTATATTATAATCTACTTCTTCCTTAGATTGCATCCCAACCGCAAAAGAATGAATAAAAGGTATGGTTTTTACAAAACGAAAAGCCTCTTCTGCTTTGGGAATCAAATGTCCACCACCTAAGGGTTTCATACCATATATGCCCTTCCCCATATCATATGCTTTTTTTACCGCCATTAACATGTCTTGAATATTACCATCTTGAATTCCTATACCTTCCTTATTTATTATAGGATGTATTATTTCAATTTCATCAAACTCAGTTGCACCATAGACCCCTTCAATCCTGTGAGTAGAAATACCTATAGCTCTAATCTTTCCCATGGTTTTAGCTTTCAAAAAGTACTCTATAGCCTCATAATGACCTCTAATAGTATGGATACTTTCTTGTTCATGAAGTAAAAATATATCGATATAATCCGTATCCAATTCTTTTAAAGCTAAATCTAAACTTTTTTTCGCCATCTCTTCAGTATAAGCATAACACTTAGTAGCTATGACATAATTTTCTCTTTTGATATCCTTTAAAAATCCCTTAATATACACATAATTATCATATATTTCAGCCGTATCAATAAAGTTAATGCCCTTATCATATGCATACCTTATCAATTCTGCTCCTTCACCAACGGATAGATTAGCTTGATAGGGAGTCATAGTTAATGATCCAAAACAAAGTTTTGATACTTCAATCTCAGTATTACCCAATTTAATTCTGTCCAATCAATACACTTCCTAGTTAATATATTTCCTCATCTTCTAATATAGAAAATAAGATAAACATAGTAATCAAATTCATAGATATAGCCGCAAGCATAATTCCTGAATCATTCAATAAAAATCCCACTACACCACCTACAACACCACTTAAAATGCCTTTTCCTATTTTCCCATTAATTAAATTTTTAAGTTTATCCTGTTCTCTGTACATAACAGCTATCTGAGTAAATATACTAGCAAATAAAACCTTAGTCCAAATAGAAGTTCTCAATAATGTTAAATTCATTGATAGTTTCCTATATATTATATTGTAGGCTATTATATTCCCTTTCTCACTTAGTAATTTCAAACTCTTACCTAAATGGGTGGGATTTGGATTCAACTTAATATCTATATAGCCCATTGCCATAATTACTATACTGGTTATAATTATTGCTAGAATAGTATTTTTAAAGCTCAGCTGTTTTTTCATAATTTCCAAAATAAAATATATAGTAGCAATTAAAATTGAAATTGTACCTCCTACATTAGCTCCAAACCTTGGATGCCCTATCAAAATAGTAGACAATATTAAAAATACTACTGGTATAATCCTATTATTATATTTTTTAAATAGTATTCCATTGACCAATGTTGCAACAGCTAAAAAAACTCCCATTAATTCATTGCCAATACCAAAATATCTAGCTCCTATAGTTGGATCATGGCTAAAAATAGAAAATCTTGTTATGATTCCATTAAATAATAAATCAAAAATTATTATAATAAAAATCAGTGAAGATATGAAAGCCATAGCCTTTTTGTCATTATACTTAATAATCAATAAACCATAGATTCCTACCATAGCAACTGAGCTAAGTACAAATTTAAATACACTGTCATTTATAAATAAGGAATTTAATATAAATATTAAAGGTGTACCGTATAAAAGAAGTAATAATATTCTAAATAACTTTACCATATCCTTATCAATTCTTATATTTAGCCAAAAAATCGATGATATAATTATACTTATAGCTATGGATATGATTGCATAAAATAATAATGCTCTACTCCTAATTTTAGACGTAGTATTGATACGTCCATTTATGGATTTAATATAATCTAATGTCTTGTTCCTTTCTATGCTTTCAATTGAGTTTCCCAACATATTTGCATAGGAACTATCTAAAAAGCTAGCCACTGTAGGGCCAATATCCAAATTAGATATAATCCCCTCTCTATTTGTAGTAGATGAAGTTATGGTGCCTTGTTCTATATCTTTTCCCCAAAGTATTATTGGGGATAATTTACTATTGTCTATTCTTGTCTCTTCAGCACTTGGACTCAAAATCATCAATAATGACTTTTCCTTTTCCATATTCTCTCTTATATCACCAATAAATTTATCAATATTACCTAGAATAAATTTTCTTTTAGCATTGAAGATTTCTGTGGATAAAAAACTGCTATACTTATTAAGTCGAGTTAGATCACCTGTTTCAATAACAATTAGAGATGAATCTTCTTTGATTTCTTCTATTTCCATTAGTATTCTATCATAGTCTGTTCTATAACCATAGGGATAATCTATATCTCCAAGGAGAATATGATCTAAATTACCGTAATCTATAAGCCCTTTTGAATCCATGGCTATCAATGCTGCAGTCCTATCTATAACTTCTTCTGTATCACCATTGCCAAAAACTGCAGTTTTAAATCCTCTACTATGTAATGAATCACCTAATGCTCCAAGATATGGCACATACTTATTATTCTCGTTTTGATTATATAATCTTCCTATCCCGATATTTCCAATAGCATAATCTCCCTCTAAACCGCCTACCCTGTTTTCATATAACCTTAAATATTCGCCGTCTAGATTATGAAATTGACTACTCTCATTATTAGCATAGGTTTTAGCAGATGAATTAATTGTAGCAAAACTTTCTGCACCTCTATGACTACCTACTCCCCTTGTATTCATCAGTCCAATATTTCCATCATCAATTAATCCCTGAATATTAGGCATAGACTCTATATCCAATAGGGTGAGCTTGTTTACAATAACAATATATACTTTTCTATCCATATTTGGATTTTCCATAGCATAACTATATTCATTTATAAGTACTGATACTAATAAAACTATGCCTACTAAAAACAATAAGTTTTTTTGTCTCACCCAAAGCTCTCTCCTAAATATTTTTTTGTTCTTTTAAATAATAATTCAATATTTCCTCTAAAAATTCATCTCGTTCAATCTTTCTAATTAAACTTCTAGCATCATTATAACTAGTAATATACGTTGGATCGCCCGATAGGATATAACCTATTATTTGATTTATAGGATCATACCCCTTTTCCCTTAATGCATCATGAACTGTAAATATAATTTTCTTTGTCTCACTTACATTATCTTTTGATGGTTCAAACTTCATAGTTTCATTGAAATTTCTATCCATTAATACACCCCCTATAACATATAGCATATCATATATATATTATACAATTATATATTATACAATATCAAAATAAATATTAGCTATATATAGCTAATATTTATTTTGATTTTTTAATCAAAGTAGGTACCAAGTTTAAAGCCTCTTGTACTTTAGATAGATCTTTACCACCTGCTTGTGCCATATCGGGACGGCCTCCACCACCGCCACCAGTTATCTTAGCAACTTCTCTTATAATATTACCAGCGTGTATTCCCTTATCTACCATATCCTTCGTAGCCATTGAAATAAATCCTACTTTTCCATTATCTATGCCAGCCAACACTATGACTCCAGACCCTAGCTCATTTCTTATCTCATCTCCTAAGTTTCTCAAGCTATCCATATCCATGTTGTCAACTTTATAAGTTATTAAGTTTACTCCATCAATTTCCTTTTTAGTATTCAATATATCTTGTGCAATAGATGAGGCCATTTTAGATTTCAATGATTCTATTTCCTTATCCTTGTCTTTAAACTCGTCCATTATACTATGAACTCTATCTACTAAATTCTTTTTATTAGTTTTTAAAGTATGACTTATATCTTCAATATCCTTTTCTAGACCATTTAAATATTCATAAACAGCTTCTCCCGTAATAGCTTCAATTCTTCTAACGCCAGATGCAATACTGGATTCAGACATAATTTTAAATAAGCCAATATTGCTCGTATTGTCTACATGGGTACCACCACATAGCTCCTTTGAATAATCTCCCATCTGTACAACCCTAACTTGCTCCTTGTATTTATCCTCAAATAACCCTATAACTCCCATTTCTTCTGATTCCTTTAGAGAGGTTTCTATTACATTAACATTTAAGGAGTCAAGAATTTTTTGATTTACTATCTTCTCTATTTTTTCCAACTCCTCATCGCTTACTGCTTCATAGTGGGTAAAGTCAAATCTTAACCTATTATTCAATACTATAGATCCTGCTTGATTTACATGATTTCCCAAAACATCCTTTAAAGCTCTATGCAATAAATGGGTAGCTGAGTGATTTCTCTGTATATCCCTTCGTCGTTTTTCATCTACATTAGCATAAACCTTATCCTGGGTATTCACTTCTCCACTTTCAACCTTTATAAAGTGAATAATAGACTCATCCTGAGAATATTGGGTATCCAGAACCCTACTCCTAAAACCTTCACTTTCAATATAGCCACTGTCCCCTACCTGACCTCCACTCTCAGCATAGAAAGGGGTCTCTTTTAAAAATATAGCACCTTCTTCTCCTTCTCCTATTCTCTCAACAACTTTATCCCCTGCAACTATACCAATTACTTCTGTTTCCAAGCTTTTAGTTTCATAGCCTTTAAATGTAGTATTATAACCTTTAAATAAATCGGTAGAACTACTATCTTTCCAACCAGAACCAGAGAATTCTTCTCTAGCCTTTCTAGCCCTATCTCTTTGCTCTTCCATGTGGACATTAAATCCCTCTTCATCTACTTTTAACCCTTTTTCTTCCAACATCTCCTTGGTTAAATCCAATGGAAATCCATAAGTATCATATAGTTTAAATGCTTTTTCTCCATTTAAAGATTCCTCATCATTCTCTATCATAACACTGATATAATCTTCCAATATGTTAATTCCCTGATGAATTGTTTCTTGAAACTTTTCTTCTTCTGCTTTAACAACTTTCTTTATCTGATCTTCTCTTTCCTTTATCTCTGGGTATGCTACCTTCCAAGACTCTATAACTTTATCTGTCACATTACTTAAAAATACATCCTGAATACCCAGCAGTTTACCATGTCTTGCCGCTCTCCTTATTAATCTTCTTAGGACATATCCCCTTCCTTCATTACTTGGTAAAACTCCATCTGATATAAGAAATGTCATTGCCCTACAATGATCCGTAATAACTCTCATAGAAGTATCCCATCTAGAACTCGCATTGTAGGTTTTGCCAGATATCTTCTCTACATAGTTTAGAATCTCTTCTATCTCCTTAACGTCAAATATACTTGATACTCCTTGCATTATAGAAGCAATTCTTTCCAATCCCATGCCTGTATCTATATTAGGGTGTTTCAATGGATGATATTCACCATTCTCATCTTTATCATATTGAGTAAATACTAAATTCCAAATTTCAATAAACCTATCACAATCACAACCTGGCTGACAATCTTCATTCCCACAACCAAACTCTTTTCCCCTATCTACATATATTTCTGAGCAGGGACCACATGGACCAACCTCTAATTCCCAAAAATTATGTTCTTTGCCTAAGCGTATTATCCTTTCTTTATCCACACCTATATCTTCGTTCCATATTTTAAAAGCTTCATCATCATCTAAGTATACAGATATCATTAGATTTGCTTCAGGAATTT
Source organism: Tissierellia bacterium (assembly GCA_012518955.1). GTDB lineage: Bacteria > Bacillota > Clostridia > Tissierellales > Tepidimicrobiaceae > DUNJ01. The sequence continues at coordinate 4,876 of JAAYRD010000076.1, read as the reverse complement.
CCATCCTATCAGTTAAAAATTCCCAAGCCCATTCTATAGCCTCTTTTTTAAAGTAATCACCAAAAGAAAAATTCCCTAACATTTCAAAAAAAGTTGCATGTCTTGCCGTCTTACCTACATTTTCAATATCCGCAGTTCTAAGACATTTTTGGCAAGTTACAGCTCTCTTGCTTGGTGGAGTCTTTTCTCCAGTAAAATAAGGTTTTAATGGAGCCATGCCAGCATTTACCAATAGTAAACTCTTATCATCTTTTGGAACCAATGAAAAGCTTGGCATAACCAAGTGGCTTTTTTCCTCAAAAAACTTCAAAAATTCTCTTCTTATCTCATGTAAGCCTATGTTTTTCATCTGTTTTGCACCTCTCTAAGTATTATTTCAATATTCCCATATATACTAAATCTATAAAAATACGTCCCTCTTCAAAGGGACGAGAGTTCCTATTCTGCCTATATTTGGATTATAATTTAAACTTAAACTTTTGTCAATAAATCGAGGTTTGCACAAATCCTTAATTTGGTACATTTGGCTTTCTTACCTTTTCCATGAAAAAATTAAATAGTATTTTAAATATAGCAATTGCCGGCACAGAAAATACCATACCCATCACACCAAAAACTCCACCACCTATTACCAAAGCTAATAATATACTTATTGGATGTATACCAATGCTTTCTCCAATAATTTTAGGTGCCAAAACATTATTCTCTACCCATTGAATGCCTATAAATAGTATAGCTATCCATAAAGCTTTTATAGGGCTGCTTAATAACGCAAAGAAAAAGGCTGGCAAGAATCCTAATAAAGGTCCAAAATAAGGTATGATATCAGCTATTCCAGTTAGCATGCCTATAATAATAGCAAAATCTACTTTCAATATTAAAAGCAATATAGTAGTGGCTACACCTACATACAAAGCCAGTATCAACCTACCTCTGATAAATTGACCTAACGCCCTATCCATCTCTATAAATAGTTCTTTAGCTTCTTTCCTTCGCTTTTTAGGTATGGTCAAGTAAAATCTATTTATAAAATAATCTTTATCTCTAATGAAATAAAATGTTAATATAGGAATCAAAATTAAACTGATAACCTTGGTAAAGGTTGATATAATACCTTCAAAAAACCTACTTATATTGGTTACTATTACATTTTGAATATTATCTATATTGTTAAGTATAATATCTTCTAGACTTTGAAATATTGGAGGTATATTATCAATGCTCATGTAATATTTCATGTATAAATTATCTATAAATTCGGAAAGCCTTTGAAAATATATTGGTAAAACTACTAATAGTTTTTTTATTTCCTTTCCACTTTTAGGAATAATCAAAAATGATATGATAAATATAATACCTACTATTATTAAATATATGATCAAAACCCCTAGACCTCTGGATATATTATATTTTTCAAAATAATTAACAATAGGATTTAAGAGGTAGGCAATTATCAATGAAATCATTATAGTATATACCATATCGGATAAAATGCCATATCTTTTAGATAGTAAATAAAATATGTAAATAGATATCAACATAATTAATATAGGTAAAAACCTTTTATCTCTAATCCTAATTTTTTTACTATCCTCCACATACCTATTGCCAATATGAATTAAATAGTAAATAATAAATACCATAAGTATCGATGTTAAAAATATTAAGTTTCTAATTAAAACCGGTGATTGTGTGATCATAATACTTGTCTCCATTTTAAATAACTTTATAGGCAGCCAAGGCTGCCTATCTCCATAAAAAGTCCATTCCATCTCTTAAAGTTGACTTTGCTCTTCTAGCAGTTCTCATAATCTTTCTTCTTTGCATAGGACCCATCCTCGTACCAAATATCATGCCTAAAGATGCTCCTATAATACTACCTAAAAATGCACCATTTCTAAATCCATTATTTTTCACATATATCCTCTCCTTAATTGTTTATATCTATTATTTTGTCACCTAATATATATTTAATTCTGTAAATTTATTCTTATAATGGATATTTTAATATTAATTGGATTTAAAATCCTCATTGGATATATGGATATAATCTTCATTAATTTTAGTACTTTCAAAAAAAGGAATATAGTTTCTACCTTTAATCAGATCCTCAAACACTCCTTCTGTAATTACAAATCCATCTATAGAGCCATCTTCTTTGTTTATAACAATATCTTTAATAAATCCTACTATTTCAGCATTGTCAGTTCTTATTTCTTTATCTATAAAATTAAAATATTCTTTCTTATCTTCCAATAGACTATCTTTAAATTCCTGCATATCCTTTAAATATTTAACCTTATTTTCACTGACAATTTAATATCCTCATATGGAATTGGAGCTTTGTTTCTAATCAGATTATTGTTTTTAACGATTAAATATTCTATTTTTTTGTAATCCTTTGAATAAATAGCGTCAAACACCTTGCCTATCGGTTTATCACTATCTTTATCAACCACTTCCAAGGTTATTAATTTTCTATATCTTATCATATATATCCCCTCATTTATTTTATACCATTGTATATTGTTCCTTAAACAACAGATAATTATTAAAAATAAGGCATTAAATATCAAGGGAAGCTTTATAACTACTTTTTATACTTAATGGTGATCATGGGGATCTTCTGTTGGGTCAAAATCTTCTAAACCCTCTATAGGGACATTGTTCTTCTTTGAATAATCCAATAACGCTGATTTAATAGCCTGTTCAGCTAGAACTGAACAATGCATTTTTATTGGCGGTAATCCATCTAAAGCTCCTGCAACAGATTTATTCGTAATATTCATAGCTTCTTCTATAGTCTTGCCTTTTATCATTTCCGTAGCCATGCTTGAAGAAGCTATAGCTGAACCACAACCAAAGGTTTTGAATTTTACATCTACAATGGTTTCATTTTCTATTTTTAAATACATCTTCATTATATCTCCACATCTTGGATTCCCAACTTCACCTATACCATCAGCATTTTTTATCTCTCCCACATTTCGTGGATTTTGAAAATGATCCATAACCTTTTCTGAATACATTTATCTTACCTCCTTAACTTTTTCGTATAAGGGTGACATTGCCCTTAATCTAGCTACTATTCCTATCAGTTTTTCTACTACATAGTTAACTTCATCTTCTGTATTGAAATCTCCTAGAGACAACCTTAAAGAACCATGAGCTATTTCGTGAGGTAGTCCTATACTTAACAATACATGGGACGGATCCAATGTTCCTGATGTGCATGCAGATCCACTAGAGCCAGCTATCCCTTCCATATCCAATGAAAGCAATAAGGACTCACCCTCAATAAATTCAAAACATATATTCACATTGCCTGGCAATCTATTGGTTGGATGTCCATTTAGCCTAACATAATCTATATTGTCAAATATTCCTTTAATCAGTTTTTCTCTCAAGTAAATCAACTTTTCATTTTTTTCATCTAAATTTTCGTATGCAAGTTCTATAGCTTTTCCCATTCCTACAATTCCAGGTACATTTTCCGTACCAGCTCTACGATTCCTTTCCTGAGCTCCACCCGTAATAAGGGAATCTATTTTTACTCCTTGTCTAATATATAAGGCTCCTATGCCTTTAGGACCATAAAACTTATGAGCGGCCATAGATAGCATATCTATATTCAACTCATCCACATCTATCTTTATATGCCCTATAGCTTGAACCGCATCCGTATGGAAATATACTCCATTTTCCTTAGCAATCTTTCCAATTTCTTTAATAGGTTGAATAGTTCCTATTTCATTGTTTGCAAACATAATGGAAATCAGTATAGTTTTTTCCGTAATAGATTCTTTAAGCTGATTTAAATCTATAACGCCATATTCGTCCACATCTAAATAAGTAATTTCAAACCCTTGCTTCTCCAAGTATTCACAAGTATGCAGAATACCATGATGCTCAATCTTTGAAGTTATAATATGATTTCCCTTCTCTTTATTGGCATAGGCTACTCCTTTTATTGCCCAATTATCTGCCTCTGTTCCCCCCGCAGTAAAAAATATCTCCTTTCCCTTAGCATTGATTGTACTGCCTATTTTTTCCCTGGATGTTTCTACTGCAGTTCTAGAATGACTCCCTAAAGAATAAATACTAGATGGATTTCCATACTTGATATTAAAATATGGAAGCATTTCATCTAAAACTTCTTGTTTCACAGGGGTTGTAGCTGAGTTATCCATATATACTAGTTTTTTCATTTTCCATCCTCCTAATCAACAGGTGTATTTTCATCATTTTCTTGTCTTTTATCCAACATATCTTGTAAAGTAATAGAATCGATGACCTCATCTATACTATCTCTAATTTTAATCCAAACCGTTTTGGTAACACAGTTTTCTTCATTTTCACATTCAAAATCCCCATCTGTTACACAGTCAGCCGGCGCCATATCTCCTTCTAATATACGAAGTATATCACCAACAGTAATATCCATAGGAGCTTTAGACAACATATAGCCACCTTGAGCACCTCTTACACTATTTAAAAGACCCTCTTTTCTTAATACAGATACCAATTGTTCTAAATAATTTTCAGATAAATTTTGTTTATCTGCAATATTCTTCAGAGGAATTGGTCCTTCACCATAATGAATAGCTAATTGATACATAGCTTTTAACCCATATCTTCCTCTTGTAGACAATCTCATTCAACCACCTCTTTTAATCCCAACCATTTCGCTTGGTATTCTCTAATAAGTATATTATACCCTACTATTTTTGTCAACATTCAAAATAAAATAGATAGTGTCAATTAATTGTTGGAAAACAATTAAAAATATTTTTCTAAATAATATTAGAATAATAACTCCATAATTATATAATGTAATAATCTGTAGATCTTATTTTATCTAACCTTAATAAACCTA
>JAAYRD010000075.1 GCA_012518955.1 Tissierellia bacterium | reverse complement strand
GAAGAGGCTAAAAAAGCAATAAAGCAATGTAAAGATGCAGGAGTTAAAACCGTAATGATTACTGGTGATTATAAGGAGACGGCTTTTGCCATAGGTAAAGAACTAGGTATGGCAGAAAATGAAGATGAGGCTATAATGGGAAAGGAATTGGATAATGTCTCCGATGAAGATTTACAAGAATTAGTAAAACATAAAAAAGTCTATGCTAGGGTTTCTCCTGAACATAAAGTTAGGATAATAAATGCATTAAAAGCCAACGGAGAGATTGCCGCTATGACTGGAGATGGAGTCAACGACGCTTTAGCATTAAAAAGAGCTGACATTGGAGTTGCCATGGGTATTACGGGAACAGATGTTGCAAAAAATACCGCAGAAGTAATATTAACAGATGATAATTTTGCTAGTATTGTTGCAGCAGTAGAGGAAGGCAGAATAATATATAGTAATATTAAAAAGTTTGTTTTCTTTCTATTGTCTTGTAATATTGGGGAAATATTGATTGTATTCTTAAGTATATTGTTTAATCTACCTATTCCCCTTATTCCAATACAACTGCTCTGGTTAAACTTAGTAACCGATAGTTTCCCTGCTCTAGCTTTAGGTATGGAAAAAGGGGAACCGGAAATAATGAAAGTTCCTCCTAGAAATCCAGAGGAACCAATTCTAGATAAAGGAATGACAAGAGCCATAATAGTTCAAAGTATTGCTATTGCTTTAGGTTCCCTATTAGCTTATAGATGGGGATTAAAAACCTATGGAACTGATAATCTACTAGTCCCAAGAACCATAACTTTTGCTACATTGATCACAGCTGAACTACTAAGGGCTTATTCCAGTAGATCGGAGAAACATACCATATTTGAAATAGGTGTTTTCTCAAATAGAACTTTAACCTATGCTACCTTGTTTTCCTTTATATTGCTACTAATAGTCATATATACACCATTTCTACAACCAATCTTTGACACCTATCCATTGGGTTTAGGGGATTGGAAGATAGTTCTACTATATGCTTTTATACCTCTTATAGTTGGAGAAGTATATAAATTGTTCATCAGAAAAAAAGATTAAAAGCCCTTGGGGCTTTTTTCTTTTTAAAGCACATTTTATATATTCTATGCATAGAATAGAACAAGGAAGGTGGTTGTATGAGAAAAATAGGCAACTCTAAATTGTGCCCTATATTAAATGCAAAGATAATGGCCCAATCAAAAGAAGAACTACCTGTAATTGTACAGTTAGTAGAAGATAATGCTGAATTTAAAGATGGTATCATGGGACTGGCCACAAAGGTTCAATCCAATCTACCATTAATAAATGGGATGGCCTGTCATTTAACTACTGACATTATCCATAGATTAACCAGTAGCCCCAATGTAGAATATATAAGCTTTGATTCTAAGGTTTTCACTCAATTAGATGTAGCTGTACCAACTATGGAAGCCAATTTTCCCCACGAAAAAGGGTTTAAAGGAAAGGGGATAACCATTGCAGTTGTAGATACTGGTATATCCCCCCATCAAGATCTAACCAAGCCTAATAATAGAATAGTTGGGTTTAAGGATTTTGTAAATAAAGTATCTTCCCCTTATGATGATAATGGTCACGGGACTCAAGTACCGTGTACAGTAAGCCAAAAATTTATTATTCCATTTTACAATTTCCAGTATATATTAATTACCCTATTTTGTCCATCTTCCTTAGCCCCTATTTCAATATAATCTATAGTTTCATTAACTATTTCATGAGTAAGTTTATGGTTTTTCAAATAATCTTTAACTACCTTT
>JAAYRD010000074.1 GCA_012518955.1 Tissierellia bacterium | reverse complement strand
TTGCATTAAATATTTTAATGGATATAAATGTTGAAGGAGCTTTTTCTAATCATGCAATTAATAAATATTTAAAAGGAAAAAATAATGTTAGGGATGAAAATTTAATAAGAGAGCTGGTATATGGAGTCTTGGAGAACCGTACATATATAGATCATATGATTGCTCAATCCTCTAAGATAAGGATTGGGAAAATTCATCCTAGAATTCTCGAGATTTTAAGGATGGGAGTATATCAGATTGTTTTTATGGATAAAATTCCAGATAGAGCAGCTATAAATGAAGCAGTCAATCTATCAAAAAAGCGGGGGCACAAAGGAGTAAGTGGATATGTAAATGGGGTGTTGAGAAACATTTCAAGACATAAAGAAAAGTTAATGAAAGTTGATGAAAAAGACAAAACCCATTATTTATCAACTAAATATTCTCATCCTCTATGGATGGTTGAAAGATGGATAAAAGATTATGGTTATGAGTTTACCAAAGAACTATGCCAACATAATAATTCTAAACCAAAATTAAACATTAGGGTTAATACAATTAAGATTACTAGAAAAGATCTGGTAGGTAGATTGTCTAAATATGGATATACTGTTCATGAAACCAAATATGCAAAGGATGGATTGATAATAGAAAAACCGACTAGGATTACCGAAACAGAAGAATTTAAATCAGGATATTTTTTTATTCAAGATGAAAGCAGCATGTTGGTGGCTCAAATAGCTAATCCAAATGAGAGTAGTTTTATACTAGATCTATGTAGTGCACCTGGAGGAAAGTCTACACACTTAGGACAAATGATGAATAACAAAGGTATAATAATTAGCAGGGATATCTATGATCATAAATTAAATTTGATCAAAGAAAATGCTGATAGATTAGGCATTGAAATAATTGAAATCGAGAAATTTGATGCTTTGGAGTTGGATATGGACTTGATAGGGAAAGCTGATTATTGTATTGTAGATGCTCCTTGTTCTGGACTGGGTATTATTAGACGAAGACCAGAAATAAAATGGAATAGAACGGAAAAGGATATAGAGGAATTGACAGAAATTCAATTTAATATACTTGATAATGCTAAAAGATATATAAAACCTGGGGGAATAATTATATACAGTACTTGCACAGTTGGTAAAGAGGAGAATATCAATATAATTAAAAGATTTTTACATAAGAATTCAGAGTTCAATTTGATTGGATTTGAAAATTTAATTTGTTCAAATGAGCATATGGAGACTTCCAAAGAAGGGTATATAGAGTTGTTCCCACATATTCATAATACTGATGGATTTTTTATTGCTAAAATTCAAAGAAAGAATGGATAGGTTTTTTTAGATATATGATATAATATAGAATTAGAAATCAATACGAGGTGATTTATTGTATAAGGTAGAATTAAACAGCTTTTTATTAGAAGAATTGGAAGGATTTATGCAAAGTATAGGAGAAAAAAAGTATAGAGCTAATCAACTATTTGCATATCTTCATAGAAATCAAGGGACAACAATAGAAGATATTTCTGTGTTTTCCATTGGATTACGGGACAAGCTAAAAAAAACATCGAAGATAAACAATATAGAAGTTTTTAAAAGATTTGATTCAAAGTTTGATAGTACAAAAAAATACTTATTCTTATTAGAGGACAATAATATTATTGAAGGGGTTTTAATGGAGTATCACCATGGATTAACTGCATGTATATCTACCCAAGTAGGATGCAGGATGGGATGTTCTTTCTGCGCATCAACTAAAGAAGGATTGATAAGAAACTTATCTCCAGCGGAAATGTTAAATCAAATCTATACTATGGAAAAAGATTTGAATAGTAATATTAGTAATATTGTATTGATGGGCAGTGGTGAACCTTTAGATAATTATGATAATACATTGAAGTTTTTAAATATTATCCATCATGAAAAAGGACATAATATAAGTTATAGAAATATAACATTGTCTACTTGTGGAGTAGTTCCAAATATATATAAGTTAGCTGATGAAAAATTGCCTATTACATTATCTATATCTTTGCATTCGCCCTATGACGAGGATCGAAAAAAGATAATGCCTGTAGGCTATAGATATACAATTGACGATATAATAAAAGCTTGTAAATATTATTTTGATAAGACCAACAGAAGAATTACTATGGAATACACTTTAATTGAAGGAATTAACGATAGGCGAAAAGATCTAAATGAACTAATAAAGATACTTAAAGATATAAATTGTCATGTTAATATAATTCCTTTAAATCCTATAAAGGAATTTGACCAAGGAAGGCCAACGAAAGCAAATATTAGAAGATTTGAAGAAGGTCTAAGCAAAGCTAATATACCGGTTAGCATAAGGAGAGAAATGGGTGGAGATATTAGTGCCTCCTGTGGTCAATTAAGAAGAAAATATAAAAATGATGAAGGTGGAAAAACTTTCCGGTGAGGTGATGTATATGGAGATTGGTGCAAAGACGGATATAGGAGAGGTCAGGGATAGAAATCAGGATGCTTATTTTATATCTTCCAGTGTATCCCATCCTTTATTCATTATAGCTGATGGGATGGGTGGGCATAAGGCTGGAGAAATCGCGTCTAATATGGTTATTAATGTTATGAGTACTCAATTGAAAGAGGAACTAAAAAAATCAGTATTAGATGATGAGGATATTCAAAATAAGATAGAAGATTCTATTGCTATAGCTAATGAAAAAATCTATAAAAAATCCCTAGAGGATGAGAAATTTTCCGGAATGGGCACTACTGTTACCCTAGCATATGAGAGAGATGGTAGAATATATATTGGTCATGTAGGTGATAGTAGGGCCTATATATTAAGAGAAAACACATTCTATCAACTGACTAGGGATCATTCCTTGGTAGAAGAGCTTATGCGTAATGGCAGTATTAGTAAAGAAGAGGCAAAAAATCATCCACAACGTAATATAATTACTAGAGCTGTTGGGACTAGTGAGGATATAGAAGTTGATATAATAGTAAAAAAAAGATATAAAAACGATATACTTTTGCTATGTTCTGATGGACTATCCAATATGTTAAGCGATGATGAGATAAAAGAAGTTTTACTTGGCAGTCCAAGTATGAACAAAGCTTGTGAGGATTTAGTAAAGTTATCAAAAAATAAAGGTGGATTTGATAATATAACTGTTTTAGCTGTTAAATTCTAAAAGATTGAGGTGAAAACATGATAGGAACAACACTTGGTGGGAGATACCATATAGTAGAAAAAATTGGCGGAGGTGGTATGGCCCTTGTATATAAGGCTAAATGTGAACTTTTAAATAGATACGTGGCTATTAAGGTTTTAAGAGATGAATTTGTAAATGACGAAGAATTTATAATAAAGTTTAGAAGAGAGTCTCAAGCAGCTGCAAGCTTATCTCATCCTAATATTGTCAATATATATGATGTAGGAGTGGATGAAAAAGAAGGTCATAAGATCCACTATATTGTTATGGAATATATAAAAGGAAAAACCTTAAAGGATATAATCAGAGAGAAAGGTAAGCTTTCTGTTGATGAAACTATAGATTATTCAATTCAAATAGCTGAGGCTTTGGAAAATGCTCATAATAATCATATTGTACACAGGGATATTAAACCTCATAATATTATGATAACCGAAGATGGTAGAGCAAAGGTAACGGACTTTGGTATAGCAAGAGCTGCTACATCTTCAACGGTTACCAATACATCTAATGTAATAGGATCTGTTCATTATTTTTCTCCCGAGCAGGCAAGGGGAGGTTATACCGACGAAAAATCAGATATATATTCACTTGGAATTGTTATGTATGAAATGATAACTGGAAAAGTACCCTATGAAGGTGATAGTCCAATATCCGTTGCATTAAAGCATATTCAAGAGGAAATAATACCACCTAGGGAAATTGATGAAACAGTTCCTGTAAGCTTGCAAAATATTATTATGAAATGTGCTAGTAAAAGTCAAATAGATAGATATGCTACGACTAGGGAGCTTCTAAAGGACTTAAAAAGAGTGAAGTTTTCCAAGCATGGAGCAATGATAGATCATACTGAAATTACAGAGTCGCCAACACAAATAATCCCAATAGTTGAAGATGAGAATGTAGCTACTGTAAAAGAGCAAAAAAAGAAGGGTAATGATAAAAAACAAAAAGATGGCAGTTTTAAAGTTACTATTTTAGCCATATTATTAGCTTTCATTGTGGTAAGTGCTTTGGCCTTAGGTTTTTTTAAACTTAAAGATTTTTTTAAACCTACGGAAGTTGCGGTACCTGACTTAGTTGGTATGCAAACAGATGAGGCTAAAAAAGAGGTGGAGGATTTAGGTTTGAAATTTAGCATAGCAGGTGAAGTCTATGACAATGAATTCGATGCAGGAGATGTGGTGTCTCAAAGGACCAAAGCTGGAGAAAAAGTTAAGCCAGGGTATACTATAGAAGTTATTATAAGCAAAGGTAGTAATCTAGTTGAGGTTCCCAATCTAATTGGCAAAAGCTTAGAAGAGGTAAGACAAATACTACGCGATAATAATTTAAGTGAAGGTCTAGTGGATTATAAATATAGCGACACGGTAAAAGCAAATTTCGTAATAAGTCAAAATCCTGAACCCAACTCTAAGGTTGAAAGGGGAACTGGAATAAATATAGTGGTGAGCCAGGGTCCAGAGAAGAAGCTGGTGACAATGCCAAGGTTGCTAGGATTGAAAGAGAGCGATGCGAAGAATGCTATTATTGCAAATAAATTGGTACTAGGAAAAAGGACGGAGAAGCCAAGTTCTGAATATCCTAAAGGAACTGTAATATGGCAAAGTATTGAGCAAGGTACTAAGCTTGACCCAAATACTCCAGTAGATATATATGTAAGTAGTGGACCAGAGGAAAAACCGGAACCAGAACCGAAGCCAGAGCCAAAACCAG
>JAAYRD010000073.1 GCA_012518955.1 Tissierellia bacterium | reverse complement strand
TTAGGGAGGTAACTATGGAAAAAAATAAAAGAGTCTATTTTTTGGCTACATTATATGCATTAATTATAGGATTCTCATTTTTATTTACCAAAATAGCTTTAAGGTATGCAGATCCTATAGATATATTAGCTTATCGTTTTACAGCATCCTTTATAGCAATTTTAATACCGGTACTATTTAAAAAAATAAGCTTAAATTATGGAAAGGAGGAAATAAAAAGAATCATTCCTTTAGCTTTATTTCAGCCATTATTGTATTTTGGATTCCAAACTTTTGGACTTAGATATGCATCATCCACTGAAGCAGCAATAATACAGGCATCATCACCTATATTTATTTTAATATTGGCTACATTGCTTTTAAAAGAACAAACAAATATATATCAAAAACTATTTACAATATTATCTGTTGCTGGTGTTATATATATTGTAATTATGACAGATTCTTCTTTTGATTCTGCTAGTTTAAAAGGAATCATACTATTGCTTTTTGGTGCATTATCTTTTTCTGCATATAATATAATGGCTAGGGTTCTAACTAAAGATTTTAGCAGTATAGAACTCAGCTATATAATGAACATTGTTGGATTTATATGCTTTGGCATCATTGCTATTATAAAGAACCTAATGAGCGGTAGTATGAGAAACTTTTTTTCTCTTTCCACTGAATTTAGTTTTATTATAGCAATAGTATATTTAGGTGTAATGGCATCACTATTCACATCCCTTCTTAATAATTATGTTCTATCTAAAATGGAAGCATCAAAGATGAGTGTATTTGGCAACCTAAGAACAGTTATCTCTATTATAGCTGGGGTTGTATTTTTGAAGGAAGAGATCTTTTTCTACCATGTTATAGGCTCTATATTAATTATTGTAGGTGTAATGGGGACCAATTTTTTAGATGATATGGGGATTGAGAAGATAAGGACTAAGTTAGAAAAAATATAATTATTGCTTGGTTCTTTATTTAAATATGAAACTTGAAAGAAGAGAGATTGCATTACAAATCAAAATAAAACTTGAAAACCTAATAAAAATGGGATTAAATAAAAGGAATTAAGCTAGACATGGACATGATAATGTCCATGTACTTGCACAATAGTTATAATATTCATAATATTCATATGGACAAGAGGAGGTAATAAAGGATGAAGAAAGATTTTAATCAAAAAGATTCAAAGAATATGTCTCAAGAAAGGATTAGTGCTTTTGAAACTTCTACATTATTATTAGGCATAGTTCTTTCTATATTATCAGCAATAATATGTATGCAAATAATTGGGAAGGTAGGAATAACCCCTAATACATCCCTTATAGGGGCAATAGTTGCAATGATAATAGCTAGAATTCCAATTCAATCATTTTTAAAGTTTAGATCTTTAGAAAGGCAAAACTTATTGCAAACAGCGGTTTCGGGGGCAGGTTTTTCTGCGGCAAACTGTGGATTTCTTGCTTTTGCAATTTTTTATGTACTAGGAGAGCCAGGATATATTATACCTATGGCAATCGGTTCAATTATTGGACTTGTTATTTCAATAATAATTGTAGGGAAGATATTTGGAACTAGTATCTTTCCAGCTGAAGGAGCATGGCCACCTGGCGTAGCTACAGCTCAAGCAATTCAGGCTGGAGATGAAGGTGGAGAGAAAGGGAAGAGACTATTGCAAGGTATTGCACTAGGTGCTATTGGTAGTTATTTTAGTTTACCTGCTGCTGGTATAGGGATAGTATTTATTGCAAATATATTCTCTATGGTAGCTTTAGGAGTAGGATTGTTGATAAGAGGATATTCTCATGTAATATTCAATGGTTTAAATCTAGGGGATACTTACATACCCCATGGAATTATGATTGGTGCTGGTTTAATGGCACTTATTCAATCTCTACGAATTATCTTTAAAGGTAGTAAGTCTAAAGAAACAACAAAGGATCAAGCAACCCAATCTGATGACAAAGCTAAAGAAGCAATTGGTAGAGGGTTTGTATTCTATATAATTGGAGCACTGATATTGGCTGTTGCATCAGGTATAATTACAGACTTAGGATTTGGAAAGTTAATAGCTTGGGTTCTTTGGGCAGCTTTTTCTGCTACAGCCTCCATGTTGTTGGTAGGTATGGCTGCTATGCATTCAGGATGGTTCCCAGCATTTGCAATTACCACAATATTTATGACCATAGGAATGTTCTTTGGTTTTCCTATGATTCCTCTAGCTTTACTAACAGGTTATGTTAGCTCAGTAGGGCCTTGCTTTGCCGATATGGGTTATGATTTAAAATCAGGATGGATTCTAAGGGGAGAAGGTAAGGATGAAGAATTGGAGCTATATGGAAGAAAGCAACAGGTTTATATGGAGATTATTGGTGGAGTAATTGGCATCATAGTAGTTTTATTATCTATGAATTTATATTTTGAAGCCGATTTAATGCCTCCAATTAGTAGGGTATTTGCCACTACTGTATCTTCATCAGCGGATGCCCAGCTATTAAAGACCTTATTAATATGGGCCATACCTGGAGCTATAATACAATTGATCGGTGGTCCCTCCAGAACTATAGGGGTGTTGTTTGCAACAGGACTTTTAATCAATAACCCTATATATGGAATTGGTGTTTTAGCAGCAGTTGTGGTTAGATTGATCTTTGGTACAGAGTTTATGGAAATAAGGGACGCAGGATTGATAGCGGGAGATGGCCTATATGGTTTCTTCAGTGCTTTATTCCAAGCTATGTTTTAATATCATTTAAATGGGGGGAGATTGGATATGGATAATGCATATAATGTTGGTTTAATAAGAGTGGTAACTATTAAAGAACCAGAAATACTAAATCTCCATGGAACTATAATTGAAAAAAAGTTTCCACAGTTAAATGTGGTTTCAAAATGTATACAGGATCAAGATAAGGGAATTCATGATCAAAGAACAGAAGATATAGCTGTGCCTAAAATAATAGAGTTAGCAAAAGAATGGAAAGATATAGATGCTTTGATTATAAGCTGTGCAGGTGATCCGGCAGTCAAGGAGTTAAGAGAACAACTAGCCATTCCTATTGTTGGTGCTGGAGAGAGTACAGCTCTACTATCTCTAAGATATGGCACAAAATTTGGAGTATTAGGAATTACAGATGAGGTACCAGAAGCTTACAATAGAATATTAGGAGATAATATAGTAGGAACTTGCAATGTTGATGGAGTAACATCAACCCTTGACCTTCAGAATGAATTGGGAAGAAAGAAGGTTATAGAAAAGGCAATGACTTTAAAGGATCAAGGTGCTCAAGTCATTTCTTTAGCTTGCACAGGCATGTCTACAATAGGTATAGCAAAGGAACTTGAACAAATTTGCCAAATACCAGTCATTGATCCAGTAATAGCGGAAGGCTTAATTGCATATTATGAATGTATAAATGGGGTGAAGTAGTGATAAAAGGAAAAAGATTGGATGAACAATTGATGAAATATGCTCTAATGGGCGGCACCATACTTGGAGGCGGTGGGGGAGGTTCCAGTGAATGGGGACTATCCTCCGGAAATGTAGCCTTAGAATATGGTGAATTGGAATTAGTAGATATTGAAGATGTAGAAGATGATATGCTCATCATTACAGCATCTGCTGTAGGAGCACCTGCTGCAGTAGATAAGTATGTAAAGCCGAAAGATTATGTACGAACCATAGAAATTCTTCAGGAAAATACAGGATTAAAGGTAGGAGGAATCATAACCAATGAAAATGGTGGAGCTGCTACTGTAAATGGTTGGATACAATCTGCCGTTTTGAACATACCTTTAATAGATGCACCTTGTAATGGAAGGGCTCATCCTACAGGAACCATGGGAAGTATGGGACTGCATAATATTCCTGACTATGTATCGGTTCAAGCCATAGCTGGAGGAAATCCAGAATTGGGCAATTATATGGAGGCCTTTTTTAAAGGAAATATAACAAAGGTATCTGCACTAGTCCGTCAGTCAGCCGTACAGGCTGGAGGTTTAGTTGCAGTTGCAAGAAATCCTGTTACTGCTAAGTATGTTAGAGAGAATGGAGCTTTATATGGGATATCCCATGCAATAGAGGTTGGAGAAAGCTTCTATAGAGGATTTGAAACATCCCCAAAGGATGCCATTACAAATGTGGTGGTAACTTTAAAGGGAGATATAGTAACTGAGGGACAGGTAATGGACTTAGACCTAGTCACCAAGGGTGGATTCGATGTGGGCAAGGTTAAGATAAATGACTATGAATTAACCTTTTGGAATGAATATATGACCCTTGAAAAAGGTAAAGATAGAATAGGAACATTTCCAGATTTGATAATGACTTTTGATAAAGACACTGGGTTACCTTTGACTACAGCAGAGATTAAAAAAGGACAAAATGTAGTTGTAATAGCAACTA
>JAAYRD010000072.1 GCA_012518955.1 Tissierellia bacterium | reverse complement strand
TCTTCATCGTTTTCCCTCCTTATTACAGCGTTGAGTAGTCTATATAAAAAGTTCCGGGCTCTTTTTAAAACACTCTTATATATTTTAATACAATGAAATTTCAATGTCAATATCTATTTACTTCAATAATACACTTTTTCCAAATATAGTCCCTGAGGTGGTGCTGTATGCCCTGCAAATTTTCTATGTTTTAAGTGAATAATATTAGGGATATCCACTGCCTTTAGTTTTCCCCTGCCTATATCTATCAAAGTACCAACTATTATCCTTATCATATTGTATAAAAAACCATCCCCCTCAACGGAAAAAAATATTAAATCGCCTTTCTTATCTAAAGAGATATTAGTTATAGTCCTTACTGCTGTTTCAACATCATTCCTGGCAACCATAAAAGATGTAAAATCGTGAGTTCCTCTAAATAAATCTATTGCTTTTTTCATTTCCTCATAGTCCAGTGTATAAGAAACATGATATACTAAATTTCTACATAAAGCTGTTGGTAATTTACTATTATAGATTAAATATCCATATTTCTTACCTATTGAATCATATCTTGAGTGAAAATCAATAGATACTTCTTCTGACTTCAGTATAGCTATATCACCAGGCAAATTGTTGTTCAAGGCAAATTTAAATTTTTCAGGGGGAATTGTAGAGCTAGTTTTAAAGTTTGCAACTTGACCTTTAGCATGGACTCCACTATCAGTTCTTCCTGAACCTATTAAGATTACATCTTCTCCTGATACTATATTGATTGCTTTTTCTAATTCCTGTTGAACACTAATCCCATTTTCCTGCCTTTGCCATCCCACATAATTGGTTCCATCGTATTCAATAGTAAGTTTTATATTTCGCATTATATCCCTCTTATATATATCTAGTTGATATGACAAGTCCAAAGAAAAGAATCATTATACCAAAAGCCACCATATCATTCCTTTTTAATCTTAATTCATTTAACCTTGTTCTATGTTCCCCACCTCTATAACAGCGAGCTTCCATAGCAATGGCTAATTCATCTGCCCGCCTAAAAGCATTTATAAATAAAGGGACCAGTAAAGGTACTAAGCTTTTTGCTCTTCTTATAATATTCCCGCTTTCAAAATCTGCTCCCCTAGCCATTTGAGCTTTCATAATCTTGTCAGTCTCCTCTAATAATGTAGGAATAAATCTTAAAGCTATGGTCATCATCATAGCTAATTCATGAGCTGGAAGGCCGATTTTTTTAAAAGGAGATAAGAGCTTTTCTATTCCATCCGTCAATGATATAGGTGATGTTGTAAGGGTGAGCAAAGATGTCCCAATAATTAAAAAAATTAACCTTAAAGCCATAAAGACCGCTTGACTTAATCCTTCTTTAGTTATTGTTAAAGGTCCTATTTGAAACAACACTTCTCCTTTTGTTAAGAATATGTTTATTGCAAATGTAATACTAATTATAAAAATAAGGGGCTTAAGCCCTTTAATCACATACATTATGGGAACCTTTGATACTTTAATCGTTAATAATATAAATCCTAAAATAAATATATAAGGATAAAATGAGTTTACAAAAAATAATGAAATTATATACATAATTGATACCAATATCTTTATTCTAGGATCTAGTCTGTGTATAAAAGTATCGCCAGGAAAATATTGGCCAATTGTAATATCTTTAAGCATCTTCTCTACTCCTTAAATATTTTATTAATTCAATCTTTGCATCCTCTATAGTTAATATATCATCCCTGATATCATTGCCTTTAAGCTTGTAGTGTCTCATAAAAGATGTTATTTGGGGGATACCCAAGCCCATCTTTTCTAGCTTTTCAACTTGTGAAAATACCTCTCTTGCACTGCCTTCCATAGCTACCTTTCCACGATGCATTACTACTATTCTATTTACCATTCTAGCAATATCTTCCATGCTATGGGATACCAATATTATAGTTATACCTTCTTCTTTGTATAGGGTTTGTATACTATTTAATATCTCATCTCTACCTCTAGGATCTAATCCTGCAGTAGGTTCATCTAATATCAATACCTTAGGTCTCATAGCCAAAACTCCAGCTATAGCTACCCTTCTCTTTTGCCCTCCACTTAATTCAAAAGGAGACCTGTCCTTCAAGACTTCAAAATCCAACCCTACTAGTTTCATAGCTTTTTGAACCCTTTTGTGAACCTCATCCTCTCCTAATTCAAGATTTTCAGGGCCAAAAGCTATATCCTTATATATTGTTTCTTCAAACAATTGATGTTCCGGATATTGAAAAACTAAACCTACTTTTTGCCTTACTCGTTTTAGGTCTGCATCTTTAGAACTTATATCAATTCCATCTATGTTTATTTTACCTGAGGTTGGCCTCATCAAACCATTTAAATGTTGAACTAAAGTAGATTTTCCCGAGCCTGTATGCCCTATTAATCCAATAAAATCCCCTTCATTTATATTTAAACTTACATTATCTAAAGCCTTCTTTTCGAAAGGGGTATTTGGATTGTATATATAATTTAAATTTTCCAATGTAATTATCATAGGACATCCATCAGCTCCTCTACAGTTAATATATTCTGAGGTACATCTATTCCTTCTTTTTTTAATTCATAAGCTAATTCAGTCACTTGTGGTACGTCCAAACCAAGTAGTTTAATCTTTTCTACTTGGCTGAAGATTTCCCTAGGGGTACCTTCCATAACAATTTCTCCTTGCTCCATTACGAGTACCCTGTCTGCTTCTACGGCTTCGTCCATATAGTGGGTTATATGAATTATAGTCTTGTTCTCAGTCTTGTTTAACTTTTTTATAGTACTTATTATTTCTCTTCTTCCCGTTGGATCTAGCATAGCTGTAGGTTCATCAAGTATAATACAATCTGGCTTCATAGCTAAAATCCCCGCTATTGCAACTCTTTGTTTCTGTCCACCTGACAATAGATGTGGTGCATGTTTCTTATAGTCTTCCATTTCTACTATTTTTAATGCTTCATCTACTCTTTTTCTAATTTCTAAAGGAGGGATACCTTGATTTTCTGGTCCAAAGGCTACATCCTCTTCTACAATAGTTGCTACCATTTGATTATCTGGATTTTGAAAAACCATACCTGCCGTTTGCCTTATATCCCAAATCTTTTCTATATCCTTTGTGTTCATATTGTTGACATATACATCTCCTTCAGTAGGCAATAATAAACCATTCATCAATTTGGCTAATGTGGATTTACCAGAACCATTATGTCCAAGTATTACTAAATGTTCTCCTCTTTTAACGGTAATATCCACATTTTTTACTGCTATTAACTGCTCTTCTTCTCCTATAGATGTATATTCATAAGTTACATTTTGCATATTTATCATATAGTTTTCCATTTTAATCCCCTAACTTTAAATTATTTACATAATCTAATATAACATAGCACTGGGTTCAATTCAATTGAATAAGCTCATTTAATTACTAATTATGTCAGGGATAATAAGTAAGACTTAATCAATTATAAAAGGGACTAAGTTAAAAACTTAATCCCCCACCAATTATACTAATTCCAAAATAGCTATCTCTGCCCCATCGCCTCTGCGAGGACCCAGTTTCATTACTCTAGTATATCCGCCATTTCTTTCGGAATAATTAGGTGCTATTTCATCAAATAATTTAGTTACAACATCTTCATCATATATATATGCTAAAACCTGCCTTCTGGCATGTAAGTCTCCTCTTTTGCCAAGGGTAATCATCTTTTCAGCCATTCTTTGTGTTTCTTTTGCCCTAGTAAGAGTCGTTTCTATTTTACCATATCTTAATAGACTAGTTACCTGATTCCTTAGCATTGCCTTTCTATGATCTGTGCGGCGACCAAGTTTTCTTAATGTAGCCATGTATATCCCTCCTTCATGCCTTGCTATTCATCAATTTTTCTCAAGGATAAATCTAGTTCAGCAAGCTTACCTTTAACCTCTGCCAGAGATTTTTTACCTAGGTTTCTCACCTTCATCATATCTTCTTCGGTTCTTTGAATTAATTCATCTACCGTATTTATTCCAGCTGTCTTTAAACAGTTATAACTTCTTACTGAGAGATCTAATTCTTCTACAGTCATTTCTAGTACTTTTTCTTTTTGATCTTCCTCTTTTTCTACCATTATTTCAACATCACTTACATGATCCGTTAATCCAATAAATAAATTTAAATGCTCAGTAAGTATTTTTGCTCCTAGGGAAGTTGCTTCCTCAGGTTTTATAGTACCATTTGTCCATACTTCCAATGTTAATTTATCATAATCCGTTATTTGACCTACCCTAGTGTCTTCAACTGTAAAGTTGACCTTGTTTACAGGAGTAAATGATGAATCTATGGGAATCGCTCCCACTGATTGATTCTCTCTTTTATTCCTTTCAGCAGTACTATAGCCTCTGCCCTTTATCATTTCTAGTTCCATATCTAATCTTCCATCTTCATTAACAGTAGCTATATATTGGTCCTTATTGAGGATTTCAACATCTGGTCCTGTGATAATATCACCAGCTGTTACTACTTGTGGACCATCTACTTCCAACCTTAGAGTTACCGGTTCATCCGAATATAGTTTAGCCGCTATATCCTTTATATTCAATATTATCTCAGGAACATCTTCCAATACACCTGGTACTGTTGAAAACTCATGTAAAACTCCTTGAATTTTTATGGAGGATATGGCGGCTCCCGGTAACGACGAGAGCAATACTCGTCTTAAGCTATTTCCTATAGTGGTGCCATACCCTCTTTCAAGAGGCTCCACAACAAATTTCCCATAAGTGTTATCTTCATTGACTTCAATAATCTCTATTCTCGGTTTTTCAATTTCTATCATTAACATTAACCCTCCTTATATATTTTATTACCAAAGGACGAGGGTAACTGATTCTATTATAGATATTATTATTTAGAATACAACTCAACAATCAAGTGTTCCTCTATTGGAATATCAATGTCTTCTCTAGTTGGTTCAGTTACGATCCTACCCTTCATTTCTTCAACAGTTACATCTAACCATCCAACTGTACTTCCTTTATGATTTTCTACAGCTTCTTTAAATTTAGGACTATTTTTGCTTCTACCTTTTACTTCAATAACGTCCCCAACTTTCAAAATAGATGATGGAATATCCATTTTGCTTCCATTGACTAAGAAATGTCCATGAGTCACTAATTGCCTTGCTTCAGCCCTTGAAGATGCAAATCCCATTCTATATATTACATTGTCTAATCTTAACTCTAATAACTTCAATAGGTTCTCCCCTGTAATACCTTGCATTCTATCTGCCATACCAAAATACTTTCTCATTTGAGATTCCTGTATCCCATAAAATCTACGAACTTTTTGTTTTTCTCTTAACTGTAACCCATATTCTGTTACCTTTTTTCTCGATTGTCCATGTTGTCCTGGTGGGAAATTTCTCTTTGAAACTGGGCATTTATCTGTATAACATTTGTCTCCTTTTAAATATAACTTTTGTCCTTCCCTACGACATAATCTACATACTGGCCCTGTATATCTTGCCATATCTCTACACCTCCTATATATTAAACTCTTCTACGCTTTGGTGGTCTACATCCATTGTGTGGAATAGGAGTAACATCCTTTATAAGGTTTACTTCTAATCCTGTTGCTTGAAGAGACCTTATTGCTGCTTCTCTACCTGAGCCTGGTCCCTTAACATATACTTCAACACTCTTTAATCCATGTTCCATAGCTTTTTTTGCCGCTTCTTCTGCAGCTTGTTGTGCCGCAAAAGGAGTGGATTTTCTTGAACCTCTAAATCCTAGCTGTCCAGCACTTGCCCATGATAATACATTTCCTTGTAAGTCTGTTAAAGTAACCATTGTATTATTAAATGTTGATGAGATATGGGCTTGACCTCTCTCTACATTTTTACGCTCTCTTCTTCTAACACGAGTAGCTCTAGCTTTTTTAGCTGCCAATTATATTCCCTCCTTTATCTACTTTTTACCTGCAACTCTCTTGGGACCCTTCTTGGTTCTTGCATTTGTCTTTGTTCTTTGTCCTCTTGCTGGAAGTCCCCTTCTATGTCTTATTCCTCTATAACAATTAATTTCTCTTAATCTTTTTAAGTTCAAGGCAATATCTCTTCTTAAATCACCTTCAACATTATAATTGTTTATTATATTTCTTATTGTGTTAACTTCAGCTTCAGTCAGATCCTTTACTCTAGTATTTGGATCTACACCTGCTTCTTTTAATATCTCGTTAGATCTGGATCTACCTATCCCATAAATATAGGTTAGACCAACTTCTATTCTTTTATCTCTTGGCAAATCAACGCCTGCAATTCTAGCCATTATTATTTACACCTCCTAGTTATATCCATCAATATAAACAAGTAGACTCATTCTATATTACATAAAACTAAAAGCTTGCATCAACCTTGCTTTTGTTTATGTCTAGGATTTTCACAAATTACCATTACTCTTCCTTTTCTTTTAATAACCTTACATTTTTCACATATCTTTTTTACTGATGGTCTTACTTTCATTTAAATCCCTCCTATGCTACTTATTTCGCCAGGTTATTCTACCTCTAGTCAAATCATAAGGTGATAATTCAACTGTTACTTTATCTCCGGTAAGTATTCTAATATAATTCATCCTTAACTTCCCAGAAATATGAGCCAATATCTCATGGCCATTTTCTAACTTTACCTTGAATATTGCATTTGGTAAAGAATCTATAACCGTACCTTCTACTTCAATAACATCCTTTTTAGACATTTAATTATCGAACCTCCTATATAAACAGTTTTAAAAGTTTTTGTTGAAAGGTTCTAGCAATTTCCTAATATAAGCATTATTAATTTTTATATTGTTATCTAATTTATATTTTAATTCTGGCAACATTGTATTATATATTGTCAGATGTTTTACCTTTTTTTTCTTAGGTTTATCCAGTTTTCTTAAATCCCCATCTACAATTAAAACATGTTCCTCATCAACTATACTTAACACTAGAAAAATATTACCTTTATCTCTACCAGCTCTTGATTTAACCACCTGTCCAACCGTTATATCACTAGTTGAATCCATAAGTTCACCTCTTTACTGGTATATTTACTATATCCTTAACAATCAACTGGAGAAAGGCTTTGGCCTTTCTCTTAATTTATCCTTGTAAAGCTTCTGATATTTCTTCAAAGATTGCATCTATTGGCTTAGTCCCGTCTACATTTAATATTAACCCTTTTTTAGTATAATAATCAATTAAAGGTTCAGTTTGTTCATGATAGACTTTTATTCTTTTTTTTACGGTTTCTACCTTATCATCATCTCTTTGAAACAATTCTCCTCCACAAACATCGCATATACCCTCTTTTTTAGGAGGGTTGAACTTAACATGATAAGTAGCTCCACAATCTCTGCAAATCCTTCTTCCTATAGCTCTTTGGATTAACACTTCTTTTTCTACATTTATATTTATTACCTTATCTAATTCTAAAGACATTTGCTTTAGCTCTTCATCCAATGCTTCTCCTTGATTTACAGTTCTTGGAAAACCATCTAGTAAAAATCCTTCCTTACAATCATCCTCTGTAAGTCTATCTTTTACAATGGACACTACAAGCTCATCAGGAACTAATAAGCCTTTGTCCATATACTCTTTCGCTTTCTTGCCTAGCTCCGTTCCTTCTTTTATATTAGCCCTAAATATATCTCCCGTTGATATATGAGGTATATTGTATTCCTTTATTATTACTGATGCTTGAGTGCCCTTGCCTGCACCAGGAGGCCCAAGTAATATTAATCTCAATATTATCATCTCCTATGGATATCTTCAAATAAACTCGAGGCTACTTTTATAAAGAATAAACTCATATTGATACCTTCGAATGAATTCAAAGCTTTAGTAGAGCATATTGTTTTATTTCAAGAACCCTTTATAATGTCTCATTAGCATTTGTGATTCGATCTGCTTTACAGTTTCTAGAGCTACCCCAACTACAATTATTATAGCTGTTCCTCCAAAATTAACGTTCAATCTAAATACATGAGATAAAATAATTGGCATAGAAGCTATTAACGCAAGGGAAATAGCCCCTACAAAGGTTATTCTCGATATAACTCTATTTAAATAATCTGAAGTTGGTCTACCAGGTCTAATTCCGGGAATAAAACCACCATATTGTTGCAAGTTCTTAGAGTATTCAATTGGATTAAATTGAATAGTCGTATAAAAGTATGTGAAAAATATAATTAAGAGTACATTAAGGATTGAATATATCCATATCCCCACACTTCCTTGAACGGTTAAATATTTAGTTATCCATTCTGAGGATCCTCCTTTAATAAAGTAAGCTATTGTTTGGGGGAAAGCTAATAATGAAGTTGAGAATATTACAGGAATAACTCCTGCCATAGATACCTTCAATGGTATATGAGTACTTTGCCCACCATACATCTTTCTGCCTACAACCCTTTTTGCATATTGTACTGGTACTCTTCTTTCACCTTCTTGCAGAGCTACTACAACTGCGATTATTATAAACGCTACAATTAAAAATATAATCATTTTTATTATACTTAATTCTCCAACCCTTACTAGGTTTATAGAATTTATGATGTCCGAAGGAATCCTAGATATGATTCCAACAAATATAATAAGGGAAATACCATTACCAATACCCTTATCTGAAATAAGATCCCCTATCCAGATTAAAAATGATGTACCGGCTATCAAGGATACTACAATTATAGTATTTTGTAAAAAGCCTTT
Organism: Tissierellia bacterium; assembly: GCA_012518955.1. GTDB lineage: Bacteria > Bacillota > Clostridia > Tissierellales > Tepidimicrobiaceae > DUNJ01. Next base: position 10,237 of record JAAYRD010000072.1, on the reverse strand, counting down.
TGCTATCACCGCTTGCTGAAAGAACCCTCTCGTCATTATTATAGCCTGTATTCCTGCTAGTATTAATGCCCCATATTTGGTCCATTGAGCCATTTTCTTTCGGCCTTCTTCTCCATCCTTAGCTATTTCCTCTAATCTTGGAATAGCTATAGTAAGAAGTTGAATAATAATAGAAGCCGTAATATATGGATATATATTTAGAGCAAATATAGTAAAGTTGCTAAAGGTTCCTCCCGCCATCAGATCAAGGAATTCCAAGACTCCTCCCTGAGTCGCCTGAAATATCTCCTTTATAATTTCCTTATTCATATATGGCACTGGAATGCTAGATCCTAGTCTAATCACTAGTAGCATTAACATGGTAAAGATGATTCTTTTTCTAATATCTGGTATCTTCCAGGCATTTTTCAAAGTTGAAAACATCTATATCACCTCTACCTTTCCTCCTGCAGCTTCGATTTTTTCAGCAGCTGTTTTGCTAAATTTATGAGCTTTTACAGTAAGTTTTTTGCTTACATCTCCATCTCCCAATACCTTTATACCATCTTTAATTCTTCCCCTTTTAATTACACCTTCAGCAATTAAAAGTTCTGGAGTGATTACAGTATTGTCTTCAAATCTATTTAAGTCTTCCACATTTATAATAGCATATTCTTTAGCGAATATGTTTGTAAATCCACGTTTTGGTATTCTTCTTATCAATGGCATCTGGCCACCTTCAAAACCAGGTCTTACACCTCCACCAGATCTGGCTTTCTGTCCATCATGACCTCTTCCAGAAGTTTTTCCATGTCCAGAACTAGTACCCCTACCAACTCTTTTGCGCTTTCTAGTTTCTCCTCCAGCGTTTGGTCTTAACTCGTTTAGTTTCATAGGTACACCTCCTCTAACAATTATTCTATTACTTCAACCATGTAGTCTACTAGAGCTATCATACCTCTGATTTGAGGGGTATCTTCTTTTTCTACTACTTGGCCAATCTTTTTTAGTCCAAGAGCTTCAATTGTTTTTTTGTGTTTTTCTTCTTTCCCAATAACACTTTTTTTCAATTTTATCTTGATTTTAGCCACTGCACTCCCCTCCTAACCTAATATTTCATCTATAGTTTTTCCTCTTAATTTAGCAACATCTTCAACTCTCTTTAGATTCATCAAAGCTTCCATTGTTGCATTTACTACATTTCTTGGATTATTTGATCCTAATGATTTAGTCCTTATATCTCTAATGCCTGCTAACTCACATACAGCACGCACAGGTCCACCTGCAATAACTCCAGTACCTTCCTTAGATGGTTTAAGCAGTACTCTGCCTGCTCCAAATTCACCAATTATTTCATGTGGTATCGTAGTTTCAACAATTGGAACTTTTATAATATGCTTCTTAGCATCTTGAATAGCTTTTCTAATAGCTTCCGGAACTTCAAGAGCCTTTGACATACCTATACCAACATGACCATTTTCGTCTCCAACTACTACAAGAGCACTAAATCTAAAGTTTCTACCACCTTTTACTACCTTGGCTACACGATTAATACTAACAACTCTTTCTTTTAAATCCAAATCCTTTGGATCCACATATGAACGTTCCATCTATTTCCCTCCTTTGCTTAAAATTTAAGTCCGGCTTCACGGGCCCCTTCTGCAAGTTCTTTTATCCTCCCGTGATAGATATATCCGCCTCTATCAAATACCACTTCAGTGATTTCTTTCTCAATGGCCCTTTTTCCAACTAATTGACCAACAAGTTTTGATGCTTCCTTGTTATGAGTTGAGGATAGTTTTTCCGCTAATTCCTTGTCTAGGGTTGAAGCTGAAACTAATGTTTGACCTGTTGTATCATCGATGATCTGGGCATATATATGATTATTGCTTCTATATACATTCAATCTTGGTCTTTCAGGAGTTCCATGAATTTTTTGTCTAGCCCTTCTGTGTCTTTCCATTCTTTTTTCATTTCTTTCGAATCTTTTTAGCAAACTTCTTCACTCCCTTCTACTTACCAGTCTTACCAACTTTACGCCTTACAACCTCATCAGAGTATCTAACTCCTTTTCCTTTGTAAGGTTCTGGTTTTCTAAAGTCTCTAATTACTGCTGCATAATTACCTACCTGCTGTTTATTCATGCCTTTAACAATAATTTGATTTGCCTTTGGCACTTCTACCTCTATTCCTTCTGGATCTTCCAATTCTATTGGATGAGAATATCCTAGATTGAGAACTAGTTTTTTCCCTTGCTTTTGAGCTCTATATCCAGTGCCTTGAATTTCTAAGGTTTTAGAGTAACCATTGATTACTCCTTCTATCATATTTGCAATCAATGTTCTTGTTAAACCATGCAATGATTTATGTCTTTTGTTTTCCGTTGGACGGCTAACAATAATTTGATTTTCTTCTATTTTAATTCCCATATCAGAGCTTAATTGTTCTCCAATAGTACCTTTTGGTCCTTTTACCTCTACATAATTCTTATCATTTATTTTAACTTCAACTCCGGTTGGGATTTCTATTGGTTTCAGTCCTATTCTTGACATAATTGCACCTCCTGTCCTAATAATGTCAGCTATTTGATATTACCATACATAACAAACAACTTCTCCACCTATACCTTCTTTTCTTGCATCTTTATCCGTTTTTATACCCTTCGATGTAGAAAGAATTGCTATTCCAAGTCCACCTAATACCCTTGGAACTTCATCACTTTTTACGTAAACCCTTAATCCTGGTTTAGATATTTTCTTTATTCCACTTATTACTTTTTCGTTATATTGACCATATTTTAATTCAATTCTAATAATCCCTTGTTTTCCATCCTCAATTACATCGAAGCCTTTTATGAATCCCTCATCTAATAAAATTTGGGCTATTTCTTTCTTTATATTTGAGGCAGGAATATCCACAGTATCATGTTTTGCATTATTTCCATTCCTTATCCTTGTTAACATATCTGCAATTGGGTCTGTCATCATGACTAGCTACCTCCTTTCATAACCTTAGTACTACCAACTGGCTTTTCTAACTCCAGGAATTTGACCTTTATGTGCTAATTCCCTAAAACAAATACGGCATATACCATATTTCCTTAAATATCCATGAGGTCTTCCGCATATTTTGCATCTATTATACTCTCTAGTACTAAATTTTGCTTTTCGTTTTTGTTTAGCAATCATAGATTTTTTTGCCAAAACATTCTCCCTCCTTCTCTACTTTTTAAAGGGCATACCCATAAACTCTAAAAACACCTTTGCTTCTTCATCTGTTTCGGCAGTTGTAACTATAACTATATCTAATCCCCTTATGTTTTCAACCATATCATAGTCAATTTCAGGGAATATCAACTGTTCTTTTATACCTAGTGCATAGTTACCTCTCCCGTCAAAGGATGAAGTTTTCAACCCTCTAAAGTCTCGAACCCTTGGTAGTGAAATGTTCATTAATTTATCTAAAAAATCGTACATTTTTTCCCCTCTTAAGGTTGTCTTGGTACCTACTTTCATTCCTTCACGAAGTTTGAAATTTGCGATTGATTTCTTTGCTTTAGTAACAATTGCTTTCTGACCTGTAATGAGCTCTAACTCGTTAACAGCAGATTCTAATGCCTTTGGGTTATCTTTTGCTTCTCCTACGCCCATGTTTATTACAATTTTATCCAACTTGGGAACTTCCATAACATTCTTATATTGAAACCTTTCCATTAAAGCTGGTACAACTTCATTTTGGTATTTTTCTTTCAATCTGGAAGTCATTCCTATTACCTCCTCTCGTTAACAGATTATTTATCTAGTACTTCCCCACATTTTTTGCATACTCTAACCTTTGAACCATCTTCTAAGAATTTACTTCCAACTCTAACTCCTGTTTCGTCTTTTTCACAATAATACATGACTTTTGAAGCATTAATGGCTCCTTCCTGACTTATAATTCCGCCTTCTTGTCCTGGTCCTTGTGCCTTCATATGCTTTGTAAGCATGTTTATTCCTTCAACAATTACTTTGTTTTCTTTAGGATTTACTTTTAATACTTTTCCTTTTTTACCTTTGTCTTTTCCAGAAATAACTATTACAGTATCGCCATTTTTCACATGCATGCTTTACACCTCCTATTATAATACTTCCGGTGCTAAGGATATTATTCTCATAAAGTTTCCCTGTCTCAGTTCTCTAGTAACAGGTCCGAATATACGTGTTCCTTCTGGATTATTATCATCCTTAATGATAACAGCTGCATTGTCATCAAATTTAATATAGGATCCATCATTCCTTCTTACACCATGTTTCGTTCTTACAACTACAGCTTTTACTATTTCGCCTTTTTTAACAACTCCTCCAGGTGTTGCAGATTTAACAGAGCAAACAACTACATCTCCAATATTAGCGTATTTTTTATTAGTACCGCCCAATACCCTAATAACCATCAGCTCTCTTGCACCTGAATTGTCAGCAACTTTTAGTCGGCTCTCAGTTTGAATCATTAAAATACCTCCCTTCCCGGTATAAGAACTATTTTGCCTTTTTGATTACACTCACAAGTCTCCAGCATTTATCCTTGCTCAATGGTCTTGTTTCCATTATTTTTACTTCATCACCTATTTTACATTGATTATTCTCATCATGAGCTTTAAGTTTTGTAGTTTTCCTAATTTGCTTTTTATATAAAGGATGCTTTACAAACGTTTCAACTGCAACTACTATCGTTTTATCCATTTTATCGCTTACAACACGACCTATTCTTGTTTTACGGTTTCCCCTATCCATATAAGGTTAAACCTCCTTTCCTATACCTAGTTCTCGTTCCCTAATAATGGTCTTTACACGAGCAATATCTTTTCTAACTACCTTTATTCTCATAGGGTTATCTAATTGACCTGTAGCCAATTGAAACCTTAAGTTGAATAATTCACCTTTCAAATCCATTAACTGTGTATTCAATTCCTTATCTGTCATTTGGCGAATTTCTTTAGCTTTCATCAGCTTCACCACCCTTTTCTTGCACATCATCACGCGCAACAAACTTAGTTTTTATAGGTAATTTATGTGCTGCCAATCTCATGGCTTCTCTAGCTATTTCTTCGGACACTCCACCCATTTCAAACATAATTCTTCCTGGTTTTACAACAGCCACCCAATACTCAGGAGACCCCTTACCAGAACCCATTCGAGTTTCAGCTGGTTTTTCAGTAATTGGTTTATCAGGAAATACCTTAATCCAAATATTACCGCCTCTTTTAACATATCTTGTCATAGCCCGTCTAGCTGCTTCTATTTGATTGGATGTTATCCATGCAGGTTCAATAGCTTGCAATCCATATTCACCATAAGTGATCTTGTTTCCTCTAGTTGCATTACCTTTCATTCTTCCTCTATGAACTCTACGATATTTTACTCTTTTAGGCATTAACATTTTGTCTTCCTCCTTCCTATGGCTATTTATTAACTACCCTCTTGGATTCTTTTTATCTGTTTTGCTATCATCATCTTCTACCTTCTTAGTAGGAAGTATTTCTCCTTTATATATCCAAACCTTAACTCCTAGCTTTCCGTAGGTAGTATCCGCTTCAGCAAATCCATAATCTATATCCGCTCTCAGGGTTTGAAGGGGTATTGTTCCCTCGCTATAGCCCTCTGTTCTAGCCATATCTGCTCCTCCAAGTCTACCTGATACAGATGTTTTGATACCTTTAGCACCTGATCTCATAGTCCTTTGGATCGATTGCTTCATTGCTCTTCTAAATGAAATTCTTCTTTCAAGTTGTGATGCAATATTCTCTGCCACTAATTGAGCATCTAATTCCATCACCTTTACTTCTTCTACATTTACTATTATATTTTTGCCAGTTATCTTTTCTAGTTCTTTTCTTAATGCTTCTACACCAGACCCACCTCTACCTATAACCATGCCTGGTTTAGCAGTGTGAATTGATAGCTTTATTCTATTAGCAGCTCTTTCTATCTCTATTTTAGAAATCCCAGCTATAAATAATTTCTCTTTAACATACTCTCGGATTTCGTAATCTTCTACTAAATAGTCACTAAAGTTTTCTTTGTCAGTGTACCATTTTGAATCCCAATCTTTTATTATTCCAACTCTTAAGCCATGTGGATTAACTTTTTGGCCCATTAACTATCCCTCCTTTTCTAATCTCGTTCTTTAACTACGACTCCTATATGACTAGTTCTTTTCAATATCGGATAAGCCATTCCCCTAGCTCTCGGTCTCCATCTTTTAAGCTGAGGCCCATCATTGGCATATGCTTCCGTTACATATAAACTATCTCTATCAAGATTAAAGTTGTTTTCAGCATTAGCAATAGCTGAATTCAACACCTTTTCAAGCTCCTTTGCACCTTTTTTAGGTGTGAATCTAAGGATTGTTAAAGCTTCATCTACTTGTTTTCCCCTGATTTCATCGCATATAAAGTTTACTTTCAAGGGTGAAATTCGCACATATTTTGCTATAGCTTTAGCTTCCATCCTATTTCCCTCCTTCATCCTCTATTTCAACGCAGTTGATTTTTCCGTTTTATCACCATGTCCCCTAAATGACCTAGTGGGTACAAATTCACCAAGTTTATGACCTACCATATCCTCAGTAATATATATTGGTACATGCTTCCTTCCATCGTGAACTGCTATAGTATGACCAACCATTTGCGGAAATATGGTGGAGCGACGTGACCAAGTTTTTATAACTTTTTTATCATTCTTCTCATTCAACGCTTCTACCTTTTTAAGAAGATGGTCATCACAAAATGGACCTTTTTTAAGAGATCTACCCATTATTCTTCCTCCTTCCAGATAACAGTATTATCTATTTCTTTCTTCTCCTTACTATATATCGATTAGACTTCTTATTCTTAGCTCTAGTCTTATACCCTAATGTAGGTTTGCCCCATGGAGATAATGGTGATGGCATACCTATTGGTGTTCTTCCTTCTCCTCCACCATGTGGATGGTCCACTGGGTTCATTGCACTACCTCTAACAGCAGGTCTAATACCCTTATGTCTACTTTTCCCTGCTTTTCCTACTGTAAGATTTTCATGTTCAATATTCCCTACTTGGCCTATAGTTGCACGACATTCTAATAAAACAAGTCTAAATTCACCTGATGGTAATCTAAGTTGAGCATATCTTCCTTCCTTAGCCATCACCTGAGCTTCAGCACCTGCTGTTCTAACCATTTGGCCACCCTTTCCTGGTTTAAGTTCAACGTTATGAACAGTAGTACCTACAGGAATATTTTTAAGTGGTAAGCAATTCCCAACCTTAATATCAGCATCTACTCCTGATTCAATTAGATCGCCTACTTTTAATTTATTTGGTGCAAGAATATATCTTTTTTCACCATCTACATAATGAATAAGTGCAATATTAGCAGTTCTATTGGGATCATATTCTATAGATGCAACTTTTCCTGGTACTCCGTCTTTATCTCTTTTAAAATCAATGATCCTATATTTTCTCTTTGCACCGCCACCTCTATGGCGCGATGTAATTTTCCCTTGAGCGTTTCTTCCACCTGTTCTATTTAAACTAACAACCAATGATTTTTCAGGCTCTGTCTTAGTTATCTCTTCAAATTTGGAAACAGTCATTTGACGCACTGCTGGGGAAGTTGCTTTGTACTTTTTAATACTCATTATTTTCCCTCCTTCTTATGAAACTTCCACTACATACCTTCAAAGAATTCTATGCTATTTGAATCTTCAGTTAAAGTTACTATAGCTTTTTTCCAATTTGGTCTTCTCCCTATATGGACACCCATTCTCTTTTCTTTTCCTAGCATATTCATAGTATTTACCTTTTCAACTTTAACATCAAATATACTCTCTACCGCTTTTTTGATTTCCGATTTATTAGCCCTTCTATCTACCTTAAAAGTATACTTTCCAAAGGCCATATCATTCATACTTTCTTCTGTGATTATAGGTTTGATGATTAAATCATGTGGAATACGCATTATGCAAACACCTCCTCCACTTTTCTTATGCCCTCCTTGGTTATGATAAAGGTATCAGAGTTTAATATATCATAAACATTCAATGTATTTATAAATGTAGTCTGAACATTAGGAATGTTATTAGCTGATTTAATCACATTGATATTTTTATCATCCATAACTATAAGAGCTTTCTTACCAGATTTTATATTAGCTAATAGATTTGCCATTTCCTTAGTCTTAGGCTCTTCCATTGTTAGCTCTTCTAATACAATTATCTCACCATTTAAAACTTTTGAGCTTAAAGCAGATTTCATCGCAAGTCTTTTTACCTTTTTAGGAACCTTATAACTATAATCCCTTGGCTTTGGTGCAAAAGCAACTCCACCACCAACCCAATGAGGCGCTCTTATACTTCCTTGACGAGCTCTTCCTGTACCTTTTTGTCTCCAAGGTTTTCTTCCTCCACCTCTTACTTCAGCTCTTGTCTTTGCAGAGTGAGTTCCTTGTCTTCTATTGGCTAATTGGTTTTTAACTACTTCATAGAGTACATGTTGATTAACCTCAACGCCAAATACATTTTCATCCAACTCGATTTCTCCTGTTTGTTCACCTGACATATTGTAAACATTAACTTTAGGCATGTCATATCCTCCTTTCTAGCGTTATGTTATTTTTTTATAACAGTTTCTTTTAATGTTAATAGTCCGCCCTTTGGTCCTGGCACTGCACCTTTAACTAGCAATAGGTTTCTGTCTGCATCCACCCTCACTATCTCAAGGTTTTGCACTGTAACCTTTTCATTTCCCATTCTACCAGCACCTTTTGTTCCCTTAAATACTCTACCTGGATCTGCTGCAGCTGCCCTAGCTCCTCCACCTCGGTGGTATTTTGAACCATGGCTTTCTGGTCCTCTAGAGTAATTATGTCTTTTAATGGGTCCTTGAGTGCCTTTACCTTTAGATATACCTGAAACGTCAATCTTGTCACCTTGCTCAAAGATATCCACTTTGATTTCTTGACCGATTTCAAACTCCTCTGAATTATCCACTAGGAATTCTTTGATATATCTTTTGTATTCTACTCCCGATTTATCAAAATGCCCTTTTAATGGCTTGTTTATTCTATTTTCTTTTTTATCTTCAAACCCTACTTGAATAGCATTGTAGCCATCAACTTCTTCGGTTTTCTTTTGGATTATCTTTAACGGACCTGCCTCAATAACTGTTACCGGAATAACATTTCCTTCTTCTGTGAATATTTGAGTCATTCCTATTTTCTTTCCTAATATATTTTTCATATTTGCACCTCCTATTATCTTACAGCGGATTACCATTGGTAATCTTTCTAAGAAACTACAGCTTTATCTCGATATCCACACCAGCTGGTAAGTTCAGTTTCATAAGTGAATCTACTGTTTTTTGGTTTGGATTAAGGATATCTATCAATCTTTTATGTGTTCTTTGTTCAAACTGCTCCCTAGCATCCTTATACTTATGAACTGCCCTAAGAATTGTAACTACCTCTTTTTCAGTTGGTAGTGGTACTGGCCCTGAAACATTTGCACCTGTTCTTTTAGCTGTTTCCACTATTTTTTCAGCTGATGAATCTAAAAGTTCGTGATCATAAGCCTTCAACCTAATTCTTATTTTTTGCTTATTACCCTTTGACATTTAATTCCCTCCTTCTATCGCATGCTCTTTCATCTTTTTTTACATGCGACATGGAATTGCCGATACACACTTCCGGGTGTGTTGTGATGCTTTTTTATATGAATGGTCTAGACCATTCATGACAATTCCAGTCGCCCGATTTTTAACCGGACATTCTCAACAAAAATTCCCCCCGCACTCAATCCACTAAATAAACAATATAACTATATTTGCAATGGGATTGAAAATATTTTTTAATGCTAAGATTTATTTATAGGATTGAGTGCAGGGCAACCTTTTGCATCATCGCAATGTCTAAAAACAAACACTAATATATTTTATAATATACATCGGAAAAACTCAAGCTTTTTTTATAAAAACTAGTTGTTATTATTAAAAATCTGCTGGTACGACTAATGTCATACCAGCCCCAAATAACAAAAGCTATATTTGGAATATAAATCCTAATGTTTCTCTATGCGCTACAAAAGAAGGAGCTTTTGTCCCCTTCTTTTGTATTAATTCTATTTACCCAATAATTTTAGTAACAACACCAGATCCTACAGTTCTTCCACCTTCACGAATGGAGAATCTTAATCCTTCTTCTATAGCTATCGGTGTGATCAATTCAATAGTAAACTTTGCATTGTC
>JAAYRD010000071.1 GCA_012518955.1 Tissierellia bacterium | reverse complement strand
TATACCATTACCATACTAGAACTATGACAGGTAGGGTAGAAGGACTGAATAAGTTAGCTCCAGAGTCCTATGTAGAGATTAACGAAGTAACTGCAAATAAATTGGGTATAGTTGATGGGGAAAAGGTAAAATTGAGCTCAAGAAGAGGAGATATAGTTACATCAGCAAAGATTACGGATATAATAGACGAAAATATATTGTTCATGCCTTTCCATTACGCTGAAGGTGCGGCTAACTATCTTACTAACACAGCATTAGACTCTATTGCTAAAATACCGGAATTAAAGGTAGCCGCTGTAAAAATTGAAAAATTAGGGAGTTGATTGGATGAAAAAATATGAGCAGATAATGAGATATGCTATGCAGATGGAATTAGATGGACATAACTTTTTTAAGGAAAAGGCAGAAGTATTTGATAATCCCACCACGAAGAATCTATTCTTACAATTGGCTGAAGTAGAAATGGAACATTATCGCTTTATTAAGGAACAGCTAGATAGCTATTTGGAAACGGATTCATTTAAAATGGATTCTAAGATGATGGATAGAAATGAGGATAGCATTTTTGAACATAGAGAGAAAACGGAGCATATAAATGAAACCTTAAGGGAATCAGACATTCCAGATATTACGGTGCTAAGAATGGCTTATTTAATTGAGAGGGATTATGCAGAATTCTATAGAAAGGCAGCAGAAAGAGCTGATGATGAAGATGCTAAAACTTTGTTCACTAAATTAGCTCAGTGGGAAGAAGGTCATGAGCAGCTTTTTAAGGATGAATATGATAGGAGAATGGAAGAGTATATGAGTCTTCCTTGGGGAGGATAAAAATGTTTAAGGTTGGAATAATCACTGCTAGTGATAAGGGTTCTATAGGTGAAAGGGAGGACATAAGTGGAAAGGTAATAAGGGAAATAGTAGAAGCAAAGGGATATGTAGTGGAAAAAGCTATAATCCTTCCCGATGATGAAGAAGTCCTCTTAAAAGAGATGATATATATGGCAGATGAATTAAAACTAGATCTAATATTGACCACTGGAGGAACTGGATTTAGCAAAAGAGATGTGACACCAGAGGCAACTATGAGGGCTTGCAATAGGATGGCCAATGGTATTGCTGAGGCTATGAGGTATTATAGCCTTGGCATAACCCCTAGAGCTATGCTATCTAGGGCAGTATCAGGAATAAGAGACGATACCCTAATAGTTAATCTCCCTGGGAGTCCAAAGGCGGTCAAGGAATCTTTAGAATATATAATTGATAGTATATACCATGGTTTGGAAATACTCACTGGTCAAACCGGTGATTGTGCCAGGTAGGTGATAGCTATGGAAAAGTTTGGAACTGCTGTGATATTAGCAGGTGGCAAAAGCAGTAGAATGGGCTTTGATAAACAACTATTGAGAATAGATGAGAGAAGATTGATAGATAATCTAAGAGGAAAGTTAAAACAACAGTTTGACGAGATAATAGTGGTCACCAATAATTCTGAATACTATTTAGGTTTTAGTGACAAGATAACAAAGGATATAATAGTGGGAAAAGGACCATTGTCTGGCATCCATGTAGGTTTAAAGGAAGCTAAAAGTCAATATGTATATTTTGTTGCTTGTGATATGCCTAATATAAATATGGACTATATACAATTTATGAAAGAAGAATTAAAGGATTTAGATGTGAAAGCCTGTGTAACTAGATATGGAGAATGGATAGAAGCTTTCAATGCTTTTTATTCCAAAGCCATGATAAAAGATATAGAAGATCATCTACTACAAGGCAAAAGATCTGTAAACTCTTTAGTTGCAAAGGTATCAACCCATTATATAGCAGAAGAAAAAGCTAGGGAATATAGTTTAAATTGGGATATGTTTTTAAATCTAAATACCAAAGAAGATTTAAAAAGATTTTTAAAAACTACAAAGGGCAATAGCTGAGGTAGATATGATGAAGGATATAAAAAACATGGATATTCTTAAGGTAAAAGGTGATAAAATTTCAAAAGAAGAGGATATGGTAATAGTAGAATATCCTTTTACTATTTTCATAAATGATGAGGAGCTAATTACATTGCTATGTAGTCCTAATTCACTTAAATGCTTGGCCTTAGGATTTCTCCAATCTGAAGGCCTTATAAGCTCCTATTCGGATGTAAAGAAGATTAGAATAGATGAAGATAAAGGTATAGCCTATGTTTACATTGATGAAGTGAATAAATTCAGTGAAAAATTTAGAGGTAAAAGAACCATTACCTCTGGATGTGGTAAAGGGACTGTTTTTTATAATGTTATAGATTCCTTTAAATCTAAGCAGATTGAGAACCCTATGCCAGTTGATATTGAAAAGATTAAAAGACTTATAAGGGAATTTAGTAGAAAGTCAGAGCTGTTTTTAAGTACAGGTGGTGCTCATAGTTGTGCATTATGTCATGATGATGGGATAATCATATTTGAAGAAGATATTGGAAGACATAATGCATTGGATAAAATATTTGGAAGAGCTTTACTTGATGGCTTAGATACAAGGGATAAAATAGTTTTATCCAGTGGGAGAATATCTTCGGAAATGCTTATAAAGGCTGCAAAAAGACAGATTCCCATAGTAGTTTCTAGAGCAGCCCCCACTAGTCTATCGGTAGAGATAGCCAAAAAGCTAGGCATAACTCTCATCGGTTTTGTAAGAGGAGAGAAGATGAATATATACTCAAATTTTACTGAATTTTATTAAAGCTTAACTTTCAAAAGTTCAAAGTCTTCAACATTAATGTATATAAGTTCTTTTTCTACCTCCTCTTTAAAAAGCACCTTTAACGCTAGGGTTGTTTGTATGGATGCTGTAACCATACATGTCATAGGTAAATTCCCCAACTTATTATCAATATTAGATTCGCCATATATTTTATGGAAGATTCTATCCCCTGGGGAAGACAAAGCAACCTGTCCAAAGTAACCGCCGATCGCCCCATGTACCAAAGTTAAATCCATTTTATCACAAAGAGATTCTAACTCTATCCGACTTTCCACCGAATCTAAACAATCTATTACTATATCAACTCCTTCTAACATGTGTACGCTATCTTTATTTAAGGTATCGATAAAAGTCTTTACATTAACCTTACTATTAATAGATTTGGCTCTTTTATAAGCTTCATCTGCTTTATATACTCCAAGGTTATTCTCCTGGGATAATATTTGTCTATTTAGATTAGATTCATCGAAAACATCCTTATCTATTAAATGTAAACTTCCAACACCTAACCTGACTAAATTTTCTAACACATACCCACCTAATCCACCAAGGCCAACTATAGCTACAACCCATTCAGATAATAATAATTGGTTTTCTTTAGAAATAGAATTAAAGTTCCTAGAATATCTCTCCAAAGCCATTCCTCCTTATAAAGGATTAAACTTCTATTTAAGTATAATTGTAGGTTTTATCAAAAGTTTTGTCAACAATAGTATGAAAAAATAAAAAAAGTGTTGATTGAAATTAAATGTAGCAAAGAAAAGAGCTAGTTACCTTAAATCTAATTATCATAAAAATCCTTAACTTTAAAACACCAAATGAAATAGTTAAGGAATATCACTCTAAAAATGCTGCTTAAGATTATATTGCCAATAATTTTTTAAAACCACAGCATTATTCAGAGAAAGTTTTTCAGAGGTCTGTGTCACATATGTTTGATTTCTCTAGAAATTGACACGATTTCTTTTAATTACCTCGTTGCAGAACATGATATATTATGATATTCTAATTATATAGAAGATTGAGAATAAATACATTTTGATTTTAAGATTTTATAAAAACTATCCCCCGTAGTTTAATTATATAGTCTAGAAGCTAAGTATAATACTTAATGGATTTATATGAAAAAGTGAATATACAAAGTTTCCGAGTTTGACTATCTAAGGCGATAAGCTATGAGAGACAAGCCTATAGGTATAATGAGAAATCCTTATACCTCCCGTGTTTGGAAAGGAAGATATAGAAACCTTATGTGATATATGGTGTGTTGACAGTCCTTTCTAGGACTGTTTTTATTATATTAAACAAAGGAGAGATAAAATTAAAATGAAAAGATTTTTAGCATTAACCTTAAGTGTTTTACTTATCTTTACAATGTTAGTAGGTTGTGCACCAAAAGAGGACAACCAAGAGGTACAAGAACCTGAAGAAGATGTAGATGTGGTAGAAGATGAAACACCTGAAGAAGCAGGGGATAGGATAATTCTATCTACAACTACTAGTACTGAAGATAGTGGGTTATTGGACTATATATTACCAAAGTTTGAAGAGGAATCAGGTATCGAAGTGGATGTTATAGCAGTAGGTACAGGTAAAGCTTTACAAATGGGGAAAGATGGAGAAGCTGATATTCTTCTAGTTCATGCAAAAGAGAGTGAAGAAGAGTTTGTGGCTGAAGGGCATGGCTTAGAAAGACATGATGTAATGTATAATGATTTCATCCTAGTAGGACCAAAGGAAGATCCATTAAAGCTTAAAGAAAGCTCACCAGATGATATATTAGCAGGACTAAAGTCTATAGCCGAAAACGAAGCTACTTTTGTTTCTAGGGGAGACGATTCCGGGACTCATAAAAAAGAACTTTCCATATGGGAAGAGGCAGATATTGAACCAGAAGGAGAATGGTACCTTTCAGCAGGAGCAGGAATGGGAGATGTGTTAAAGATAGCCGATGAAAAACAAGCATATACTATTACGGACAGAGCTACTTATCTAAATATGAGAGATACAATGGAATTAGAGATAATAATAGAAGGGGATGAAAACCTGTTTAACCAGTATGGTATAATACCAGTAAATCCAGAAAAGAGTGACCAAATAAATGCAGAAGGTGCTAAGAAATTTATGGATTGGTTATTATCAAAAGAAACACAGGATTTAATAGGTGAATTTGGCGTAGAGGAGTTTGGAATGCCATTATTCACACCCAATGCAAAATAGATAATAAGCAAATGGAGTACAAAGCTGCATATTTATCCTATGGAAATCATAGGCAATATGCAGCTTAAGTTTTATATGGTGGTGACAAGTTATGGATTACATATGGGAAGGGTTTAAAGAAGCATTAAAACTGCTCATAGGCTTTGATAAGGAAGTCTATGGAATAATTTTTTTATCCTTAATTGTATCGACTACAGCTACTATAATATCATCTCTATTATGTATTCCTATTGGAATCCATTTAGGTGTGAAAAAGTTTAGGGGGAAAAAAGCTTTTTCTCGAGTATTATATACATTTATGAGTATTCCGTCGGTTATAGTAGGACTGGTGGTTGCCATAGTATTATCTAGAAGAGGTCCCTTTGGAAGATTTGACCTTCTATATACTCCCAAGGCTATGATAATTGCTCAAACCTTATTGGTAACCCCTTTGATATTAGGTCTCACCTATAGTCTTTCTAAAAGCCGGGGCAAAGAAATAGAAAAAATAGGAAGAACTTTAGGTGGAAATAGAATGGATATAATTATTTTAACTATAAAAGAATTAAAATTGGATTTAATAGTCAATGTGGTTACTGCATTCTCGAGAGCTATATCAGAAGTAGGTGCTGTTATGATTGTAGGTGGTAATATAAAAAACCGTACTAGGGTTATAACCACAACAATATCCATGATGAACTCAATGGGGGATTATCCTATGGCCATAGCTCTAGGCCTGGTTTTACTTATAATATCATTTGTAATAAATAGCATAATATATTCATATAGTGGGGAGGATTAGGATGCAAGTCTCAGTTAAAAACTTAAAAAGGTACTATTTCGAAAAGTTAGTTCTAGATATAGACAATTTAACTATGGAAAAAGGAAAGATAACTGGGATAATAGGGCCCAATGGTTCAGGAAAGAGCACCTTATTAAATATAGTAGCAGGATTGGATGATGAGTATTTAGGAACTGTTGAATATAATCGCCAACTAATCAACAAAAATATATATAGAAAAATGACCATAGTTTCTCAAAAGCCCTATCTTTTTAGGAGAAAGGTATATGACAATATAGAATACCCTCTTAAGGTTAGAAAGATGAAAAAGGATAAGATCAAAATGAAAGTTGATGATATTATTGAAAGATTTGAAATAGAAGACCTTAGAGATAAAAGAGCTCATCTATTATCGGGAGGAGAGTCTCAAAAGGTTAGCTTAGCAAGAGCTTTGGTATTTGAGCCAAGATTATTGTTGTTAGATGAACCTACATCTAATATAGATCCAGAATCAATAAAGATAATGGAAAGAGAGATAGTAAGATTCAATGAGGAGACAAAAGGAACCGTAATCATAGTGACTCACAATATGGAACAGTCTAGAAGATTGTGCCATGATATTATATATCTTGAAGAAGGAAAGGTAGGTTATTAGAATGGATTTTTTTGATGTAGTATCTGTTCAAGAGGCTAAGGAAAAGCTAACGGAAAGGTTTATAGAATATGAATTTGGAACTGAAGAAGTATCTATATTAGAATGTACTAATAGGGTTCTGGCTAGGGATATTTATTCCAGTATAAATGTTCCAGAATTTAATCGCTCAACTGTAGATGGATATGCTATACAGAGTAAGGATAGCCATGGAGCCAGTGAATCCATACCTAGTCTATTCAATATTTTAGGGGAAGTTAAAATGGGAGAGATACCTAACCATATTATAGAATCTGGAGAAGCTCTATACGTTCCAACAGGAGGTATGATTCCAGAAGGTGCTGATGGAATGGTAATGATAGAGTATACGGAGAAACTAGATGAGTCCAATCTTATGGTATATAAATCTATATCCCTTAATGAAAACATCATATTAAAAGGAGATGACATTAAAGATGGAGATATAGCACTGAAGAAAGGGAGAAGGATAACTCCTGAGATGGTAGGTGTATTAGCAGCTTTAGGGATATCTAAAGTCGAGGTATATAAAAGACCTAAATTTTACATTATATCAACTGGAGATGAGATAGTGGACTTAGATGAAGACCTTGAGCTAGGAAAGGTTAGGGATATAAATAGCTATGCTCTTCATTCTCTTATAACGAAGTTAGGTGGAGAAGTAGTTGGCAAAACCATAGTAAAAGATGAGTATGAACTCTTAAGAGGGGAAACGAAAAAAGCTATGGATGTTTCAGATATAGTTCTGATCTCTGGTGGTAGCTCTGTAGGTGCTAGGGATTATACTGGAAAGGTAATAGATTCCTTCAATGGAAAGGGAGTTTTTGTCCATGGAATCTCCATCAAACCTGGAAAACCCACCATTATAGGAGAGGGGAATGGAAAGCTAATATTTGGTCTTCCAGGGCACCCAGTATCTTCTATCATAGTATTTAAGAGCATAGTTGAAGACTATGTAAGGGAGAAGATGGGGGTAGTAGATTTTATTCCTAAGACAAAAGCTATAATGGATTTTAATTTTCCTTCATCTTCAGGAAGGGAAACCTATCAAATGGTTAAATTAAAGGAAGTAGATGGCAAAACTTACGCAACACCTAGCTTTGGCAAGTCAGGAATGATTACTTTGTTGTCTAATTCCCATGGGTATATAGTAATTAAAGCTCATGAAGAAGGGGTGTATAAAGGAGAAAATAGGGATGTGTTTTTACTTTAACAAGTAACGAGAATAGTTTTAATTGCTAAAAGAAAGGCGGAATCAACAATGGAAAAAAGAGAAAGAAATACTTATATTGACAATATAGATGTAGATGTAGCTAAAAAAACCTATTATAATAAATTAAACATAGAACCCCAGTGGGAAGAGATAGACGTGGTGGACGCCTTAGGCAGGATAACTTTTGAAGCCATATATGCCAAGGTATCATCTCCAAACTATAATGCAGCAGCTATGGATGGTATTTTAGTAGAATCCTCCAGTACCTTAGGGGCTACGGATTCAAGTCCCAAAGTGCTAGAAGAGGGGAAGGATTTCAAGTATGTAAATACTGGAAATGTAGTAATGGATCCTTATGACGCAGTTATAATGATTGAAGATGTAATAGAGATAGAAAAGGGGAAAATTCAAATACTAAAAGCAGCCCACCCTTGGCAACATATAAGGCCTATTGGAGAAGATATAGTGGCAACAGAGATGATAGTACCATCTAAGCATAGGATAAGACCTATAGATATCGGGGCGTTAATATCTGGAGGTATTGAGAAAGTTAGGGTTTATAAGAAACCAAGTATTGGAATCATTCCTACAGGCACAGAAATAATAGATGATATTAAAGAATTGGAAGTTGGAAAGATAATGGATTCCAACTCTAGGGTTTTTGAAGCCTTGATTTTAGAGGATGGGGGAATACCTAAAAGATACGATACTGTAGAAGATGATTATGAAATGATAAAAAAAGCAGTACTAAAAGGGATAGAGGAAAATGATATATTAATAATAGGAGCTGGCTCTTCTGCAGGAACCAAGGATTATACGGTAAATGTGATTGAAGAACTAGGGGAAGTAGTAATTCACGGCGTGGCAATGAAGCCTGGAAAACCTACAATACTTGGAATCATAAGTGGAAAACCTGTTATAGGTATACCAGGATATCCTGTATCGGCCTATCTTGTATTTGAAACCTTTGTAAGACCTTTAATATTGAACTTCATAGGCCTTAAAGAGGAAAGGGATTATTTTGTGAATGCCATTACTTCAAAGAAAATTACTTCATCTTTAAAAAGTAGAGAGTTGGTAAGGGTTAATTTAGGCTATGTAAATGATAAGCTTATTGCTACACCTTTATCCAGTGGTGCAGGGGTTACTATGAGCTTGGTAAAGGCAGATGGTATTGCCGTTATACCCCAATCTTTAGAAGGGGTAGATGCAGGCAGTGGAGTAGATGTAAAATTGCTCAAACCTATAAATCAAATAAAGGAAACCTTAGTTTCTATAGGGAGCCACGATTTAATAATGGATGTAATTGGGGATATGATGAATTTAACCTCTGGTCATGTAGGCAGTATGGGAGGAATATTAGCTATGAAAAGAGGGGAATGTCATATAGCTCCAATCCACTTATTGGATATGGAGACGGGAGAATATAATCTATCCTATGTTAAAAAGTATTTTTCGGGACAAAGGATGGCTATTATAAAAGGTGTTAAAAGGCATCAAGGCTTTATAGTAGAAAAAGGAAATAGGGGAAAAATTCATAGTTTTACTGATCTAGCGAGGGAAGACGTGATATTTGTAAATAGACAAAGGGGAGCAGGAACCAGAATCCTTTTAGATTATTATTTAAATAAAAAAAATATAGATAGCTCCCATATAAAAGGCTATGATAGAGAGATGACCACCCATATGTCAGTGGCTACAGCAGTTAAAACAGGGTCTGCCACTACGGGATTGGGTATATATTCAGCAGCAAAAGCTTTAGGGTTGGACTTTGTAGATATAGCCTATGAAGATTATGATTTTTTATTGCCTTATAATCTACTTGAGGATCCGCGAGTTAAGGAATTCATAAGGGTATTAAAATCTCCGGAATTTAAGAAAAAGGTTGAATCCCTAGGAGGTTATGGTTTTGAAGCCACAGGGGAAATTATAATAATTGATTGATTCTAATATTTTTATAAACATGCTTAATTGTTATGATATAATCATGTTAATGTGCAACATTGCTTTAGCTTTAAAACTTATTTTCAAACTTATGAGGAAGGGGACATATTATGCAAGATTCTTATGGAAGAAAAATAAACTATCTTCGTATATCGATTACGGATCTGTGCAATTTAAGATGCAAATATTGTATGCCTGAAGAAGGCATACCTAAAGTTTGCCATGAAAACATATTGACTATAGAGGAGATAGAGGAAGTAGTTAAAGCATTCGTATCCCTAGGGATAAACAAGATACGTATTACCGGTGGAGAACCTTTGGTAAGGAATGGAGTATTGGATATTGTTCAAAGAATTGGGAAATTAGATGGAATAAAGGATTTAGCTATGACAACAAATGGAATCCTTTTAAAGGAACAAGCCCATGATTTAAAATTGGCGGGACTCAATAGGGTAAATATTAGTTTAGATACTTTGGATGAAGATAAATATGCTTATATAACGGGAAGAAGAAAGCTAAAAGATGTACTAGATGGAATTCAAGCAGCAAGAAAGGAAGGACTTCAACCTATTAAGATTAACACCGTATTGGTAGGTGGATTTAATGATGATGAAATAGAAGACTTTGTAAGGTTGACGGAAAAACAGGATATAGATATAAGGTTTATAGAATTAATGCCCATAGGAAATGCTATAGACTTAGAATCTAAATACTATGTATCCAATCAGCTGGTACTGGACAAGGTTCCAGAATTGGCTGAAGTAGAAAGAGATGATATCTCATCTCCGGCAATCTATTATAGATTACCCAATGGAAAAGGTAGAGTAGGTATAATAAACCCTATATCCTGTAAATTTTGTGAATATTGCAACAGGATAAGGCTTACAGCTCAAGGGAAACTAAAACTATGTCTACACTCTAATGAAGAGATAGATTTAAAGGAAAGCCTAAGAAGTGGACAGGATATAAAGAAGATAATATTAAATGCCATAGAGAAAAAGCCAGAATCCCATAAACTAGAATCTGGACAATATGTTCATAAGAATATGTATCAAATAGGAGGTTAAATATGGATTTTACTCACTTCAACGAAGAGGGCAGGGCTCATATGGTGGAGGTAGGAGACAAGAAGGATACAAAAAGAGTAGCCATAGCACAGGGAAGGATAAATATGAAAAGTGAAACTGTCAAACGGATAAAGGATGGTTTGATAAAGAAAGGAGATGTTCTTTCTGTGGCTCAGGTAGGTGGAATTATGGGAGCGAAAAAGACTAGTGATCTAATTCCTATGTGCCATAATATACTTTTGACAGGTTCAGATATCAGGTTCAATATATTGGATGATGCAATTGAAATAGAAGCGGAAGTTAGAACTACTGGTAAAACAGGTGTAGAAATGGAAGCTTTAACAGCTGTATCCATAACTGCATTGACTATTTACGATATGTGTAAGGCAGTAGATAAGGATATGGTAATTGAAGATATAAAACTTATAAAGAAATCTGGAGGAAATTCTGGGGATTATGTTAGAAAAAAAGATTAGTGGGGGAAGGTAATATTATGAATAAAATTGGAAAAGTACTTGATATAAATATATCTGAAAAAAAAGGTATAATTAAAAAACCTATAAAAGAAGGAATATTTATTGAAGATTTTGGGCTAGAAGGAGATGCACATGCTGGAAAATGGCATAGGCAGGTAAGTCTACTTGGGGTTGAAAGTTTCCAAAAGATGAAAGAGCTAGGAATAGAAGGCTTGGAACATGGTAATTTTGCGGAAAACATTACAACGGAAGGCATAACATTGTATGAACTACCAATAGGTACTAAGTTGAAAATAGGTGAAACCATCCAAGAGGTAACCCAAATAGGCAAGGAATGCCATGCAGGATGTGCTATATCTAAGCAAGTAGGAAAATGCATAATGCCTAAGGAGGGGATATTTACTAAAGTTATAAAAGGTGGAGTTGTAAAACCAGGGGATATTATCGAGGTGTTTTAAAATATGGATATACATGATCTAGTTGGAGAGGTAGTAGGTATCTATATAAAGACCGAAAAAAATAAGCCTTGGGAATTGATCCAAGAAGGTTATTTTAAGGAAGGCTTTGGCCTGATTGGAGATATTCACTCAAAAGAGGGAGATAGGCAAGTATCCATATTGTCTGAAAAAGCTAGAAACAAGCTTTCCTCTACAGAATTTATGGGTCTTTGTACTGAGAGATTTCATGAAAACATAATGGTAAAGGACTTAAATTTAAACAAGTTGAAGGTAGGCTCAACAATTATAATTGGGGATACCATCCAAGAAATTACGGAGATAGGAAAATCATGTTTCCCAGAATGTAATATAATAAAAAAGGGTGAAATCTGTCCTCTAGCTAGTGAGGCATTATTTACAAGGGTTAAAAAGGGAGGAAATATTAAAATAGGCGATTATGTAAATATAAAAGACAGTCTTTATTCCTATGTAGAGTCATATAAATATGTTAATCAGATAGTTGATTCTATTCCTTTAGGATATATGATTTCTGACCTATATGGAAATATTGAAATAGTTAATAAACAGATGCTGGATATGTTTGGCTATAGAATGGAAGACATAAAAGGAAAAAGGGTGTTGGATCTATTTAAAGGCTGGGCAACGGTGAAAAATTTAATTACTTCTTATAATACCTTTACAGATGAAGAGGTATTGGTAAATGCTAAAACTAATAAAGTTAGATTTAATTTAAATGCTTCTCCTCTATTGAATTATGAGGGAGAAGTAGTTGGTATAATTTATATATTTAATGATGTTAAAAAGGAAAGAAAACTTGCTAATAAGTTGATGGGAAGACAGGCTATATATACATTTGATAAGATAATTGGAAATGATGAAGGATTTAAAAGGCTAATAGATTTTTCAAAGGAAATAGCGGATAGTAGGTCTACAATATTAATAACAGGGGAAAGTGGAACAGGCAAGGAAATACTTGCCCAATCCATACACAATTATAGCAATAGAAGAGAGGAACCTTTTGTAGCTATAAATAGCGGGGCAATTCCTAAAAGCTTAATTGAATCAGAGTTATTTGGTTATGAGGAAGGGGCTTTTACAGGAGCCAAAAAAGGTGGGCAACCTGGTAAATTTGAAATTGCTGATAAAGGAACCATATTTCTGGATGAAATAGGCGAGATGCCCTATGATATGCAAACTAGATTATTGCGAGTGATAGAAGAAGGCACGATCTCTAGGGTTGGAGCAACTAGTCAAAAGGTAGTAGATGTTAGGATAATAGCTGCTAGCAATAGAGATTTGGAAGAGGAAGTTAGAAAAGGTAATTTTAGAAAGGATTTATTCTATAGACTCAATGTTCTACCTATAGAAATTCCACCTCTAAGGAAAAGAAAAGGAGATATCCCCCTATTGGTAGATTATTTTATGGAAAAGATATCTATGCGACTCAATAAAAAGAAAGTTCATATATCTAAGACTGATATGGATAAACTTATGGATTATAAATGGCCGGGAAATATAAGGGAGTTGGAAAACTTAATAGAATTAATAGTAAATGTGGGATATATACCAACTAAAATTACTGAAGGTAACTTGGAATCGGATATAAAAAAAGATACAAATGCCAGGGCTGAAGAATTGTCCCTGGACTATGTAGAAAAAATTCATATAGCTAAGGTATTAAAGATGTATTCTGGTAATATAACCCATGCGGCAAAAGTCCTTGGCATTGGAAGGAATACTTTATATAGAAAGATTAAAAAGCATGGAATAGAGTGATCCAGAAAAGAACACTGTTCTATAATGGGACGATATAAAACTAAAAAACGTTAGATAATGGAACATAGACAAAAAAGGCTTCAATATGAATCGCATATTGAAGCCTTTTTTGTTTGGCACAATTTATGCATATATTAGTCAATGCACATTATAATTATTATGTTTGAAACAAACAAAATTATAAGGAGGTCATATTATGCATGGATATATGGGAAAGATTTTAAGAATAAATCTAACCGAGGGAACTGTAAAGACAGAACCATTAGACTTAGAAGTGGGTCAAAAGTACTTAGGTTCTAGGGGATTTGGAGTAAAAGTGATGATGGATGAGGTTCCGGCAAATGTAGACCCTCTAAGCGAAGAAAATAAATTTATAATAGCTACAGGGGCTTTAACAGGAGCACCTGTGCCAACTAGTGGAAGGTATATGGTTATAACTAAATCACCATTAACAGGAACAATAGCCATTGCAAACTCTGGTGGACATTGGGGACCTAATTTTAAAGCTACTGGTCACGATGCAATAATATTTGAAGGTAAATCTGAGAAACCTGTATATATTTATATTGAAGACGATAAGGTGGAAATTAGGGACGCATCCCATATATGGGGAAAGAAAATTAGTGAGGTTACTGAAATTCTTGAAAAGGAAGATGGTAAGGTAAAAGTCCTTTCTATAGGACCAGCGGGAGAGAAATTGTCGCCTATAGCCGCTGTAATGAATGATATGGACAGAGCAGCTGGTCGTGGCGGAGTAGGTGCAGTTATGGGTTCTAAGAATTTAAAGGCAGTAGTTGTGAAAGGATCAAATAAGGTTTCTTTATTTGATGAAGAAAGAACCAAAAAAGTATCCCAAGAAAAGGTTAAAATCCTCAGGGAAGATCCTGTAGCAGGTGGAGGATTGCCTAGCTATGGTAGTGCTGTTTTAGTAAATATTATAAATGAATCTGGAGTAT
Source organism: Tissierellia bacterium (assembly GCA_012518955.1). Taxonomy (GTDB): domain Bacteria; phylum Bacillota; class Clostridia; order Tissierellales; family Tepidimicrobiaceae; genus DUNJ01. Next base: position 3,589 of record JAAYRD010000071.1, on the reverse strand, counting down.
TGCCAGTTAAAAATTTCCAGGGGTCCTATACCGATAAGGCAGATTTAATCTCTGGTGAAACTATGACTGAGAAACACCTTGTAAAGAAGAGTGCCTGCTATAGATGCCCTATAGCTTGTGGTAGAGTAGTTAAATTAGCAGATGGAACAGTTGTAGGAGGACCAGAATATGAAACCGTATGGTCCTATGGAGCCGATTGTGATGTTTATGATTATGATGCCATTAACGAGGCTAATTTACTATGCAATGAATATGGATTAGATACTATATCTGCAGGTGCAACTATAGCTGCGGCTATGGAGCTTTACCAAAGGGGTTATATCAAGGATGAAGATATAGCAGAAGACGGATTAAGCTTGAACTGGGGAGATGCAGAAGCTATAGTGGGTTGGACAAAGAAAATGGGATTGAGGGAAGGTTTTGGGGATAGGCTAGCCGAAGGTTCTTATATATTGGCAGAAGCATATGGTGCCCCAGAACTATCTATGACCGTTAAAAAACAAGAGCTTCCAGCCTATGATCCAAGAGGAGTCCAAGGTCATGGCATCACCTATGCTGTAAATAATAGAGGTGGTTGCCACATTAAGGGATATATGATAAGTCCTGAGATACTGGGATATCCTGAGAAATTGGATAGATTATCCTTAGAAGGAAAAGCAGCCTATGCCAAGACATTCCACGATTTAACAGCTGTTATAGATTCCATAGGAGTATGTGTATTCAGCACCTTTGGATTAGGATTGTCTGATTATGTGGATATGTATAATGCAGTTTGTGGAGATATATACGATGATGAAACATTATTAGAAGCAGGAGAAAGAATATGGAATTTAGAAAAATTATTCAACTTAAGGGAAGGTATTGATAGCACCCATGATAAACTTCCAAAGAGGTTGTTAGAAGAACCGGTAGTAGATGGACCTACGGAGGGTCATGTACATCATCTCGATAAATTGCTTCCTGAATATTATGAAGTAAGGGGCTGGGATGAAAAGGGAATACCTACTGAAGAAACTTTGGAAAGATTAGGACTTGAAGAATATAAAGAGTATTTAGGCTTAGCTAAATAGATAAAAGGCTCCCAGAGGAGCCTTTTATAATTGACAATATAATCAAATATTATAGAATAATGATAAATTGGTCCAGGAAAGGGGTGTAAAACTTGATAAAAGTTGAGGTAAGATTGTTTGCATATTTTAGGGAAGGAAGAGGTAAGAAACAAGTTATGGAATTAGAAGAGGGGACTACTATCTTGGAAGTATTAGAGAAGCTAAGTATTGATAAAGAGGAAGCCAAGATTGTTCTTTTGAACGGAATGGATGGCCCCTTAGATAGAGAGCTTAAAGACGACGACGTACTGTCTTTGTTTCCACCAGTAGGTGGAGGTTAGTATAGATATTTTTTATAAAAAAGCCAACTTGTATAGATATTATCTATTGGAAATAAAATGGGATAAGTTATAAAATTAACATTATAAAGGGATATTTAGAATGAAAAATAATAAATGTATTTAGGAGGATAGGAATGAAAAAAAGAGTTGGCTTATTATTAAGTGTTATTTTAATCTTTGCATTAATTATAACAGGTTGTGGCAATCAGGGAGCAGCTCCTACGGAAAGTGAGGATACAGGAGATAATGGGGTAGAGAAGAGCTCGGATTTTAATGCTCAGATGACTTTTAATGGTTCATCCACCTTAGCACCTGTAATGTCAGCCATAGCTACGGACTTTATTGAGGAATACGAAACTTGGAATAATGTAAATCCAGATTTCCCAGAGGAAAATATAGCCATATATGTTTCCGCAGGAGGATCTGGTGCAGGTGTTAAAGCTGCATTAGAAGAAACTAGTGATTTTGGTATGTTGGCAAGGGAAATAAAGGATGAAGAAAAAGAGAAGCTTGGAGAGAATATGAAGGATTTTACTCTTGGTATAGATGCATTGACTATATCCGTAAATCCAGAAAATCCACTGCATGAAATAAAGGATGATTTAAGTTCAGAAGAAATAAAAAAAATATTTTCAGGGGAATATAAATATTGGGATGAAGTGGACGAAAGCCTTGAACATAAGGAGATTGTAGTAGTTATACGAGATTTAGGTGGTGGAGCTCACGGAGTATTTCAAAATAGTATAATGGGAGATACTCAAGTTAGGGAAGACGCTATCCAATCTCCGTCTATGGGAGCACTGGTGACCAAGATAATAGAAAATAAAGATGCTATAGGATATGCGTCTTTTGGAATGGTTAATCAAAATGAAGGAAAACTCATACCTTTAAAGGTTGATGGTGTTGAGCCAACAAAAGAAAACATAGTAGATGGTTCTTACAAAATATCTAGACCCCTTATAGTAGTTAAAAAGGGAGATCTTACCCCAGAGCAACAAGCATTTATGGATGTAGTTACATCAGAAAAGGGAGCAGAAATTATTGAAGAAATGGGCTTTGTGCCAGCTAACTAAATTCAAGGGCTTAAGCCCTTGAATTTTTTTGAGGTGATTATATGAAAAAACTAAGAGATAAGATTTTTATATTCCTATTAAAGTTATTAACATTATTTTCTTTATTACTTCTTGCTTTTATAGTTCTGTTTATATTAAAGGAGAGTATTGTATTTTTTAAAGAAGTTTCTATATTGAGGTTTATTTCTGGTAAGTCTTGGAATCCTCTAGGATCTCTGGACAAACTATCTATATTACCTGTAATATTGGGCACTATCTATGTATCTCTAGTAGGTATTTTAATATCATTACCTATAGGTGTGGGAACTGCCGTTGTTTTATCTAGCTATACAAATGAAAATCTTAAAAGACTCATAAGAGGAATAGTGGATATATTAGCAGGTATTCCTTCTGTAGTATATGGGTTTATAGGATTACTAGTGCTGGTAAAGTTTTTTGAGGTCAGATTTTCCTTTGCTTCAGGTGAATCCGTATTAGCAGGAGGAATAGTTCTTTCTATAATGATGTTGCCATATATTATATCTACTTGTGATGAATCCATGGAGAAGGTATATAATGAATATTCTCAGCATTCCAATGCACTAGGTGTTTCCAAGTCCTATATGGTAAGGAAGATTATACTGCCTGAAAGTAGAAGAAGTATTTTAGCAGGTACAGTTTTGGCTTTGGGCCGGGGAATGGGAGAGACAATGGCTGTTATGATGGTAATAGGGAATGCTCCAATAATGCCTGCACTATTTAAAAAATGTCAAACCATACCTTCTCTTATTGCCCTTGAAATGGGTATGGCAGAGGTAGGGAGCTTGCATTACCACGCTCTTTTTGCTTCTGGATTTGTACTTATGGTAATGTTATTTATAGTTAATATAGTATTATATCTTATTAAAAAAAGTATAGATATCTAATAGATACGAGGATTGATAAAAATGAAGGAAAAGATAAAAGATAATATATTTAGGATATGGATTACAGTAAGTATATTAATTGTATTTACTGTGGTAATTTTTATTTTAGGGTACATATTTAAAAATGGAATTGACTCCATTAATCTTGAGTTTATATTCGATGATCCAAAGGGGATGCCTATAGGTTCAGAAGGAGGGATATTTCCTGCTATTGTAGGAAG
>JAAYRD010000070.1 GCA_012518955.1 Tissierellia bacterium | reverse complement strand
TAGGAATATATAAAAAAGAGAACAAAAGAATTGTAATATAAGGATGTCTTCATATATATAAATATAATATATAATAAAAATTTAAATAAACTTTAGGGGGATAATATGGAGATTGCAATAGTTCTAATCGTCTTTATTATTGGAGTACTAATGACTGTAAAAGGTGGAGACCTATTCGTAGATGCTTCCATATGGATGGCAGAAAGAACGGGTATTTCCGCTGGAATAATAGGTGCCACTATTGTTAGCATAGCCACAACTTTGCCAGAATTCTTTGTATCAACAGTAGCTAGTACTGAGGGACTCTCGGAAATGGCTGTTGGAAACGCACTTGGATCTTATATCTGTAATATTGCTCTCATTATAGGGATTTGTGCTTTGATTAAGCCAATAAAAATAAAGAGCGATTTTTTTGTTATAAAAGGAATTATGATGATAGTATATCTATGTGTTTTTTTTATATTGTCTAAAAATGGGATAGTTGCTTATAATGAAGGATATTTTTTAATAGGGTTGGTTGTATTTTTCATAGCAATAAATATTTTAGAACATAAAAAAGAGAATAGAAACAAGATAAAAGAAAAAAGAAAACCGATTAAGACAAAGGATATTGTATTAAATGGGCTTAAATTTACATTAGGAGGATTTTTTATAGTATATGGTGCTCATATACTAGTAGATAGTGGAGTAAAGATTGCACATATATTACGAATTCCAAAACAAGTAGTTAGCCTTACATTACTTGCCGTGGGAACTTCAATACCTGAATTGGTAACGGGGCTAACAGCCACTATTAAAGGCCAACAAAGTATATCTACAGGAAATATTTTAGGGGCAAATATAATAAACATGTCAGTAGTAATGGGAGCCTCGGCTTTGGTTAGTAAGCAAGGTCTAATAATATCAAAACAAACACTAGTTCTGGATTTGCCCATAGCAATGCTTGTTGCCTTAATTTTTATAGTAGCAGGAGTACGTAAAGAAAAGATAAATAGATTTACTGGAGGAATACTGCTGAGCATATATATAGGCTATCTGATCATTTTGTTTTAATTCAAGCATGTTTTTAAAAGGTCGGGGAGTTTGCTTAATTAGGTTAATTCTTTAACAATATATCATCTATAAAAACCTTAATAAAAGATTGAAATATCAAATTTATATACAAAACTACAAAAAAACTATGGAAAACAAATAAAAAACACAAAAAAACTTTGAAACACAAAAAAAGTATGTTATACTATAAACACACCATTCAAATATATCAATAGGAGTTAAAAATTAAAAAGCAAAGGGGAGGTCTAATTATGGATTTTGTAGGCTTAGTAGATTTTTTAAACGGTCTGTTATGGGATAAGCTTTTAATTTTTCTTTTATTAGGAACAGGTATTTATTATTCTATTAGGTTAAGGTTTCCACAATTTCGTCAAATAAAAAGGATAAACAATCAAGTATTTGGCGATATGTTTAAAAAGGGAGCAAAGGCAGACCAAGATGGTATGTCATCCTTCCAAGCTTTAGCAACAGCTATAGCTGCTCAGGTAGGTACTGGAAACCTAGCAGGGGTAGCAACAGCTATAGCATCTGGAGGACCAGGAGCTGTTTTCTGGATGTGGATGAGTGCTCTATTCGGAATGGGTACCATATTTGGAGAGGCAGTTTTAGCACAGTTATACGTAGATAGAGTTGATGGAGAAGTAGTTGGGGGACCAGCATATTAT
>JAAYRD010000003.1 GCA_012518955.1 Tissierellia bacterium | reverse complement strand
TCTTCTGTTATAATTGTTTTCATAAGAAAGGATCCCTCCGATTTTTGTTTGTTGTGGTAAACAACATTATATCAGAGGCCTTTCTTTTTTTATACTTTTTTGTCACAAATGTATTATCTCATAACAATTCTGAAAATTTTTTTAGGTTTTATTATTAATATTATGTTCTATAGGATGATTATATGTATCGATTATCCATAAAAAACAAATTAGAAAGGGCTTGTTAGATAAAGTTCATCAACAAGCCTATAATACTTAAATTATTTTTTTAATGGAACTAGTTCATTAAATAACTTTTTGTTTTCCTTAATCTTGTTCTCATTTCCCAATACACATAGATAGTTTTCTTCCATTGTATCCTTAAGAACTGGTGCAAAAGCCTTGATATCCTCAAGCTTTGTATTTAAAACTTGATCTCTTATTTTCTGTACATCTTCTTGACTCGTATTTGATATATATCGATTTGTAGCTATTTGACCCTTCATATGAGGAGTAGTGGCAGGATCTAATCGGCTTATGGTACCTATAATATACGTGGTTAGCTCTTCCTTGCTTAGTTCCAAGTTTTCTATATAATCTCCCATATTATTATATACCAAAAGTGTTTTATCTAGATTAGGGTCTCTATAGGAGAAAGTGGTTAGATGACCTGTTCGATCAACCAATATACCTGCACCATAGGCTCCCCCTTGGGCTCTAATTCTATTATGGAGATAATCTCCATTCAATATTGTGGTTAGAACTCGCATACTACCATTGAAGTCATATCCTAGCCTTTTAAAATTGTATCCCTTAGAAACGTATTGAACGTTGGCAGACGATAATATGCCTTCGTTGGATCTCTTTTGGGAAAAATTATACTTAACAGGATCTAACTTTTCATTGTTAATATTTCCAGTTAAAACATTTAAATTATTCTTCACTAAAGAAAAATCATCTTCATCACCTGTAAAGCTTATGATTAAATTATTTTTATTAAATATCATATTATAGACCTTATTAAGGTTGGATAAAATTTCTTGGCTATTACTATCAAACTCATCTAACAGATGGGATAAAAACCAGTAGAAGTCTAATCCATTCAATTTTTCTAGGTATTTTCTAGAAGGTGAAAAATAAGAGCTAACTCTCCTAGAAGCTATGGAATGGCCTTTATTGAATATACTCATCTCTATTCTTGATTTCATCTGCTGGAGCAATTCTTTAATTCTCTTTTCATCTTTTATTTTTGACTCCAGGATCAATTCGGATATAAGCTCTAATAATTTAATTATATTATTCCCTATAGCTTTACCTGATACGATGAATTTAGGATGGAATACATCATCCCTATTATATTTCATATATACACTGGCACCTAGGTCAATACCTCCAGTATGGCTGTATATTTCATTGGATAATTCAGAATAAGATTTTGTTTCAGTATCTATTTTTCCTATAATTCCAGCTAGTATATTTATATAAGGGATTAGCTCCTCATCTATCATGCTTATATCAAAATAGATGTCCAAATATCCAATTTTGCTAGTAAATATATTATGATAAAGGAATGTAATATCATCAATTTCCATTATGTCTTGAGGAATAATCTCAGATTTAGTATCCACATCTGACAATGAAAGTTTAGGAATACTAGCCTTAGCTTCTGGAGAATCATCAGATAGTTGTATTTCTTTAAGCCTATTGTTTTCATGGATTAGGGCATTGATTTCTTCTTCAGTAAGGGAATTCTTATACTTTTTTAAAGCTTCTTTTAAAGTTCCAGCTTTCTTATCTGCTAATCCTTTCTTAGGACTTATTGTAACTGATGAACTGTGAGTGTTGTTTACAATATGTTCTTTTATAAAGTTCTCAAAATATCCAGTATCTATATTTTTCCTAAGTTGATTTAGAGTTTTTTCATATTGAAGATGAGATACAGGAGAACCGTCATATAGCCAGCTATCTAAAGATTGAATATTATATATAATTCCTTTGGTTGGGAATCTAGATGCTTCACGTAAATCATATTCAACCATATTGACACAGGCTTGAATAAGTTTTTTATCGATGCCTTGTTCAATTAAGTTGTTTAGGGTATCGAATATGATTTTTTCAAACTCTTCCTTTTTATCAATCGAAGTATTTTTTGCTACAATACCAAAGCTAGGTTGCAGACCTCCAGTACTTATGGAAAATATATCTTCGCCAATTCCAGCATCGAGTAATGCCTTTTTAAGAGGAGCTGCTGGAGAATCGATTAACAAGGGGCCTAATATACTATTCATTAGGTAGGTTTCTAAATCTATATTTTGTCCCAGTACAAAGTTCAGACTTAGATAAGTACGATTTTTATCACTTTCTTCTTGCGAAATATGATAATAGGCCTCTAACTCATTTTTCTGTGTAAAAGGCTTTTGAATTTTTATATTTGAATCTACTTTTATTCTATTGAAATTGGATAGATAATTTTTATCTATGAAGTCAAGTTGTTCTTCAATATTTCCATTACCATATAGATATATATAACTATTGGAAGGATGATAATACTTTCTATGGAAATCTAAAAAATCCTCATAGGTAAGTTGTGGAATCACATCTGGATTTCCACCAGAAGAATACTGATAGGGTGTATCTGGATATAGGGATTTATCTATACTATCTACCAAAATTCTTTCTGGGGAAGAGTAAGCACCCTGCATTTCATTGTAGACAACACCTTTAATTTGAATATCATCTTCTTTATCAAATAGTTCATAATGCCAGCCTTCTTGCATAAATATCTCAGGTATATCATAGATCTTAGGATAGAAGACAGCATCTAAATAGACATCCATTAAATTAAAAAGATCTTTTTCATTTCTGCTAGCTACTGGATAGAGAGTTTTGTCGCTATAGGTCATTGCATTTATAAAAGTTTGCAAAGAACCCTTTACCATATCCATGAAAGGTTCTTTTGTAGTGTATTTTCTAGAGCCAGATAGAACGCAGTGTTCAATTATATGGGGCACTCCTGTACTATCTGAAGGTGGTGTTCTAAAACCTATTGAAAACACCTTGTTATTGTCGCCATTTTCTATATGCAGGAGTCTGGCTCCACTCTTTTCATGGTAGAATACTCTCCCGATGGATTCTATCTCATCTATTTTATGCTCTTCTAAAAGTTTAAATCCATAGTAAATTTTATTAACTTCAAAATTCATTACTTTCCTCCTCAAAATTAGACTTTATATTATTTAGATTCAGTTTCATTTAAATTGATAGGAATAAACAATTTATTGTTATCGGTTTTCTCATCGTTAAACATGCTCAAAGCATAGTCTCTTATAGAATTAGGTGCAGAGTCTTGTAATAGTTTGAATCCCTCCGTATTGAAAATATGGTGAAGAGAGTCATTTCTAAAACCTCCAAAATAACCTAAGTTCAATATAGATATGGTTTCAGATATTGCTTTCATCTCTGTATCGGAATACTTACTAATTTCCAATAGGGAATCATAATACTTGTCATAACTTCTTTTTTGAAAAAATACTCTAGAATATTCTTGAAGGTTTATTAGATTCTTATCTGAAATATTATTTTCCTTTGCCCAACTACTCATATTAACCCTATTTGTACGATAATAATATCCTTTATTAGGGACAAATCTAAGGGACCCGTATTGGTTTGGATATGCAATTAAACAAGAAGTGGCTATATCATATATGGTCTTATCATCTTCATTATAGGATTTGATATCTTGTAGGTGAATGTGACCAGTAAGCACTATTTCTACTCCACAATCCTGTAATGTCTTTATAGCTTTATCATTATCTTCAATCGTATAATCTTCATTTATTAGATCGCTATGATCTAAAAGACTATGGTGCATTACCGCTATTAGTTTTGCATTATTTTCTTCAGCTAGTTCGCCACATTGTTCCACCCAATTAAGAGTTTTAGAAGAGAGAGCTCCTCCCATTTCTGGACCATCTCTTACTTTATTTCTATTATATTTAGCAGAATCTAGCATCAACAGCCATATATCCTCTGAGGGTGTAGCAAGATAGCTCAAAGAATTGGGGTCTCTAGATAGAGCATCCTTATATCCATAAGGCGCATATATTTCTGCAAATTCTTCACTAGTTATAGAATCGATTTTAGTCAATTGATCCCCAGTATAATTTCTGGCCCAAGGATTTTCTATGTCGTGGTTGCCAGGAATTACAAAGACATGGGTACCTAGTTTCCTGATGGTTTTTAGCTTTTCGGCGAACTCCAAATGACTTTCCTTTTCCCCATTACCTGTCAAGTCCCCAGGAAAAATTACTATATCTGGTTCTTTATTTTTTACATCCATGATGAATGCGTCTATTATCTCTTCAGAATAATGGAGCAACTTGCCATCGCCGGTAGTTAGAAAGGTCTCAAAAGCTTTTCCGTCATCGTAGGTTTTTTTAGAAAGATGATGGGGGTCTGTAGCTATGAAAATGCTAATTTCATTTCCGGACTTAATTTGACAATTTAGAACTCCACAAGTAAAGTTTTCAACACAGCCAATCAAACCTGCCATAAGTATTAAGGACATGAGGATAAGAAATATTTTTTTAATATTCACAATCTAGCTCACCATCCTTTATAATTTTTCCACATACTGTTAATATGATTATATCATACTTTTTGTGCTCTAATGATTAACTTCCTTAAGCTTTTTTCAAACTTAATGTCCGCTTTTTTATCTCTTTTCTTAAACTTTGAATATATTTTCTGTTCTCGACGAAGTTTTTGATTTATATGACGTCGGCTTAAGAGTTCATCGATATTGTGGGAAGATATGATAAGTCCATTTTGATTTATACATATGCCACCCTTTGAAAGAGCCATTGCAGCTAATCCATAATCTTGAGTAATTACAATATCATCTTTTTCAGTATTGTTTACAATATAAAAGTCAGCACTATCCCTAGCTATATCAACGGTAACAATTGTTGCATAGGAGTCTTCAATAACATGGGCATAGTTCTTCACTAAAACTATTTCCACACCATACTCCTTAGCTACCCTAATGGCTATATCTGTAACAGGACAGGCATCTCCATCTAAAAATATTTTCATAATATCACCTTAAAATAATTATATCATATAAGAGGATTTGAGTGCTAAAAGACATAAAAATATGATATTATAAAATAAGGATATGTATGTGAAAAAAAGAATATAAAGGAGTGTAGAGGCTATGGAATATGAAATTAAAGGAGATAATCTACCTGTAGTAATTTGCAAACTTAATTCGGGAGAAAAGATGGTCTCCCAAGCAGGAGCTATGGGCTGGATGACGGATAATATAATAATGGATACCAATATGAAAGGTGGTTTAATGGGTGGAATAGGGAGAATGTTTTCAGGAGAATCCTTATTTTTAAATACCTTTACATCTAGTAGAGGACCTGGGACTATAGCTTTTCCATCTTCCTTTCCAGGGAAAATTTTAGCCTTAGAATTAAAGGCTGGAGAAAGTGTTATTGCACAGAAAGATGCTTTTCTAGCCAGTGAAGAATCGGTTTCATTAGAAGTACATTTCAAGAAGAAGTTGGCTGCTGGATTATTTGGAGGAGAAGGGTTTATCCTGCAAAAAATAACGGGACCAGGGATAGTCTTTTTGGAAATGGATGGACATATTGAAGAATACGATTTACAACCAGGAGAAGTAGTCAAGGTAGACACAGGTCATGTGGCGATGTTTGAGCAATCCGTAAGTTTTGATATTGAAACTATTAAGGGAATGAAAAATGTATTATTTGGTGGGGAAGGATTATTCTTAACCACACTGACAGGACCAGGTAAGGTATATCTCCAAACCATGCCTATACAAAATTTAGCAGGACAGATATCTAGACTAATACCAAGCAAAGCGGACTAGTATCCGTCTCGGACAAGGGGACGGATAACTTGTCCGAGATATACGAAGTGCAATTGTAGAAAATAGGGAAAATATATGATATAATTTAATCAGTAATGGGAAAGGGGTGTACACATGATTATATTTCTTGCTAAATAATGAATTAAATAAGCACAACTATTTTTATTGCTTTAAGCAATGTCTAATTTTGTTGTGTCCATTTTAGCGAGAAATCTCTTTCAATATATTGATTTAATTTTCATCGAAGATAATTAGAATGTTATTTTGTATCCTTAGTTGAGAGCTTTCTGTTCTCAGCTTTTTTTGTTTTTAAATATAGATTCTCGCTAAAATTTAAATTATGAAGGGAGAATTTTATATGGCATTGATTAATATTCGTAACTTAACATTCGAATACCCAGGAAGCTTAGAACCTATCTTCAATGATTTAGATTTAAAATTAGATACGGATTGGAAATTAGGATTCATAGGAAGAAATGGTTATGGTAAAACAACCTTTTTAAAACTTCTAATGGGTAAATTTTCCTATAAAGGATCAATTACTAAACCACTTCCCATGGCTTATTTTCCTTTTTCCGTTAATAATTATAATATTATGACTTTAGATTTATTGGAGACATTGCAACCTAATTTTGAATTGTGGAGATTGCAAAAGGAAATGAATCTATTAGAAGTAAGAGAAGAGACTTTATATCTCCCATTTTCAGTATTAAGCGGTGGTGAACAAACTAAGATCTTATTGGCTTTACTATTTGCAGAAGAGGAAAGATTTTTACTTATTGATGAACCTACTAATCATTTAGATACCCATGGCAGAGAAGTGGTGGCAAAATATTTGGAGAATAAGAAGGGATTTATACTTGTATCCCATGATAGAGAATTTATCAATAGTATAGTAGACCATATATTAATTATAGAGAAGAACAAGATAGTCCTCCAGAGAGGAACTTACGATACTTGGGAGCAAAATAAGAACTTAGAAGATCAATATGAATTAGAACAGAATCAAAAGCTCAGAAAAGAAATTAGAAGGCTGAAACAGTCTGCAAGGGAAAAGGCTATATGGTCTGATAATGTAGAGGCAACCAAAATAGGCTCTGGTCCCGTAGATAAAGGGTATATTGGTCATAAGGCAGCTAAAATGATGAAGCGTTCAAAGACTATGGAAATGAGATATGAGAAAGCAGTGGAAGAGAAGAAGAAACTATTAAAGAATATAGAACCAATCGAGCCATTGCAAATGAATATCTTAGAACACCATGCAAAACCATATATAAATGCAGAAGATTTTACAATTATATATGGAAACAGTAATATTTTTAAACCTATACAATTTTTAGTTGAAAATGGGGATTGCATTGTATTCAAGGGAGACAATGGAAGTGGCAAATCTAGCATTATAAAGGCAATCTTAGGCAAAGATGTGCCTTGGCAAGGTAGGCTTGAAATTGCAAAGGGGCTTATTATTTCCTATGTTCCACAGAAATTTCATTATGTCAATGGAAATATAAATGAATTTGTTAATGAAGAACAACTAGATAAAACAAAATTTTTAACCATTCTAAGGAAGCTAGGTTTTTCCAGGAATCAATTTGAAATTCCTATTGAGAATTTTAGTATGGGGCAAAAGAAAAAGATATTTCTAGCTAAGTCCATATGTGAAAAAGCAAATTTATTTATCTGGGATGAACCGCTTAATTATATTGATGTAATTTCTAGAATTCAGATAGAAAATATGATTTTAGAGTACTCACCAACAATGATTTTAATAGAACATGATAGAAGATTTATAGATAAAGTAGCCACTGATATTATAGAATTATCAAAGTAGGCTAGCGATACCTAGATAAGGAGATGGTTTCTATACCATCTCTTATTTTATATCCTATACCTCATCCACCCTAAGATTAGCAAATGTAGTGGATAAAATATATAAAATAGCCATTTGGAATTTTTTCTGCCTCCAGGCTTTCCATTATACTTTTTAAGCAAGGGTATAGCTAAAGGGATTCCAATATGAAATGCTTGTGTATACCAACCATCATAATTATTGAAAAGCATTATCAAAGGAGATGCCATTACAGGAATTGAAATTATAACGAAACTGGATATCTGTTTATCAGGATTATTGCGATTTATATTAAAAAACAATATCCATAATACGGTTATAAAGCTCCAATCTCCCGGTATGGCTATAATACAAATTAATATAATTAAAAAAACTTTTAATCTTTCATCTATTTTTTCGCTATTCCATATTATCAGTGAAATCAATCCAAGAAAAAGGGTATAGATAACACTTGTCTGAATTTTAAGCTGAAATCCATGGGTAAAAGAAATAGGTAGTTTGCCATTCATAAAATAATAGTATGGGATATGGGATATTAGAGCGAATGTTCCAAGCCTTAAGGCATATCTTTTTACATTGCGGGTATGATAAAATCCTTCTGATATGAAATAAGCCATAATGGGTGCTGTAATACGACCAATTATATGCATTACCTGTCCTAGAACAGTTGCCGTTGGAACAAAAGCCCAAGCTATATGATCGATTAGCATTGCAATAATAGCTATTAGTTTTAGGGTATATGCAGACATACCAAATCCGTTAGTTTTGTTTTCGATATTTTCCATGAGACACCTCTTTCGCAAGAAATTGATAAACTTTGTTAGAGACTTTATGCTACTATAATACCATATAATTTCTTACTTAGGAATTGGATAGTGGATGTTTTCGCTATCCAATTTTATTTAAGATACTCTTTATTATAATAGGAGGATTTATCTAAACTAAAAAGAATGCCCCCACCTTTGGTATTTCTTTCAGCGATGTAGGATTATCAAAGGGGAAGAATCAATAGAATATCCACTTTTTAAAATATATCACTGTGATATAATGGAAAAGGATATTAAAAAAGACTATAAAAATGAAAGAGAGAGGAAAATGAGAATATTACATATTTTAGCACAGTTACCAGCAAGGACAGGATCAGGGGTATTTTATTCAAACCTTATAGAGGGTTTTAAAAAATATAACTATGAACAGAAAGCTATATTTGGATATCAAAATGGATATAAATGGGACATCTTAGACAATGGGGATCAATATCCTATAGCCTTTAAAAGTAAGGAACTACCCTTTCCTATAGTTGGCATGAGCGATATTATGCCCTATGAAAATACCCTATATTCATCTATGACGGAAGAAATGATAGGGATCTATAGAGAAGTATTTAGAAGAGAACTGGAAAGAGCAAAAGAAGAGTTCAATCCCCATATCATATTTGCCCATCATCTATGGATATTGACCTCTTTGGTTAGGGAAGTATTTCCAGATACTAAGATCATTGGAATATGTCACAATACAGACCTCAGACAGGCTAAGATAAATCCACATCTTAGGGATAAATATGTAGACAGGATAGATGAGCTAGATTGTATATTTTCAGCTTCAGAAGACCAAAAGGATGAAATAGTAGAGGAATATGGTATAGATAGGAATAGGATAATAGCAATAGGCGGGGGCTATGATCAGAAGATTTTTTATCCTCCAAAAGAAAAGCAATATGATGATAAAATCAGACTTGTATTCTGTGCAAAGATAGACCCGTCTAAAGGAATATACGAACTAATAGAAGTGTATAAATCCCTAGACATGGAGGATATAACCTTGGATATTATAGGGAGGCCTAATGAGGAAAACAAGAAGAAAATAGAACAATATATTGAAGGCGATAGTAGTATAAGGCTATACAATGTAGAAAATCAGGTAGCCTTAGGGGATGAATTGAGGAAAAAGGATATATATCTTATGCCTTCCTACTATGAAGGTCTAGGACTTATGGCAATAGAAAGCCTAGCCTGTGGACTATATGTGGTAACTACGGAGATACCTGCATTGATGACACTCCTAGGGGAAGAAATAAAGGAGTCTGGAATAATAAAATACGTTCCACTTCCGAGAATATATGATGTAGACAAACCGGTCAAAGAGGATTTACCGGAATTTAAGGAAAAACTAAGGGAAGCCATGTTGAGCCAAATCGAAAAGGTAAAGGAGAAAAAGGAATTCTCTGAAGAAATAAAAGATAAGATAAAGTCATTTTCTTGGGAAGGACTGGTTAGCAATATAAATGACGAGCTTTGCAATATTAGAAAAGGATGATTATATGGAAAGAATAAGACGAATTATCGTAGGTATAATATCAGTTGTATATTTAATACTTGTATTGCTAAAGATTGACATTCCGAGGAATCTTCTTACCATCTTACTCTTTATAGTCCTAGTAAATCAAGCAATAGATGAATGGATCAACTATAAGAATACAAATAAAAAAGTCCACCTATTAATTCCAATTAGTGGAGTAATACTTGTTATTTATGTAGTTTCAAATTTAATCTATGTTGCCTTAGGTAAATGATTCGATGATCAATTACAGATTAGAATTGGCTTTGAATCGATGGCAAGATAGATTTTTAGGAGTGATTAAATGGATAAAATCAAAGGAAAGAAAGTATTATTTTCAATACTAATAGTTTTTCTATTAATAGTAGGAGTTTCTTTATATATAAATTGGGCAACTACACCTCTTCCAGAAGATAAAAGAAACATATCTAATACAGATGTAAAAATGCTAATAGATATACCAGACGTAGCAGATAGAACTCCAATTATAAGAACATATACTAAAGAAGAATTTGATAACTTTAATGAAAAAGAACGTGAAAAGATTAGAGATATGGTAAGTGGAAATATAGAGGGAGATGTGCCAGCATTAAAAATAGAAAATGGAACAGGAATACTTAAAATTTCCTTTGAAAAAATTGAAAAAAATGGAGAAGAAATAAAAGCTGTTAAAGCAATCCCTGATGATGTTCCCAAAATCAAAATATCAGCTTTAGAGACACTATATAGCAGAGAAGAGCCAAAAGAAATCAATGATTCATTAATAGAAAGTGAAGAAGGTATATATCTATACGAAGTAAAGAGATACCTTAATCAAGACAGGATATACCATGATAAAGATGATGAGTTTTTTATGGAAGGAATATTTATAGAAGTGAATTATGAAATTAATAGGGAGAAATATGTATCATTTTTTGCAATAAACACACTGGAGTATAAAGATGAAGAGATAAGTCTTAAATAAGTTAAATTTTATTAAAGGTTTATCCTTTATAAAATACACCAATAGTAGAAAAATACTCACTAGTAATTATTTATATGGCATGGAGAAGAGAAATGGAAGGACCTAAAATCGTTATAAATACATCGATGTCAAAAGAAGATTATAGGAAATTTTTATATATCGCAACCTTTAAAAGAAATAAATTAGTAATTCCTATTCTAATTTTGATGTCCTTAGTCGGAAGTGTGATAATTAATTTTGATAATGGTATTTTTAGTTTATTGTGGTTTATTATAAGTTGGATTTTATTATTTATATTAACTATTGTTGTTATTATGCTAAAGATTGAAAGAAAGATGCTCAAAGAGTATAAACGGATATGGTGGGAAGTTTAGCTAATTCGTGGACAAGTTATCCGATAACCTGTCCGGGTTTTCTGGAAGGGATTAATTACTGGGAGAGATATTGATGGATATATATGAAGCGTTAAGTACTTATTTTGGATACGAAGAATTTAAGACAGGGCAGGAGAAATTGATCAAAGGAAGTCTCCAGGGTAGAGATGTCCTAGGGATAATGCCTACTGGCGGGGGAAAATCCCTCTGTTATCAATTACCTGCAATCTTGCTAGAAGGTATAACCATAGTCATATCACCTTTAATATCCCTTATGAAGGATCAGGTGGATTCCTTAAATGAAATGGGTATACCGGGAACCTATATAAATAGCACCCTAGAAGATGAAGAGTTTAGGAAAAGATTAGAAGCCATAAGGGGAGGAAAATATAAGATAGTATATGTGGCACCAGAGAGATTGAATACATACCTATTTTCCAATCTGATAAGGGATATAGAGGTTTCCATGGTTGCTATAGATGAGGCTCATTGTATAAGTCAATGGGGTCACGATTTCAGGCCTAGTTATCTTGAAATTCCCAGGTTTATAAATTCCATAGGGAATAGACCAGCTGTTTCCGCCTATACGGCTACGGCTACAAAAGAGGTAATAGGGGAGATAAAGGAATTGATAGGCCTCAGAAATCCTTTAGAATCCATAATAGGTTTTGATAGACCGAATTTATTTTATAAGGTGGTAAAAGCAAGTAATAAATATGCATATCTAAAGGAGTATCTTGAAAACAACTTTCAGGGTGAATCTGGAATTATATATTGTGCTACAAGGAAAACGGTGGAAGCTTTAGCAAAGAGGCTTAATGAAGAAGGTCTACCTGCTGTAGGTTATCATGGAGGTATGGCGGGGGAATTACGGCAGGAAAATCAGGATAGATTTATATTCAATGGAACCAAGATAATTGTAGCAACCAATGCTTTTGGTATGGGTATAGACAAGCCAGATGTAAGATTTGTAATCCATTATAATATGCCAAAGAATATGGAATCCTATTATCAGGAAGCAGGAAGGGCAGGAAGGGATGGAGAGCCTAGTGATTGTATATTGCTCTACTCTCCGGCGGATATAGTAAAGCAAAAGCTTATAATTCAAAATAGTACTCTATCCTTAGAACGAGAAACCAATCTATATGAAAACCTTCAATACCTAGTAGACTATTGCCACACCAATAAGTGTTTAAGAAATGCCATACTATCATATTTTGGTGAAGAACCAGAAAATGATGAATGTAATAATTGTGGAAATTGCCTAGACAAATCTGAGATGGTGGATATAACCATAGAAGCTCAGAAGATACTATCCTGTATATATAGAGTGGGACAAAGGTATGGAACCAATATAGTAGTTCAGGTTTTAAGAGGATCTAGAAATAAGAGGGTTCTAGAAGCGGGATTGGATAAGGTTTCTACCTACGGAATTATGAAGGAATATAGTGAATCGGTTTTAAAGGAAATAGTTATGACTTTGGTATCTATGGATTATATTAGGATGACTGCAGATAGATTTCCAGTTCTAAAGTTGACATCTTTATCTGGACCTGTATTAAAAGGAGAAATAAAGGTATATCATAAAAAGGATTTACTGGAAGTAAAGGCACCTATGAAAAAGGTTGAAAAAGCTGTGGTGGACGATTTTGATGAGGAGTTATTTAGTCTGCTTAGGGAATTAAGATATAATATTTCCCGGGATAAAGGGTTGCCACCTTATGTGGTTTTCCATGATTCAACCTTAAAAGAGATGGCTGCATATTTTCCACAAGACAAGGAGGCCTTTTTAGACATAAAAGGAGTGGGTCTAAAGAAATATGAAAACTATGGGGAAGAATTTATTGGAGTCATTAAGGACTATATAATGGAAAAGGGAGTAGACAATATAAGACCTAGGGAAAGGGAATGGATAGAAAAACCTACTGGAAAGACCAATACCAATAGATATCAATTAACCTATGATTGTTATAATCAAGGACTGTCCCTACAGGAGATAGCAGATGAAAGGAACTTTACTACGGGTACCATAATAAAGCATTTGGAAAGATGTGAAAGCGATGGACAAACAGTCCAATGGTCTAGGTTTATAGATGATCCTATGAAGGAAAGCAAGATACTGGAGGCTATAGCTAGGGTAGGGCTGGAAAAGCTAAGGCCTATAAAAGAAGAGCTTCCAGAGGACATATCCTATGATGATATTAAATTGGTAATCCTAAACAATGGATTGAAATAAAAAGGTGGAGAATTTAAATTCCCCACCTTTTTATATTAGACCACCTTATCTTCCGGCAATACTACATCTTTCTTTAAGCTATCTACTACATCTTCTAATTCCAGGGATCTAGATGCCTTTACCAGTATTAAGGATTTAGGCTTGATAACCTTCTTTAATTGTTCTACTAGCTGAGGTTTATTAGCACAGGATATTATTTTGCTTTTTTCAAAGTTCATCCTAGCAGCCTTACCAATATGTTCAGCAAGAGAGCCAATTGTGAAGATATACTCAACTTGACTAGGATCTATCTTCATGCCTATCTCCTCATGCATTCTAACCTCATCCTCTCCCAAGCCTAACATATCTCCAAGGACTACAATCTTTTGTTCGTATTCATCTAAATCATAAAGAGTATCCAAGGCTGCCAATACGCTACCAGGATTCGATTTATAGGAATCATCTAATATGGTAAATCCTTCTGCATATACCAACTCATTTCTCATTCCCGTCTTGTCGATATGGTACAATCCTTCTTGTATGGCCTCAAGGGAGATATCAAAATGTCTAGCAGCGATTATGGCTGCTGTAGCATTATACATATGGTGCTTACCCAACATAGGCACAAAGAAATTCTGGGAAATAGGTGTTTTCAGACTGAAGGATAGACTATTTTGATCCATTACTTCTAACTCACATATATAATCATTAAATTTTTCCGTTCCATAGGACAATATTTTATTCTGAAATTCCATATTAGCTATTTGTTTCTTTAATATAGGCTCATCTCCAAAATATATGAATAAGCCATGGGAAGGTAAACCCTCTAGGATTTCAAGTTTAGCCTTAGCGATGTTTTCTCTGGTTAAAAAACCTTCCAAATGAGCCTCTCCAATATTTGTAATTATACCTACATCTGGTTTAGCCATGTCAGTTAATAGGGATATTTCTCCAAAGTTAGAAGTACCCATTTCAACAACAGCCATTTCAGTGTCTTCATCTAGGTCTAGAAGGGTAAGGGGTGTTCCTATATGATTGTTAAAATTACCCATAGTTTTTTTAGTTTTATATTTAGTACCTAAAAGACTGGCTAGAATATCCTTCGTGGAGGTTTTTCCATTACTTCCAGTTATGCCGATTACCTTAACCTTTAATTGATTTCGATATTCCTTAGCTAGCCTTTGTAGAGCTAAAAGAGTATCATCCACAAGGATAAAAGGGAAATCAATATCTGGGATTGGCTCATCTTTGTTCCATAATGTGGCCGAAGCTCCTTTTTCTATGGCCTTTTTTATAAACTTGTGACCGTTAAAGTTTTCTCCAATTAAAGGTATGAATAACTGTCCTTTTCCAATACTCCTAGTGTCCGTGGAAACCCCTTCAATAGAAAGGTCTTTATAATCTTCTTTTGAAAGGGA
This sequence comes from Tissierellia bacterium, assembly GCA_012518955.1. Lineage (GTDB taxonomy): Bacteria > Bacillota > Clostridia > Tissierellales > Tepidimicrobiaceae > DUNJ01. The sequence goes on along the minus strand of JAAYRD010000003.1, from coordinate 3,813 downwards.
ACCTTGGGTCATTTTTTGGATATCTCTCAAATTACGTTTTATCATTTAGTACACCTCGTTCTTAATATAGATTTTTTTTGTTCATATCTTTCAAAACCAAAATCTATCAACTTTTCAATCAGTTCAGAATAGGTAGTTCCATCGGTGGCTTCCCAAAGAACAGGAGTCATACTCAAAGGTGTGAATCCAGGCATTGTATTTACCTCGTTTACAAATATTTCATTACTATCTGTAACGAAGATATCAACCCTAGCAAGGCCATAACAATTTAGAATTTTGAATGCCTTGACTGCAGTTTCTCGAACTTTATCCATTACTTCTGGATCCAGCCTAGCTGGGACCACTGGAATTATTTTATTATCGATATATTTAGCATTATAGTCAAAAAATGGTCTTTCCATAATAAACTCTCCAGGCAAGGAGACTTTTGGATGATCATTTCCTATTACCGAGACTTGCATTTCTCTGGCTACAACTTCCTCCTCTATAACTATCTTAGCATCGTATAGAAAAGCTTCTTTGAAGGCTTCTTTTAATTCTTCCCTATTTTCTACCCTATTTATACCAACACTGGAACCTAAATTGGCAGGCTTTACATATAGAGGATAGCTAAGCTTTTCCTCAATTTCTAAATAGGTTTTTTCTTCATCTGCTTTCCAATTATGTATTCTAGCAGAGGTATATTTTGTTTGGGGAATATTGTGTTTATCAAATAAATCATGCATTATCACCTTGTCCATTCCTGCCGCAGAAGAGAGAACTTCATTGCCTACATAGGGAACATCCATCAATTCTAGGAGTCCTTGTATAGTGCCATCCTCGCCTCTGGTTCCATGCAGGGCAGGAATAATAATATTTTTTTCTCCCTCTTTATAATCATTGACTAAAAACTGACCTATGGAATGAGTTATGTTATCAGAGGACTCTGTTATTAATTCCTCAGGATTATCTATCTTTTTATTCCATAACCCTAGATTACACCATACCCCTTCTTTGGTTATAAATATTGGATATACATTGTATATATTCTTATTCAAAGAATTTATTATAGCTGAAGCAGATTTCAATGATATTTCATGCTCCACTGATTCTCCTCCACATAGTACATAAACATTGATTTTCATCTTCTTTCCTCCTAATAAAGGTTACTTGATTAACAACTAATTTTTTTACAATAATAAGCTAATATATATTATACTCCATATTTGACGAAATTAGGGGAAAAAATATATTACAATTGGATTATGTAGGTATAATTTATTTTATAGCATAAATAAAATAGGGGTTAACCAGAAGGCTAACCCCTATCCTCAAGGATTATTTAATAATTTTTTCAAGCAGATTATGGTAATTTTTATATGCAATCAATTCTATTTCGCTTTCATTATATCCTCGATATCTCATTCTATTAATCAAGTTCAGAACATCAGCTTCTGATGAGAGGTTCTCTATAGCAACAGAATTTGTCGTTGAATCCGATAACCCAACGGAGGATGCAGGTAAAAAGTCACAAAAGTCAAAGCCGAAACCTAGGTGTTCTATGCCTATTAAATTTTTCATATGGTCAATGTGGTCTATTAGGGCGTCAATATTTCGTTTATTGGGATCATCGTTTACAAATTCACCTACTGCATTTATGCCTACTAATCCTCCACTCTTAGCAATTGCTAATAATTGATCATCATTAAGATTTCTTTTAACCTTTGCAAGTTTCCTAGAATTTGAATGAGAGGCAATAATAGGGCCAGATGCTATTTCTATAACATCCCAAAAGGATTGTTCATTCAAATGGGAAACATCTAAGAGCATCCCTAACTCCTCTATTCTTTTTATTGCTTCTTCACCAAGTTTTGTTACTCCACCTTCACCACTTACACCGGAAGCTAATGGGTTTTTTTCATTCCATGTTAAGGATGCGTGTCTTAAGCCAATATCATTGTAGTATGTTTCTATTAAATTCACATTACTTCCTATATGTGATAAACCTTCCATGCCTATTAAAACATTTATTTTATCATCTTCAATTCCTTTATAAAGATCTTTGTACTCTTTAACAATATTTAGAATATCCGATGCTTCTGAGAATTCATCTAGCATTGATTTAATGATTTGTTTGGTTCTTTTTTCAGGATTATTGAGATATTCTAGATCGGTCCAAATGACCAGTATAACACCTGTAACTCCTGATGTTCGAAAGCTCTCATAGTAGTGATTTCTAAAAACATTTTTTTCACCATTTAATCTACGTATATTGATGTCCGATAATATATCTGAATGTCCATTAAATATCATGACTACACCTTCCTAAAGTTTATATGCTGGTTTAAATAAATTAAAGTAGAATATTGCCTACGATTATTCCTAAATAATTTCCAATGACATATCCAAATACCGCCACTAAGACCGATGGTCCAACTAAAGATGTCCAACCTTTGGCAATTGCCATGGCGGGTGCTGTTGCAGGTCCTCCTACATTAGCATTAGATGCAATGATAGCTTCTTCCAAATTAAAATTAAATATCTTAGCACCAGTAAACAATACGAGCATATTTACCGCCACTACAATAGCACAAAACACTAGAAGTAATGGTGCGGTTTTTATAATTGCTGGTATGGATGCTGGGGTCCCTATTACAACCATGAAGATAATCATGAGGAACATACCTATTTCCTGTGCGCCTTTTATCGAGGAGAAGAAATCTGCCTTATACGTTGCCAATAGCATTGTTAACGTGGTAAGTATTAAGTACATATTTCCTAGTAGTGAATTAAGTATTGCGAGAAAAGGATTGCTTGTTGGAATTATTCTGGCAAAAAAGTCTGCAATTTCTATGGATACTGTTACGATTATAACCGAGCTAGCAAAAGCAAATGCAATGTCTTTAAATGTAACCTGGGTTGCTTTCCAGCCGTTTGAAGAACTTGAACTGTTTTCCTTATTAAGGTTTGCTTCCGAAGCTTCAACTTCATCAATTAATGGATGAAGTTGAAGTGTTTTCTGAAAAAAGCCATTGATGGTATAGAAAGTAAAACAAAGAAATATAAGGCCATTAATAAGTTGTCAGCAATTGTGGTGGCTGCAACTATTTCACTTGGTGCATTGAAAGCATCAGCTAAAGCAACGAAGTTGACTCCTCCACCTATATAGGATCCTGTCATTATGGTTGCCACATAGCCTAAATCAGGTATAAATTTATGCAATGCAAAGAATCCGATAAGTGCTCCCAAAAAAGTTCCGACGGCCCCAATCATAAAGACTATCAATAGTCTTCCACTTTCTCTCCATATTTTTTTGATATTGCATTCAAAGAGAAGCAGTGGAATCGCTATGGGGATTACATATGTCCACACACTGTCATAAACAGGAGATTCTGTAGGTATTATCCGTAAATTTGATAAAATCAAGGCTCCTGTTAAAGCAATAACTGAGCTTGTAACTTTTGATGCCCATTTGTACTTTTGTTCTAGATGTATACTTACTGCAGCCCATCCAGTTAAAAAAGCCCATAACATCCAGGTTTGATCTGGTTTGATTAAACTTGTCATAAATAAGCCTTCTTTTAATATAGCTTGGAAAATTGATTATACTATAGTAATATTAATAGTAACATTATATAATATCACCATCATATGTCAAAAGATATTAAGCACCATTGTTGTTTTGAGGATAGTGTATAAATATTGAATTTCGATATAATAAAATTAACCTAAGGAGATGATAGATATGAAAAATAATAGTACCGAAGTGGCGAAGGCAGCTATTAGATTAGCAATATCAACTAGGGAAGAGGAAAAGAATATTATAGAGGATTT
>JAAYRD010000069.1 GCA_012518955.1 Tissierellia bacterium | reverse complement strand
CCTTGGAGCCTTAGAGTGTTTTAACAAGGATCGCCTTCACCGGCTACATATCCTGCTTTAGATAAAATTTTAACGGAGGCATCTACCTTTTCTTCATTTACCATTACTATTGGTCCCGTACATCCCATTCCAGACTCAGCATAGATACCTTCTTTCCATAGAGCCCTTACAGCATCCTCTAGATCCATTATATCTATACCTGATATTGTGCCTGTTACGGTTTCCTTTGGTGGTGCTTCTACTTCTTCATCGTCTTCTTCTGATTTTTTAGTATCTTTTGTTAATCCTTTTAATATATCTTTAAGACCTGCTTTGTTTGCTTTTTCAAATTCTGCCTTAGCTATTTCTTGTACATTTCCTTTAACTAAGCTTGCACCATAACTAATAGCATTTGCAACAACCGGTACTCCAGAAGCTCTTGAAAGGATCAATACTGTTCTGTCGTATCCTTCTCCGATTCCAGGTCCATATCCAAACCCTTGCGCTTCATAGCTTCCACCAGTTGTAAATGAAGAAAATACTTTCATTAAAATATTTCCTGTAAGGGTATCTGTTACCATTACATCTGGTGTACCAACAAGTAAATCATTACCTCTCATAACGCTACCACCATCTGCTCTCACAGACTCTGTAAGGTTTATTTCATAACCTTTAGCATTTAATTCATTGAAAGCTCTCTCTACTTGTCTTGCACCATCAACATTCAATATTCCTACTGTTGGGTTTTCAATTCCCATGGCTTTTGCAGTTATTATACCGTTTATGCCATTTTTAACCATAGCTTCTACCCTATGGGGTGATGATGTTCCTGTGGTCGTTGCTATAATCATTTCTCCACCTTTTCCAGGTGTTACAACTCTACCTACGGTAGAAACGCCTATTGGAAAGTTATAGTGCATAGTTACACAAGCACCTATTTCTCCATTGTCAAGCATTTCTTCCATCTTTTTATAGCCTTCTTCTTCTGTTTCAGCAATGACTTGAGTCAATTTAGACTCTGATTTTGGTCCAATCAATACTACTTCTACTGATGGATCCCTTTCTTGTGCTATTTCAGCACCTTTTATTAGGTTTTCTACCCCATGCTCACTGCCTAGGGTAGTTATACCTACTCTAACCTTTGCACCAAATTGACCAGTTTCCATTGCATCTGCTATATCATTAAAGACCTTACCTATCATATTTTTAACATTGTTCTCTGCCATTTTATCACCTCTAATCCTGAAGTAGATGAGAAGCAAAATCTCTCATAGACTCAGCTACAAGTTTTCTAACTTCTTCTTCGGACACACCTTTTTCCTCATCTGCTTTCCCTGGATTCTTTTCTACTACTATAGATACACCATCGAATAAATTGGTCATTCTTCCTAAGAATAAACTTCCCTTACCTACTATCATTGTATTTTTGATCTTGCCTTCTAGTATATCTTCTCTGGCAAATCCTAGATATGGTACACCTGATGGAATATGGCCTTGAGTTGGTGCCCAGCCTTCCATACCATGTTTTTCCATAAATTCATTTATTTGAGATCTCTCTAAGTCTTTTCTCATTACTCCTAATGCACCAAGCATCTTATAGTTAGCCGCTGGCACATCTCCAGCTCCAGCTGGTTTTGTTACATCTGGGTTCTGCATCTCTACTGAATATTTGTCTATATCAGTTATCTTCAAGCCTGCATTATCTAATGGTTCAGTTACTAAACCACTCATTACTGCTTGTGGTGAAGATCCAGTGCCTACACTATGTCTTCCTACTAAGTCTGTTCTCAATACTGGGTTTACCCCATCGTTTTCAGATACAAGAACTGCAAATCCACCTACTACGTCTTCTAGGATTGGCATGTCTTTACCAACGTGGTTTTTACCATTCATACCAAGTTTAGCTGTTGATCCACCTGCTACAACTACTACATTCTTAAATGTTCCTGCTTGCACTAATGAAGCTGCTACAATTAGAGCATGAGCTGGTGCAGCACAGAATCCTCTTGTGTCTGATCCAGTTGCATTTGTAAATCCAACCATTTCAGCGATAGCTTTAGCGAAGTTTCCTCCACCTCTTTGATTCATATCTCCACAAGCTTCTTCTGAACATTCAATTACATAGTCTACATCTTCAGGGTTGAAGTCGTTTTTAGCAACAAGGTTTAATCCTGCTAAAACCCCAGATGCTTTACATACAAGGTTTTCAAATAGGACATGTGCAGTTAAGTTTGCATCAACATCGTGACCCCTCTTTACACATCCAACTACCTTGTTATCAAGATATAGAGCTTCTGCCCCTTGTTCATCTATCAATTTTTCAATATCTGCTAACTCATCACCTTTTTTAAGTCTAGCTAATAGTTCCTCATTGATTAAAGGATGTTTTTCTAATTTAGCTCTTACTTCTTCGGTAAATTCTGTGGTTAGTTTTACTAAATCGAATGCATCAACGATTTTTATTAGTCCTATAAATTCATCTTCTGGCATTATTTCACCAAATTTACCATCTCTACTAGCATTTTCTAAAGGCTTATTATACCATGGTTGTTCATAGTTTTTTAGCTCTTCAGGCTTCATATTTCCAATATAAACTTGGTTTGGTATATAGTTTACTGCTTCATCAAAGCTACGTAAATGGTTTGGTAACTTTTTTAGATATTCTGAATCCGGGTTTACTACCCTTTCTGTAGATTGGGTTGTTCCATTATGGATAACCATATCTTCAGCGTGTACTAAAACATAACTAGTTCCTTTTACTACAGAGTAATTCATACTTCCACCTCCATAAATTATATGTACCCATATATTATGTTTTTAAATGGGTGATTTTCATCACCCATTTAAAATTTATAATTATTAATCTTCAAATACAGTTTGTTCTTCAACTTCAGT
>JAAYRD010000068.1 GCA_012518955.1 Tissierellia bacterium | reverse complement strand
TGAGGGGTTACAGCTCTGATTTCATCCATTATTTCAGAAGGACCCAAGTATATATTTTTGTACCCTAATCTATTCATAATATCCATCAATATTCTCCAGTCTGGCTTAGCATCTCCCACAGGCTCTATAGCTTTTCTTACTCTTTGCACCCTTCTTTCCGTATTAGTAAAGGTACCATCCTTCTCTGCAAAGGAAGCCGCTGGTAGCACCACATCTGCTAGTTCAGCTGTTTCCGTTAAGAAGATATCCTGAACTACCAAGAAATCTAAATTATTTAAAGCCTTTTTCACATGGTTGATATCCGGATCTGAAACCATTGGGTTTTCTCCCATAATATATAGGAACTTAATATTTCCTTCCTCAGCTTCATCAAGTATCTCTGAAACCGTAAGGCCAACCTTGGTTGATAGCTTAGCACTCCACATTTTTTCAAATTTTTCTGTTACTTCTGGTTTAAATACCTTCTGATAACCAGGAAGATCTGCTGGCAATCCACCCATATCACAAGCACCTTGAACATTGTTTTGTCCTCTCAAAGGATTTACCCCTGCCGATTCCTTACCAATATTTCCACAAAGTAAGCTCAGATTGGATATACTCATTACTCCTTTAGTTCCTGTAGTATGTTGGGTAATTCCCATGGCATAATAAATTCCTGCCTTATCAGCTTCTGCATATATAAGGGCTGCCTTAATAATATCCTCTTCATCTACACCACATATCTTTGCCACCCTTTCCGGGGTATATTCCTTAATGATTTCAGCAAAGTCCTCAAAGTTCTCCGTTCTTTCCTCTATATATTCTTTATCATGTAGTCCCCTATCTATAATTACATTCATCATTCCATTTAATAGAGCTATATTGGTTCCTGGCTGTATTTGAAGGAATACATCTGCATAATCCGCTAGCTCTATCCTTCTTGGATCCGCTACTATTAATTTTGCACCTCTTTTTAAAGCTCTCTTCATATAGGTTCCTATTACTGGATGATTTTCCGTAGTATTAGACCCTATTACAAATATGGCGTCTGTATCCAATATCTCTTCTGTACTATTGGTCATAGCGCCACTTCCCAATGTAGTTGCAAGTCCTGCAACTGTTGAGGCATGTCAGAGACGGGCACAATGATCTACATTGTTAGTTCCAATAACAGCTCTGAATAGCTTTTGAAATAGATAGTTTTCCTCATTGGTACATCTAGCCGATGTTAGCCCTGCAAAGGCCTCCGGTCCATCATCTTCCTTTATCCCATTAACTTTATCTACTATAAGCTTATAAGCTTCTTCCCAACTAGCTTCTTCAAATTTACCATTTTTTTTGATTAGGGGAGTCTTTAGCCTATCTGGATGATTTATAAACGGATATGCAAATCTTCCCTTAACACAGAGAAGTCCATTATTGGCTTTGCCATTGGCTGGCTCTACCCCCACTACCTTTTGTCCCTTAACCAATAGTTCCATTTGGCAACCTACACCACAATAGGAGCAAGTTGTTCTAACCCTTTCCAATTCCCAATATCTTACCTTTTCTTTCCTCTTTGGCATCAAGGCTCCCACAGGGCATACTGCCACACAATTACCACAGGATACACATGTGGATTGAGCTAATCCCATATCGAAGGGAGTGCCTACCTTGGTTGCAAAGCCTCTACCTTCTAAGCCAATAGCATTGGTACATTGCAGCTCTGAACATACCCTGACACATTTACCACATAATATACATTTATTTGGATCAAAGGTATAGAAGTGATTGGAATAATCAATAGGATAATCCTTTTTCTCTCCTATATAGCTTCCTTTTTCAACTCCATATTCAAAACAATAGTCCTGTAATTTGCAAGCTCCTGATTTATCACAAGTAAGACAATCGTCTGGATGATTTGAGAATAGTAAATCCAGTATATCCTTTCTTGTATTCATAACCCTTGGACTATGAGTCTCTACAACCATACCGTCCCACACCTTGAGAGAACAGGAAGTCTCTAGGCTCTTTTTGCCTTCTACCTCTACTACACATAACCTACAAGCCGCATGAGGCTCCAATCTATCATCATTACATAAAGTGGGGATATCTATCCCCACTGATCTACAAGCTTCAAGTACGGTAATCTGGTCATCTACCTGGTAATCCATACCATTTATCTTTATATTAACCATAGTTTTCAACTCCCACCCTACTCTTTTTCATTTTTTAACATCTTTGC
>JAAYRD010000067.1 GCA_012518955.1 Tissierellia bacterium | reverse complement strand
TAATAGGTGAAATTCTAAGCGTGGTAATAGATAATATACAGGAATAAAACTTTTATTTAATTTTAAAAAATGTGGTATAATATGAATATACTTGAAGGAGGAATTTTTTATGGAAGAAAAGAACAGGGATGATAAAAGCGAAACCATGGAATGGATAAAGAGTATAGTATTGGCTATAGTAATAGCCGTGTTGATAAAAACTTTTATATTTAATACTACCTATGTATTGGGGAATTCAATGTACCCAACTTTACATGAAAAGGATAGACTTTTTGCAAATAAAATACCTTTATATTTTTCAGGCCCAAAGCGAGGAGAGATCATCGTTTTAAAGGCACCAGATACGGATAATAAGGACTATATTAAACGGGTAATTGGTATTGAAGGGGATACAGTAGCTATAATAGATGGTCAGGTTTATTTAAATGGAAAGCCATTAAAAGAAGATTATATAGGTGAGGGAGCCTATACCAGTATATATGGAGAGAACTATTGGGAGATTCCAAAGGGATATGTTTTTGTATTAGGAGACAATAGGGATGAAGGGGCTAGCAAGGATAGTAGATTTTTTGGACCGGTTCCAGTGGACACGGTGAAAGGGATAACCAACTTTAGATACTTCCCCCTTGATGAAAATTTTGGCAAGTTAGAATAGTATATTATTTAATTTAACTTGGCAAATTAATTAGGGTGGTGTCTTTGGAAACGAGAATGGAGAAGAGAAAAAGGAATAGAAAAGAAAAGAGGAAGGCCTTTTATAAGCTCATGGTTGTGTTGATCATCTTATGTATGTCTGTTTATGGAATCAAGGTGGTGAACCAAACCATTGCTGATTTAGATTATTTAGAAAATCCAAATATATTCAATCTAAATATCAAAGAGGGAAAAGTAGACTTATTTGGTAAAAGCTATTATATTGATTTGAAAATTTTAAAGGAGTATGAATAAAATCAACGGGAACAGTTCCCGTTGATTTTCATGTCACAAGATTCTTCGCTAGTGCTCAGAACGACAGGGTTCTTGTCACTCTGAGACGGGCAGAGTAGTATAAGCCTAACTTACGAAGGATCTTGTTTTACATCTAAGGGTATTTCTGTTATAATTATTCTTTAGGGTAATGGAAACTTCTTAAGGAGGAAAAAAATGCAGAAAGTGAAACAAACCAATGTAAGAAATTTCTCTATAATTGCTCACATTGACCATGGTAAATCTACCCTTGCCGATAGATTGATTGAAAAGACTGGATTGTTAACGGATAGGGAGATGCAGTCCCAGGTTTTGGACAGTATGGATTTAGAGCGAGAGAGAGGCATAACCATCAAATTGAAAAATGTAAGGCTAAACTATAAGGCTGAAGACGGTGAAGACTATGTTTTGAACTTAATAGATACACCTGGTCATGTGGATTTTAATTATGAGGTTTCTAGAAGTTTGGCTGCTTGTGAGGGGGCTTTGCTGATAGTAGATGCTACTCAAGGAATAGAGGCCCAGACTTTGGCCAATGTATATCTAGCATTGGAACAGGATCTAGAAATTATACCTATAATAAATAAAATCGATTTGCCAAGTGCTAGACCAGATGAGGTAAAGGAAGAGATAGAGGAGATCATAGGGATTGAGGCTTCTGATGCTCCTATGATATCCGCCAAGGAAGGTCTAAACATTGAGGCTGTATTGGAGGAAATAGTAAAAAAAGTTCCTGCACCTAAAGGGGATAAGGATGCTCCATTGAAGGCTTTGATTTTTGACTCCTATTACGATACCTATAAAGGTGTAATATCCCATATAAGAGTGGTTGAGGGCAAATTGGAACCAGGTATGGAGATTAGGATGATGTCTACCAATAAGCATTTTGAGGTAACGGAAGTAGGGGTAACTACCTCTAAGCAGCAACCTGTGGATTGTTTGGAAGCAGGAGATGTAGGATATGTGGTGGCTAGCATTAAAAATGTAAAGGATGCTAGAGTAGGTGATACCATAACGGACCACGAGAATCCAACTGATACACCTTTACCTGGCTATAAAAAGGTGGTACCCATGGTGTACTCAGGTATCTATCCAGCTGAAGGAGAGGATTTTAACTCTGTTAGAGATGCTTTGGAAAAGCTTCAGGTGAATGATGCTAGTCTGGTATTTGAACCGGAGACTTCGGTTGCATTGGGTTTTGGTTTTAGATGTGGATTTTTAGGGTTATTGCATATGGAGATAGTTCAAGAAAGATTGGAAAGGGAGTTCGACCTCAATATAGTGACTACAGCTCCTAGTGTAATATACAAGGTTAAGACAAAATCCGATGAATTATTATATATACAGAATCCAACCAATTTACCTGACCAGACGGAAATAGAGTATATGGAGGAGCCAATAGTTGATGCATCCATTATGACTCCAACGGATCATGTAGGGGCTGTAATGGAACTCTGCCAGAATAGACGGGGAGAGTTTAAAAACATGGAATATCTAGAGGAAACAAGGGTTGTTATCCACTATGACCTACCATTGAACGAGGTTATATACGATTTCTTTGATGCATTAAAGTCTAGGACAAGAGGATTTGCATCCTTGGATTATGAATTTAAAGGCTACGAACAATCTGAATTGGTTAAATTGGATATACTGATCAATGAAGAACTAGTAGATGCTTTTTCAATAATAGTACATGGAGAGAAGGCCTATGAAAGAGGAAGGAGTATTGTAGAGCGATTGAAAGACGAGATACCTCGCCATCAATTTGCAGTGCCTATTCAAGCTGCTATCGGCTCTAAAATAATTGCCCGGGAAACTGTAAGGGCTCTTAGAAAAGATGTATTGGCTAAATGTTACGGTGGGGATATATCTAGAAAGAAAAAGCTACTGGAAAAACAAAAAGAAGGTAAGAAACGGATGAGACAAATAGGTGCAGTTGAAGTACCCCAAGAGGCTTTCTTAGCTGTATTAAAATATGATGAAAACTGATGCACACTAGGGTGTGCATTAAATTTTTTCTAATTTCCTAATAGGAGGTGTGAAGTTGAAGGATATAGCCATATATATTCATATTCCATTCTGCATTAGTAAATGCTATTATTGTGATTTTTTATCCTTTCCTAGATTGGATGGTAGTGTAGATAGGTATATAGACTATTTAATGAGGGAAATGGATCTATATAAAGAATCTTTGAAGGAATATACTGTAAAGACAATATTCATAGGAGGGGGTACTCCAAGCTATATAGGAGAAAAATATATTTACAAACTTTTAAATCACATATATAAAAACTTTAATTGTAACGGACTAGAAGAGATAACCATAGAGTCCAATCCAGGGACTTTGAGCAGGGGAAAACTGAGAATATATAAGGAAGTTGGAGTCAATAGAATAAGTATGGGAGTACAGTCTTTAGATGATAGGCTTTTACGGGAAATAGGTAGAGCCCATAGCTCCAAGGATTTCTATAATAGCTATGAATTGGTAAGGGATATGGGATTTGAAAATGTGAACGTGGATCTAATGTTTGGATTACCCAATCAAACCTGGAAAGATTGTGAAGGAACTCTGGAGAAAGCAATCCAACTAGATGTGGAGCATATCTCATACTATGGTCTAATACTGGAAGAGAATACTTTGATGAACAAATGGTACCATGAAGGCAAAATACAAATTCCTGAGGAAGATCTGGAAAGGGCCATGTACCATAGGGGAATAGAACTATTGGAGGATAATGGGTACAGCCATTATGAGATATCCAATTTTAGCAAAGAGGGATTGGAGTGTAAGCACAATCTATTTTATTGGGAATTAAGGCCTTATATTGGATTAGGGCTATCGTCTCATTCCAATCTAAATCATAAAAGGTTTTGGAATTATAACGATTTTACTAGATATTATGATAGTTTAGATAAAAAAGAACTACCCATAGAAGGAGAAGAGAAGATAGATAAAAGGATGGAAGTGGCGGAATATTTGATAATGGGTCTTAGACTGATAGATGGGATTAATAGGAAAGAGTTTTTTAATAGATTTTGTATGGAAATAGAAGATGTTTATGGAGAGGTGCTGAAAAGATATGAGGCTCAAGGCTTATTGGATATAGACACAGAAAACATTAAATTTACCCCTAAAGGTTTAGACCTATCCAATATTGTATATGTAGAATTATTGCCAGAATAGAGTATATTTTGGAAAAGGTATTGACAAAGGACTTTCATTTATGATAATTTAAGATTAGCACTCGATGATAAAGAGTGCTAACAATCATCTAAACTATAAAATCTGAGGTGATAATAATGTTA
>JAAYRD010000066.1 GCA_012518955.1 Tissierellia bacterium | reverse complement strand
AGAAGGCTATTGAGGAGGATGGAGCTGAAGCTATTTGTCTAGGGTGTGCAGGAATGGTAAAGTTTGCAGATGATTTAGAAAAAAAATTAGGAGTCCCGGTTTTCGATGGGGTAACGGCGGCAGTGAAAATAGCGGAAGCATTGGTTGATCTAAACAAGAAAACAAGTAAAATAATGTCTTTTAAATATCCTGAAAAGAAAAGATATATCGGGTTTTCGGATGTTTTACAGCCCTAGCAAGTGTTACAAAATTTTACCAAGGATTTAAAGTATCAACATTTTAATAGGAAGAAGAGATATTAAATTTAACTTTAAGTTAGGAGGTTTAATTTATGGAAAAGTCTGTGAAGAAGAAAAAGTTGACGGTTCCCCATTCGTTTGCTTTATTGTTTTTAATTATTGTAATATGTACCGTTTTAACTTGGATTGTTCCGGCAGGTGAATTTGCTACGTATGAGGATCCTAAAACTGGTGTTACTTATCTTGATCCGGATAATTTCAATTATATTGAATCTAGCCCAGTTGGCTTATTTGAAATGTTTGGAGCAGTTCCTAGAGGGATGATTAGTGCTGCAGACATAATATTCTTTTTATTCATTGTCGGTGGTGCCTTTGGCGTTATTGAGGGTACGGGTGCATTTGCCGCAGGCATAGGTTCGTTGGTAAAACGTTTAGAAGGTCGGGAAATTTTCTTAATTTCGGTTTTAACAGCCATTTTTGCTATAGGTGGTTCCCTTTTTGGACTAGCAGAACAGGGATTAGCCTTAATACCTGTAGCCATTTTATTAACAACATCGCTTGGGCTAGATAGGATTGTTGCAGTAGCAATAATTGTGGCTGGTTCACAAGCTGGATTTAGTTCCGGTATTTTTAACCCATTTACAACAGCTGTGGGACATAAGATGGCTGATTTGCCATTGTATTCAGGGAAAGGTTTTAGGTTGGTAGGTTTAATAGTATTTACGGGTATTACAATATGGTATTTAGCCAGGTATATTAAAAAGATAAAGGCTAACCCGGAATTAAGTCTTGTTCATAGTTTAGAAGACGAGAATTTAATTGAGAATTTTCAGGGGGCGGATGCTGATCTGGAACTTACCACTAAACATAAAGCGGCATTGGCGACTTTAGTAGTAGCTGTTGTTATATTAGCTTATGGAGTAGCCTTCCATGGATGGTATCTTATGGAGTTATCATATCTATTCTTTGGTATGGGGATTGTAGCTGGCCTTGTAGGGGGAAGTGGAATGAATAAAACCGCAGAGGATTTCGTAAAGGGAGCTACATCTTTAACTATGGGAGCATTGATTGTAGGGTTTGCTAGGGGAATAGTTATTGTCTTACAAGATGGAAAGATTTTAGATACCATAATCAAAGGTTTATCAACAATAATTATGGCACTACCTAATCAAATAACTGTGCTAGGAATGTATATAGTGCAAGTTCTCGTTAACTTCCTTATACCATCGGGTAGTGGACAAGCGGCTGCAACTTTGCCTATCATGTTGCCCCTTGGAGATATGGCGGGGATTACAAGGCAGGTTAGTATCCTTGTTATGGAATATGGTAATGGTCTTTCAAATGCAATATATCCAACTGTGGGTCTTTGCATCGGTGCCGTTGGTATTGCAAAGGTACCTTATGAAAAATGGGTAAAATGGGCATTACCTTTAATGGGCTTGTGGCATCTTGCAGGAGCAATACTATTATTAATAGCAAACGCCATCCAGTTGGGTCCATTTTAAGCTTTGATGCTATCAATGTGAGTAAATATTTATTGGCAGGTAGGATTAACTTAAATATTATTAAAAATATAAAACTAGGAGGGAATCCTGGATATCCTAGATAGTCTAGGATTTCCCAACCATAAAAATGAATTGGAGGTATTAAAATGCTTAATGAAGCTAACAAAAATAAGGATAATATTACTGTTGTACGCGGGGGATGGGTATTAGCTTTGATTGAAAACAAACCCCATATCCTGAAAGATCATGATGTAGTCATAGAAGGGGATCATATTCAGGATATCGTTCCAGGGAGGTATAAAGGACACGTAGATGTGGAAATCGATGCAACCTCTGGAATTGTAATGCCTGGGTTTATAAACTTGCATACCCATGCGGATGCTTCTTTGCACGGTACTACAGTGGACCTTTATCCACCATATGGGGAAGGAAAAGGTTCTAGTAATATACCTATAGATCTTGATACGGTATTTTTATATTCAATATTCTTTCCTCTAGGAAATATTTTAGGAGGATATATTGGAAATGAATCTGAAACCGAAAAATTATTATCAGAGGAAGAAAAATCGGCGCTAGTTAGATTGGCATTATTAGGACTTGTGAAAGGGGGATCAACAACTATAGTTGAGATGTGCAGTCTAGGTGCAGAATTCTTTGCAGAACATGCTTTAGAGGTTGGAGCACGTGCCTATATAGGTAAATCATATGCAAGCATTGGGGTGATGCCTTATTACGACTATGATACGGGAAGAGTTGTATATGATGAAAGCAATAGTACACCATTTGAAGGGTTAGAACGTGCAATTGAGTTTCATAAAAAATATGATGGTATGGATAATGGAAGAATTCGAACCATATTAGCTCCACATGCTACGGATACATGTAATCCAGAACTATTAAGAGCAACACGGGAGACCGCTGATAAATTAGATTCAAATATAACAATTCATTTAGCTCAAGCTGTACCGGAAATGGAGCATATAAGAGAAAAGTTCAATATGACGCCAGTAGAATATTTAGACGATGTCAAACTTTTAGGACCTGATTTAATTGCAGCTCATGGTGTTTATACGAATAGACGCGATCGTTCATTGCTTAGGAGGACGGATACAACTATTGTCCACTGTACAACATCATTTGCAAAGGGAGGTATTTTTCTTCCACTAAAGCATTTTATAAAAGAGGGAATCAACGTAGGTGTGGGAACGGATTCATTCTCGGTGGATTATCTGACAGAACTTAGAACTGGTTCACTTTTATCGAAAGTTGTTGAAGAAGATCCATATATTGGAATGGCACATGATATGGTATCATATGGAACGCTTAACGGTGCAAAAGCCTTAAATCGTCCTGATTTAGGAAGAATTAGTCCAGGAGCAAAAGCTGATTTAATTGTAGTCAACCTCTCTGGACTACACAATGCACCCGTACTTGATCCTATAAGAAAAGCAGTTTATTCTTCTAATCAAAAAGATATTGAAACAGTTATTATTGATGGTCAGGTTATAATAGAGGATGGACATTTTAAGAACATAGATGAAGAAAAAGCTATCAGGGATGCTAAAACTGGATTTGATAAGATCTGGAGTATTGCACAAGAGAAAGGCCTTTTCACGCTCTAGATAAAAAACAATATAAGGTGTTTCGCCACAGTAAGAGCGATTTGTAATGTAGAATGCGACTGGAATTTTCTAGTCGCATTCTATTTTTTTAGGGAGGATAGTATTTTATGAAATTTCAAAGTAGTACATAGGTTATTTAAAATTATTTAAGGATATTGAAAAGAAATATGAATATCACAGAGAAATTCTCTGTTAAAATCAATGCTATATGGAAATTATGAGATAATAATTCATGGCAATTTAAAATACAAAGAAGAGTTAGGAGATAGCCCCATGGAAATATGATCAGGATTGAAAATATAATTTAAAACCTAGAAGGTATAATGACAAAATCAGAAGAAATCATAGAAAACCATAAAAAGAACCTAGAAAACTCAAAATTGGAATATGAAAAACTTTTCCCTATGAAGAAGAATATAGAGCTAAATTGGCCAGACAATTTAAATCAGGAGCTGAATTTAGATAGAAAAAATGAAGAAGTAATTGATGAGGATGAAAATGAGGTGGAAGAAAAATTAGAATTTGGTGAAGTGGTAGGTGGTTAATTTAATTAAACATTAAATCTTATAAACTTTCATTAAAAAAGAAGGGATTTGGCAAGTTATGTAGAATTTTTAATAATAAGGATATATTAATAAACTTGAGCTTAGGAACGCAGCTAATATAAAAGTATTTCTAAATGTAGGATTTGTGAATGTAAAAGTGTTGAGACCTATTTATATTTGTTTTTCAGAATTACTTAAGATGGAGGTTTTGTATGAATTTCTTGGATGGTGGATACTATGCGATAAAGGGTTTTAGTTTTCAGTATGATAAAACGATTATACATATTTTAGAAAAAGAAAATGATACTGATTTCGTTGAAATAGAACTAAGTGAGGATTTAAGTGATGCTAACTCTATAATACAAGTCAAATATAAGGAGAAATCAACTTACACCAATTCTGCTATCAAAAAGCCAGTATGTCAGTTATTAGAAACATATAAGGTGGATAAAAGGGAATCAATACTTTATGCTTTTTTTAAAGATAAAGATGAAGAAGAAAAAACGCTCTCACTGAAAGACCTAAATGAGATTATTGGAAATTGTAAAATAGGAAATAAACAATATTATTTTAATGAAGATTTGAAGAGAGAATTTATTAAGAATTTTAAAATAATATTTACCAAAAAATATTATGATCAAATTATGTTACTTATTGAAAAAACCAAAGAAATTTTTAATTGTAGTGAAGAAGAGGCATTAGTATATTATCCGTTGATGTATAAATATGTTGAGCAAAAAATAACGGATAATCCTCCAGAAGAAAAACAAGAACGTATTTGTACAAAAGGGGAATTAAAGGATTATGTACTTAATAGTAAAAAGATTATCTTTGAAACTTCATATATAGATTTTTTAGGAAAAGAAAAATACTGTGAATTAATAAAAAAGAAGTATTTTACTTCTTGTAATAGAAATGATTGGGAAAGATTCTTTTTAATTGATATAAGCTATAATATTAATATTACTCTAATTAAGAATATTTGTTTAAAGTTAAGAGAAAAGTTCTATTTAAAAAGTAATATCGGGGATATTACTTATATTAAATCTCCTGCTCCTTATATATTTTTAATAAATATAGATAAAAACATATATAAGGATTTAAAACAGGAACTATTGTGGGAAGAATATGTCTTTCGAGATGGATTTTGTTTTGAACATGCAGATTTTTATCTTAATAACCTTATTGAAAAATGTACATCGCAGAATAATATAGAAATAAGGTTTATTAACGAAATGGATCATTTTATACAAGCTATACAAAAAATCAACAAGACCAAAAAGATATATTATTTTTATAAAGAAAAACATGAAAACCTACATATTTCATCAGAAGTTTATTTTATTGAAATTGATGAGTTGGAAGATCTACTTCAGATAATTTAAGAAAGGAGATAAACTATGAAACAAGAAAAAATTAATGCAGAAGTTATATCTGTTAAACCAGATAAAGTAAAGATTTCAGTTGAAAAATTAGAGGACTTTAAAATAGCAGAGGAGGATTTGAAGGTTGGTTCATATTTGCAGATATCAGACGACAATGATATTATTTTAATAGCTATTATTGAGAGTTTTTCAATAGATCTAATAGAAGTTAAAAAGGAAGATGAGAAAGGAAGTCTATATTATGATTTAGAACGGAAATATATTATTGAGGCAAGTCCTATAGGTATTATTGAGGATAATAAATTTATAAGGGGGGGAGATACCTTATCTATTCCTCCTAAAAGAGTTCAACCAGCGGAATTAGATTATATAAAAAAGATTTTTGAAAACAGTGTTGATGAGAAGGTAAAATTTTGCTTTTCTAAGTTATCAGGTAATAAAGATGTAAATGTCCCAGTTAACGGTAATCTTTTCTTTAACAAGCATTTAGCAATAGTGGGGGCCAGTGGATCAGGGAAATCGCATACGATTGCAAAAATATTGCAAAATGCTGCCAGGATAAAGAATGAAGATGTTAAAGGATTAAATAATTCCCATATAATTCTTTTTGATATTCATTCAGAATATAAAGCTGCTTTTTCTGAAGCAAATATACTTGATGTAAGTAATTTTGTTTTACCATATTGGCTACTAAATGCAGATGAATTGGAAGAATTTTTTTTAGAGTCTGGAGATAGAAATAATTATAATCAAGCATCAGTTTTAAGAAAAATAATTACTGAAAATAAAAAAATCAAAAACCCTGGAAAACAGAATATATACTTTGATAGCCCACTTTATTTTGATATTGATGAAGTTTTAAATTGCCTAGTAAATCTTAAAAATGAAACTATAAATTCTAAGTCACCAGATAAAATTATGATAATAGATGAATCTTATTCCTTGGATAACGGTAAAACTAATGTAGATTCTGGAATTATGCTAAGTGAAGAAAAGAAAATCGAAAAGTTTTTTGAAAAAGTTTATGAATTTCATCCGACAAAAAACCAGAATATAACTAAAGGAAACTATGCAGACGGTACATTAGATAAGTTCATTTCTCGTTTTGAAAGAAAAATAAAAGATAATAGATTAAAGTTTATTTTTGGTAAAGAGGCAAAAGAAATTACCTTTGCAGATACATTGAAAAATTTACTAAGTTATATTGAAAAAAAACAATCAAACATTACTTTAATAGATTTAAGTGGTGTACCATTTGAGGTACTTAGTGTTACCGTGTCTTTAATTTCTAGATTATTATTTGAGTATGGCTATTATTATAAAAAACATCATCAAGAAATTAAAACTCCATTGTTATTAGTCTATGAAGAAGCACATAAGTATGCACCAAAAAGTGATTTGTCTAGATATAGAAGTTCAACAGTTGCTATAGAAAGGATAGCAAAAGAAGGACGAAAATATGGAGTGACTCTTGCAATTGTAAGTCAACGGCCATCTGAAATTTCTGAAACAATTTTTTCTCAATGCAATAATTTTATTGCCATGCGACTAACAAATCCGGATGATCAAAACTATGTAAAAAGATTGCTACCAGATACTTTAGAGGGAGTAACAGGGATGTTACCTTCATTGCGATGTGGTGAAGCTATATTAATTGGAGATTCAGTTATTATGCCATCTGTAATACAAATTGATAGATGTGAAGATGAACCTTCATCAAATGATGTTAAATATATTGAATGTTGGAAGAGGAGTTGGATGGAAGTGAATTTTGATGATATAACAGACATATGGGAGAGTTAGAGATATTAATTGAATTTTAAATAAACATTT
>JAAYRD010000002.1 GCA_012518955.1 Tissierellia bacterium | reverse complement strand
TCTGTAGGAGTTGCCTTATATTTTCCTCCTAAAGGCATAAGAACCGTTCCTTTTCCTACAGTGTGATCAAACTTTTCTATAAGTCCTTTTTGACTAGCAATATTTAAATTGGACATATTTCTTACCCAGTCATCTTTTATACTATTGCCTTCTATATGGTTAGGCTTGATGTTCAAATAGTCTTCCTCTTTAGGACCTTCTATAAATACCTTGGTTTGCTTTCTTATCCCATTGGTATCTAAAAATTCCCTAGAGATATTTACTATGGATTTACCTCTCCAAACCATATCCAATCTATCATTATCCATAACCTTGGCTACTAAAGTAGTTTCCAAGTCTTCATTTCTAGCATATTCTTCAAACTTCTTTAAATTCTCTTCATCTATTACTACCGCCATTCTCTCTTGAGACTCGGATAGGGCTATTTCTGTACCATCTAAGCCTGGATACTTAACTGGTACCTTATCCAAATCTACAAACAACCCATCGGCTAATTCTCCTATGGCTACAGATACTCCACCTGCACCAAAATCGTTGCATTTTTTTATCATCTTGCTTACATTTTCATTTCTAAACAACCTAAGTATCTTTCTTTCTAAAGGAGGATTTCCTTTTTGAACCTCTGCTCCACCGGTTTCTAAGGATTCTTCTGTATGCTCTCTAGATGAACCAACAGCCCCTCCTAATCCGTCCTTTCCAGTTCTACCCCCCACTAATAGTATGATATCTCCTGGTTCAGGAGATTTCCTCACTACATTTTCTCTGGGTGCTGCAGCCACTAATGCCCCTACTTCCATCCTTTTAGCCACATAGCCTTCATGATATATCTCCCTAATATAACCAGCTGGTACTCCTATCTGGTTACCATAGGAACTATATCCTTCCATAGCAGATTGAGTAATCTTTCTTTGAGGAAGTTTCCCTGTCAAAGTATCTTTAAAGCTCTGTCTAGGGTCACTAGCTCCTGTAATTCTCATGGCCTGATAAACATAGGACCTTCCTGAAAGTGGATCCCTTATACATCCACCTAAACATGTAGAAGCACCACCAAAGGGTTCTATTTCAGTAGGATGATTGTGGGTTTCATTTTTAAACATTAGAAGCCATTTTTCTATCTTCCCATCTACATCCACATCTATTTCTATACTGGCCGCATTTATCTCTTCAGACTCTTCTAAGTCATCCAATAAGCCCTTCTTTTTTATTTCCTTAGCATTTATGGTAGCTAAATCCATTAAGCAAAGAGGTTTTTCATTCTTTTCATAAACGTATTTTCTTGAATTTATATACTCTTTAAAAGCCTCTTCTATCAATGGTTTATAAAGGCTTTCTTCAATTTCCACATCCGTTATCTCTGTCATAAATGTAGTGTGTCTACAATGATCTGACCAATAGGTATCTATAACCTTTAACTCAGTAATAGTTGGATTTCTCTTTTCCTCATCTTTAAAATATTTTTGACAAAATAATAAATCCTCCATATCCATTCCTATTCCATATCTTTCCTTCATAATGGATATCTCTTCTTCTGACATCTTAATAAAATCCTCTATAGTCTCTATTTCCTTATCAGATTCCTTATGCTCCTTATAGGTGAAAGCATTTAAATCTATCTCCCGCATTTCTACTGGATTAATATAGTAATCCTTTATCAAGTTCAATTCCTCTTCATCTACACCTTCAAATACCAATATCTTAGAATGCTTAACCTGTATATCCTTTTTGCATAGCAATAAAGCTATGGACTGGATAGCTGAATCCTCTCTTTGATTGTATTGCCCAGGAACAAACTCTACTCTAAAATATTTTTCACTATCTTTAAAAGAAATGGAACCTTCATATATATAATCTAAACTTTTTTCCCATAGGATATTTTCCACTATCTTGTCATATTCCTCTTTAGTACTGTTGATAATATCGTAAACATTGATAACCCTAACCTTTTCCAAAGATTTAACATTTAAATAATCCTTGAAATCCTTATATAAAGTTTCTGATTCTACATTGAACTCTTCCTTTTTCTCAACAAATACTCTTCTGAAATTCAAAATTATCCCTCCTTAAAATTAAATAAGCCCAGCCAGGTAGGCTAAGCGAAACCTACCCGACTGGGTTTTTATCCCTTCGGTGTAATATTGTATCCATTTGCTACTGAAAAATACAACATCTGTACCGCTTGGTCCAGACAAAGAAGGTCGTCTCTTTCGGAACCCTAGGCACACTTCCGCCCATAGTTAAATGATTTAAGGTCATTTAGTAGAAACTTCTCAACCCTATTATGAGAATAATATGAGCTTACTATTCAATTTTTATCGAACTTTTCTACCTTAATCGTATCAGTATGATTTATGTATGTCAAGAAATACTTGTCACATTTTCAATATAATGAATACAGCTATTGAGCCTATTCCAAGAATTGAAATTGTCTTGTAATCAATCTCTTTAAAAGTGCAAATAATATTATACTGGTTATAGAAAATACTATAGCTATTAATCCAAATATGAACTCTATATCTACTTTGCCCATTATCTTTATCACTAGATATCCTAATCCACCTAAGTATAAAATCCCTACACCCATACCAAATAGAACGTTTAAATTTTGCTTCATAGCCTTCTGAGGATTATCCCAAGTCAACATTGGCCTCATTATATCTATTATCATACCAATTTGAGTCATCGCAATACTACCTAAAATACCAAATATGGATATTAAAACAATGGTTATAGCTTCAAGTCTTATAAGATAAATCAAACTACCTAATAAAGCAATAATACCAATAGCTTGAATTGCTAGAGCTGATAATACTCTACCTATTATTTGATCCTCTGCTTTTATGGGTAAAATTCTTTGTATCCAAAAATTCTTACCTTCCCTAGAAAAAGTGGTGGAACCTATGCTATTCAACATAGCCAAGGCCACTACAAAACCTATGCCTACCAATGCTATAATATCCTGTCTAGCTCCAAATGATTTTATCATTGCTGCCATTTCCTCGTCTCCACCCATAGTAATGGACATAACCATTAATATGGGGACTATAATAACCCCTCCAACAGCATTCATCAAATAGATTGGGGTTTTAAATAATATTAGTAATTCCTTTTTAGCCAAAGCCAAATAGGGCTTAGTTACCCTAGTTGCATCCTTAATGGACATTCTTTTTTTACTTTTACCCTTAGATGCCGACACCTCAATATTTCCTATTAATCCATCAAAGAATAGGCTTTCAGATAGAAATATCATTATGAGAAAACTTATAATACCTATGCCAACAGATATCAATAGATATGCTAATCCTGTTAAATTAAAATAACTGGATAATGACAATGCTCCCCACATAGATGGTGGAAATGCTAATCCCAACTTTTTAACCAAAAAGTTAGAGTTGCTCACTAGATTTAATAGAAAATCATCGCCTTCCATAATAGCTTTCTGTGCAATAGACTGAATTTTAAGTTGACCATATATCATAATTATAATAAAAAATGTGGCACCAATTACCCTCACCAAATCCTTTTT
>JAAYRD010000065.1 GCA_012518955.1 Tissierellia bacterium | reverse complement strand
TCGACTTGCATGTGTTAGGCACGCCGCCAGCGTTCGTCCTGAGCCAGGATCAAACTCTCATAAGAAAGTTTGCCTTGCTCTTATTTGATGTCTTCGATTAGCTCGAAGTTCGCTCAAAGTATTTCACATTGTTTGGTTTTAAAGGTTCATTTTTAATGTCAACTTGCTTAGTATATCAATTGTTTTCATACTTGTCAATAGCTATTTTGAAAAATCTATTGACTTGTTGCTGGAATTTCTAGATTGTTTTTAGCTGACAGTTATATATATTATACCCTTTGTTATAAAAAGTCAACAGTTTTTTAAAAGTTTTTTATTATTATTTCCAAACTAGCTAAGTCCTTCATATAGACCGCCTTCAATTCTCGTCTATATATTACTGCCGCTGGATGGTATAGAGGAAATATTTTATATTTATTGTTCTCAATATCTTTCTCCATTAGTCTGCCATGAACTTCTCCAATCTTCAAATTTTCATTGAAAATAGCCCTAAGAGGTATATTACCTAGAGTAACTACTATCTTAGGATCCACTATAGCAATTTCTTCATTTAAATACTTTCTAAAACTATCTATCTCCTTTATGGTGGGAGTTCTATTAGACAATCTTCCAGTTTTATGGTTGGTTTTGGTAGGCCTATACTTGACTGCATTTGTAATATATACATCATCCCTATCAATATCTAGCGCTTCTAAAAACTCATTTAAATACTTCCCTGCCTGTCCTACAAATGGTTCACCTATTTCTATCTCCTTTGCCCCAGGGGCTTCTCCAATCAATACAATAGTACTGTTTAAATTCCCGTGTCCCAATATTAGTTTTTCTTTAGAAAATTCCTTTATGATTTTTTCATTTAGTCTTTTAATGTTTTGTGCTTTCATTCTATCAGCCTTCCATATATTTCTCTATTTCTTTGTATGTATCCCGTATACTCTTAAAATCTTCCCAGGCATCCTTCTTTTTACTCTCATCTCTTAGAAGAGCAGCCGGATGATATGTAGCTATCATATTAAAATTACCTTTTTTATACCAAGTTCCTCTGCTTTTGGTAATTCTAAAATTTTTATCGATTATGTTTCTTGCTGCAACTGCCCCTAAGCATACTATTATATCAGGCTCTATTATCTTTACCTGCCATCTTAGAAATTCAATACAAACTTGACTTTCTCCCTCTAATGGATTTCTATTTTTAGGTGGTCTACACTTTACTATATTTGCAATATATACATCTTCTCTCTTGAGCCCAATCGCCTTTAGCATTTTATCTAATAATTGACCCGCCCTTCCTACAAAAGGTCGCCCTATCTTATCCTCATAATATCCAGGCCCCTCTCCTACAAACATAATAGATGCTTTACTATTTCCTTCGCCAAAAACTACATTGGTTCTAGTTTTTGACAAAGGACATCTATAGCATTTATTTGCTATAGCTTGAAGTTCTTCTAATGTATACATATATATTCCCCCAAATAAAAGTAAAGATACTTTTCAATACAATAAAAAATATTCTTCTTGAGTCTAATCATATATAGATGAGCCAAAGGATATCCTTTGGCTCATCTTTAATCTTCTTCATGTATTGGTTTCATGGTTGGAAACAGTATTACATCCCTAATAGAGGGTTGATTAGTCAATATAATTATAAGTCTATCTATTCCTATACCCAGTCCACCTGTTGGTGGTAAACCAACTTCCAGTGCATTCACAAAGTCCATGTCCATCATATGTGCTTCCACATCCCCTGCATCTCTTTGTTTGGATTGCTCTGCAAATCTTTGTTTTTGGTCTATTGGATCATTCAACTCACTAAATGCATTTGCTATTTCCCAAGTATTTATAAAAGCTTCAAATCTATTGGTTAATCTTGGATCATCTGGATTACGCTTTGCCAATGGAGAAACCTCTACAGGATGATGAGTAATGAAAGTAGGTTGAACTAAAAATTCCTCACAAAATTCCTCAAACATCTCACTAATTATATGACCTCTCCTCATGCCAGGTTCTACCTCTAGACCTTTTTCTTTAGCAACATTTATAGCTTCCTCATCTGTTTCTATAGTATTAAAATCCACACCTACATACTCTTTTATGGCATCAATCATACTAAGTCTTCTCCAAGGTGGAGTTAAGTCTATCTCTTTACCTTGATAATTAATTTTAGGTGAACCTAAGGTTTTCTCCGCAACATAAGCTATTAGTTCTTCTGTTAAAACCATCATATCTTCATAGTCTGCATAAGCTTGATATAGCTCAATGTTTGTGAACTCTGGGTTATGCTTGTGGCTCATTCCTTCATTCCTAAACATCCTTCCCATTTCATATACCTTTTCAAATCCACCAACTATAAGTCTTTTTAAGTATAATTCATTAGCTATCCTTAGATACATATCTATGTCCAAACTATTATGATGAGTAATAAATGGACGAGCATTTGCTCCCCCTGCAACTGTATTTAAAATAGGAGTATCTACCTCCAGAAAATCTCTCTTATCTAAATATTCCCTGACAGCTTTAATTATCTTAGATCTTAGTACAAAAGTTTCTTTTACTTCTGGATTCACTATCAGATCCACATATCTTTGTCTATATCTCAAATCTTGGTCTTTTAGCCCATGAAACTTTTCAGGCAATATCTGTAGGGACTTTGTCAACAGTTTAATCTTCTTTGCCCTTATGGATATCTCGCCTGACCTAGTCCTAAATACTTCACCCTGAACCCCAATAATATCTCCCATATCCAATAGGCCTAGTTTTTCATAATCATCCTTGCCTATGGTATCCATTCTAATAAAGATTTGTATTCTTCCTTTGCTGTCTTGTAGGTCCATAAAACTAACTTTACCATGACCTCTTCTAGACATTATCCTGCCTGCAATGGAAACCGTTTTCTCCTCTAATTCTTCAAAGTTATCATGTATTAGAGTACTGTGATGGGTATAATCATATTTTTCTACAACAAAAGGATCTATTCCATTCTCTTTTAATTCCTGTAATTTTTTTCTCCTTATCATCAGCATCTCATTAAGATTCTCTTCCGTTCCCGACATTATATACTAATACCTCCTCTTATCTAGTAATACTTAAAATTTGATATTTAATAAGTCCATCTGGCACATGTACCTCTACAACTTGTTCTTTTCCTTTTCCTAGTAAAGCCCTACCTACAGGGGATTCATTAGAAATTTTTCCTTCATATGGATCCGCCTCTGCAGAACCAACTATAATGTATTCCATTTCTTCATCATACTCTAAATCCTTTACTATAACTTTTGAACCTATACTTACTACATCAGTAGTAATATCTTCTTCATCTATTAGTTTAGCATTTCTCAATATCATTTCTAATTTCGCTATTCTTTGTTCCAATTGGGCTTGCTCATTTTTTGCCTGATCATATTCAGAGTTTTCACTTATATCTCCAAAAGCCAATGCTTGCTTAATCTTTTCTGCAACCTCTTTTCTTTTAACTGTTTTCAACTCATCCAATTCAGTTTCAAGTTTTCTTAACCCTTCAAACGTTAAGAATACTTCCCTTTCAGCCATGTCTATCTCTCCTTTATTAAATATTTGGCCCCCAACCACCTTTTGAGTAAAAATCTAAATAATAACTAGTTTTATCCAAGATATTATATGCAAAGGAATGATTGTTGTCAAGTGTTACAATTTTCCCCTATCCTTTACATAATAATCTGCAAAATCCTCAATATTATATAAATTCCCACCAACACATATTTTTTTTAGTTTTGCAGACTCTGTGGGATAAAAATATTCATAAACATATGAAGGCATTAAATCTTCTATCCACTGGTTTTCTTTAATGTTTTCCTGATTCAACTGAAAAATAAAATCCTCTATGGCTTTTGGTCCCTTTCCATTCATCATTAATTTATTCATTGCTCCTTTAGTACTAAGATCAAACATTATAACCTGTTTTCTAATTTTACTTATATCAATATCAGGATTTTCATCTAAGTTGATTATTATAGAATAATTTGGCAAGATTTTTTCTATACTTTTAGAATAAAAAATTGATAAACCTGTCTTTTCTAAAACTTCTATAATTAAATCCTCTATATCATTATTATAATCTCCAATCAAAGTTACAAATCTTACCTTTGTACATATAGCTTTTATGATGTTCTGTGTTAAATCTCCATAATTTCCTATTATCAAAACTTCCTTATTCCTTAAATCATCTTCCAATATTCTATAAATATCTTCTAATACCCGACCCAAAAAAGCTACTATTACATCTATGCCTTCTATTACTTGCAACCCAGTTCTATTTTCAATAAACTCTATATCATCTTTATTGAATAGATATAACTCCTCCAGTATTAAGCTATGAGTATCTTCCAGTTTAATACTTTCGATGCCCATTACAAGTCTTTCTATTAATTCCTCCTTATAAATATTAGATTTCTTTAAAAAAATCCCTCCTACAATCCCTATCCTTTGTTCATTTAAATCATAAACATGATCCAAGATTTTTGGTTTAGATACTGGAACAAATATTTCAGGAATAATCTTATTAAGTCCCCTTCTATAATGTCTATAATACTTTTCCTCTTTCACTATATATAGAAATCCAATAATATCACTCCTTATATTCAATTTGATAATGTATTATATGAACACTATATAAAAGGTATTACTACTATATATCCAATGCATCCAATCCTCGCAGATATTCAAGTAAAACTTCCTCCATACAATCTCTCGTAGCAATACTGTTTATCTTGTTTTTTATTGTATTGGAGTTTCTCATTCCTTTTAAATACCAAGCTATATGCTTTCTCATCTCCTTTACTCCTACCTTTTCTCCTTTAAGATTGCATACCATATTCAAATGCTTAATTATCATATATATCTTTTCTTTATTGCTAGGTTCTACATCTTTTTCACCTTCCAATAAACACCTTATCCTACTAAATATCCATGGATTACCCATAGAACCTCTTCCAATAGCCACCGCATCACATCCTGTATACTCAATCATATTTAATGCATCTACGGGATGAAATATGTCTCCATTGCCTATAACAGGAATATTTATTGACTCTTTTACCTTTTTAATAAAATCCCAATCAGCCTTTCCTGAATAAAACATATCCCTTGTGCGACCATGAACAGTTAGTGCAGATACCCCCTCTTCTTCGGCTATTCTAGCTACTTCAATTCCATTTACATTGTTATGATCCCAACCCATCCTAATCTTTAACGTCACAGGTTTTTTAGAAACCTTTATTATTTCTTTTAATATTTTTCTTATCATCTTTGGTTCTTTAAGCAATGCAGAACCATCTCCATTTTTAACAATCTTGGGTGCAGGGCATCCCATATTTATATCTAGTATATCTATATCATCCCTTGGATTAATATATTCATCAACTATTTTGGCCATTATATTTGGGTCAGAGCCAAATATCTGTAAAGCAGTAGGTCTTTCTTTCTCATCTATGCTAGTTAAGGAATCTGTATTCTCATCCCCATAGTATAGCCCTTTACTGCTAACCATCTCAGAGAATACCAATCCCGCTCCCATTTCTCTACAAATAATTCTAAAGGTTTTATCCGTTACTCCTGCCATAGGAGCCAAAAATACATTGTTTTCTAGTTCTATATTGCCAATCTTCATCATTCACCTCTATTTTACTAGAAAAAGTAGCCAACTGGCTACTTATTCCTTTTGTATATTATTTGAAGCCCATCCAGGGTTAACAACTTGTCAATTTTATTGATATATTTACTCTCACTAGCTATTAAGGATGAAAACCCTCCTGTTCCTATTACAGTCTCTATTTTCCCCTCACTAGCCATCTCTTCCATCATTTTTTCAATAATATGATCTACCATTCCAATATATCCATATACCAATCCAGATTGAACACTATTAGCCGTGGTCTTACCTATAACACTATAAGGCTTGGTTATTTCTACTTTAGGTAGCTTAGCAGTCCTTAAGAATAAAGCTTCACTCGATATTATTATTCCCGGCGCTATAGCTCCACCCAAATACTCTCCCTTTCTTGAAACAGCACAGAAGGTTATAGCTGTACCAAAATCAACTAATATAAGAGGTCCTCCATATTTTTCATAACCTGCAACGGCGTTTACAATTCTATCGGCTCCTACCTCTCTAGGATTATCATATAGTATATTCATTCCTGTTTTAACACCAGGTCCTACTACTATAGGCTGCCTTTTGAAATATTTGATACTCATAGCCGACAATGTATGCATTAAGGTAGGTACTACAGATGAGATGATCACATCCTCTATATCTGTTGGACACAAACCATGATATTTAAAAATTTGCTCAAATAGTAAACCATATTCATCCGATGTTCTGTTTTTTTCCGTTGCTATTCTCCAATCATATAATAACTTTTTTCCCTCATATACTCCAAATACAATATTGGTATTACCTACATCAATTACTAGTAACATAATTTCACCATCCAATCTATATCCTTCTGCTCTTTAATATGGTTATCACATTGCTAACCACTATAATCCCTATTATCATTTCCGGAATACCATTAGCTATACCAATACCTAAAATAATCTTTCTTGCCATAATAGGGTCTTGCCCTAATTTTCTCACAAACTGCTCTCCATATATTAAATATATACTTAATAAAACACCTATGGTATTAGTCAATGTGCCTATTGCCGTAGCTATAATTACATCTATGGTTTTGCTTTTAAGCCTATTACGTCCATATATACCAATACCAAGAGTTAAAAATATCAGCATCCCATTCATCAACAGGATCCACATATCCCCGCTATCTTTAATATTTTTATATATTCCATAGCTTAAATAAATAATAATACTTCCTAAAATTAGGTTCAAAATCACAAAAGTTCTTTTGCCTTTCATCTCTTGCAATAATTTGTACACATAGTAAGTTAGTATCCCTATTAATATTCTAGGTAATACAGATACTATAGGATTCAAAAAAACAAAAGATACTGGCGTAGGCCTAGTTACAGCTTGAAATATACTAAACAATCCAAATATCAATCCTATCATTCCACCAACCACAGGCCCCTCCATTATAGCGCCAATGATTACAGGTATATGCATTATAGTTGCCCTAGTTGGTCCTACAGGAATAAAACCTAAAGGTGTTAGGCCCAAAACTATAGAAATGCTACCCAATACGCCTATAATGGTCATTTTTCTAACAGACAATACTTTATCCTTTTTCTTCATAATAATCCCTCCGCTCTAGTTCCATTAGGATACTAGTCGTTTTTTATCTTTTCTATTCTTTACGTCCAATTCTTTTAATAAGATATTGGCAAGTACAATATAATTATAGTTTATCTTTTCTATTTTATCAATCAATATTATGTATGTACTTCATAAAAAAAAGGCAATAGAAATCTATCACCTTTTCCTAGAATATATTATAAAAAAGGCAGCCAAACCCTAGCTACCTTTTTCTTATGCCCCTACAAATATCTCTTCAAACTCTTCTCCATCAAGAGTTTCTTTTTCTAGAAGAGCCTGTGCAACTCTATGAAGCACATTTATATTGTCTTTTAATAATTCTTCTGATTTATTATATGCTCTATCGATTAAACTTCTCATCTCTCTATCTATAGCTGCCGCTACTTCTTCACTATAATTCCTTGCTCTGCCAAAGTCTCTTCCTACAAATACTTCTTCATCATCAGTACCATAGGTCATAGGTCCTAGGTTGCTACTCATACCATAGTGAGTAACCATTCTTCTAGCTAGCTTAGTAGCTCTTTCAATATCATTTTGAGCTCCTGTGCTTATATCTTCTAAAACCAATGCCTCTGCCACCCTACCGCCTAGTAATTGAACCAATTCATCTTCCATTTGTTTTTTAGTCATATAATATCTATCTTCCTCTGGTAAATAGGCTGTAAAACCGCCAGCCATCCCCCTTGGAATAATAGTTACCATATGGACTGGATCTGTATTTGGAAGAAGCCTTGATGTAATAGCATGCCCAGCTTCATGATAGGCAGTAAGTCTTTTCTCTTTTTCGCTAATAACTCGACTCTTTTTTTCAGGTCCTGCAACCACTTTTATTGAAGCTTCGTCAATAATATGCATAGGAATTTTCTTCAAATTATATCTTGCTGTAAGCAATGCGGCTTCGTTAGTCAAATTTTCTAAATCTGCAGGTGTAAAGCCTGGTGTTCTCTTAGCTACTACTTGCAAGTCAACATCCTCATCTAAAGGCTTGGTTCTTGTATGAACCCTAAGAATTGCTTCCCTAGCTTTTACATCAGGTAACCCTACAGCTATTTGTCTATCAAATCTACCTGGCCTTAAAATAGCCGGGTCCAATATATCAGGTCTATTAGTTGCTGCCATGACTATTATTCCCTCATTGGTTCCGAAACCATCCATCTCAACTAAAAGTTGATTCAATGTCTGCTCTCTTTCATCGTGGCCACCACCAAGACCTGCGCCCCTTCTTCTTCCTACGGCGTCAATCTCATCTATAAATATTATACAAGGTGCATTTTTCTTAGCTTGTTCAAAGAGGTCTCTAACCCTACTTGCTCCTACCCCCACAAACATTTCAACAAAATCAGAACCAGAAATGCTAAAAAAGGGCACTCCAGCTTCCCCAGCTACAGCCTTGCTTAAATAGGTTTTCCCTGTTCCAGGCGGTCCAACTAATAGAACCCCTTTAGGTATTCTTGCACCTATTTCAATATATTTTCTTGGGCTTTTCAGAAAATCTACTATTTCCTTAAGTTCTTCTTTTTCTTCTTTTAATCCTGCTACATCGTTAAAAGTGACTTTCTCTCCATCCTCTTCCTTGTGCATTCTAGCTCTACTCTTCCCAAAGGACATGACTCTGTTGCCTCCTCCTTGGGATTGTTGCATGAATATAAACCAAAATACTCCGAATATTAACAATACAAATAATGTAGGCAACATTTCAATAAACCATGGTCTAGTAGGCTCTGCTTCCGCCCCATAACTTATTTCTTTATTGTCTACTTTGTCTTTCAAATAATCGGAATAAAAAGTATATCTCATTTCCTCAGGTAGAATAACAGTAAACTGAGTACCATCTATTAATTTACCTTTCAATGTATCACTTACTGATATGATGCTTTTTACATTATCATCATCTAAATGCTCTACTAATTCAGTTACATCCATTTCTTTTACTGGTTCTACATCTTTATTTAATACAGTTACTGCAAAAATTATTATGATGAGCAGCAATAAATAAAGACTTGTGCCTCTGAAAAATTTTCTCAATCCAAGTCCTCCCTTCCGTCTAAATTTAAGAGTATATTCTAGAATTATAGCATACCTACTCCTAAAAAACAATATAGTAATCCGCAGATTTACTTGCTATAAACTTCTTCTTTTAACGCAGCAACAAAAGGTAAGTTTCTATATTGTTCTGCATAATCAAGACCATAGCCTACAATAAACTCATCTGGAACCATAAAGCCTCTATAGTGCACAGGAACATCTGCCTTCCTTCTATCCGGTTTATCTAATAGAGTGCAAATTTTAACAGATTTTGCTCCTCTTTTCTCTAGATTATCTACCAAGTAGGATAATGTGAGGCCTGTATCTATTATGTCTTCTATAATTAATATATCCTTATCCTCTATACTAGAATCTAAATCCTTTATTATTCTAACTATTCCTGTTGATGTTGAAGATTTACCATAGCTGGATACAGCCATAAAATCCATCATTATTGGCATATCGATGTTTTTCGCTAGTTCCGACATAAATATTACTGCTCCTTTCAGTATACCTACTAGCATTAAATTCTTTTCTCGATAATCTTCTGTTATTTGTTTACCCAATTCTTTTACTTTAGCATCTATTTCTTCAGATGTTACAAGTACCTTTTTTATAACCTGGTCCATACCCTTCCTCCTTAATTTTTAATGATACTTATTTTTAGTACATTATTTGTGCTTTCAGTTATCTTGTATAAATCACTAATCCTATATCCAGAAATCCAGATGATATTTTTCTCATCGGTTATTAAGGGAATCTTGTCCCTTTCTTCTTTAGGAATTTTTTCATCGATAAAGTAATCCTTTATTTTTTTACTCCCATTCATACCAAAAGGAACAAAACGATCTCCAGCTTTCCTATTTCTAGCATATAGTTTACCTTGTAGTTTATCATAATCAAAATATTTAATAAACCTATTTTTCGTATTTATATCAACTTTGTCCAACGAAAGTATCTCTGTTTTAATTTCAAAACCAAGTTCTTTTATATATGTATTCCCTTCAATATTTAGCTTATATAAAAAATCCTTGTTTTCATTACCATGTTTTTTTTCTATTACTAACTCTTTATAATTTATTCTAGCTTCTATATCGTTAATTAAATCTACCTTCTTTCCCGTACCCCCTTCTAAAAATAGTCTCAATATAGAAGTAATATGGGTTTTAGTAAATCCCTGTAAATCATGGTTTATATGAAGAATACAATTCCTTAGAATTCTATGTTGAATACTAATATGTTCCTTTTTAAAAAGAATACTATCCAATACTATACTATGTTTTTTCCTTTTTTTCACCATTCTCCTATATGCATTTTCAGTATATTGATCTAGGAAATCACTATCCATAGATGCAATTTCAGATGTTCTCCACAATGTATCTACTATGTTGGGGTTATAGTTTTTCCTTATATAGGGCATTAGTTCTAGCCGTATCCTATTTCTACTATAAATTGGTTCCAAATTAGTTTTATCTAGCCGGCTAGATATATTCCTTGATAATAAGTAATTTTCTATTTCCTTTCTTTCTATACCCAATACAGGTCTTATAATATCATTAATTTTATATTCCATACCCTTTAAACCATCTATGCCTGTTCCCCTAAAAAATCTCATTATTAATGTTTCAGCCTGATCATCTTTATTATGAGCAACAGCAATCTTTCCTCCACCTATTTTAGATAATATCTCTCTAAAAAAACTATAACGTATCTCTCTCCCTGCCTCCTCAGAAGAAATCCTCTTTTCCCTAGCATATTCATCCATATTGACAGTTCTACAATAATAAGGCAGATGAAGCTTACTGGATAAGCTCTGTACAAACTTCTCATCTTCTAATGCATCTTTGCCCCTTACTCCATGATTAACATGTGCTATGAAAATATTAAAATCCATATACTCCTTTATCTCTAGTAAAACATAGAGAAGGGCAATAGAATCTGGCCCACCCGAAAGCCCGATTACGATATTGTCACCTTCTTCAATCAATCTATGCTCTTCTATCACTTTCCAAACCTTCTCTTTCATAAATATCACCTATCTATATTATACATGATTTTGTCTCTTACTAAAAATATATTATATTTCTAGTATCACAACATAACGAGACTGACTACTTTAATTATAATAAATAGTCAGTCTTATTCCAGTTATTATAACCTTTTATTACCCGTATAATCCTAAAATACATCATATATTACATCTATATATTCTTCCAAACTTTTGTAACCAATACAGTCATATCATCGTTAGCAGCATTCACACTGGCCTTATCAGCTATATCTAATATACTATTGGCTATAACCTTAGGATTTAAACTATCTATGCTCTCAATAGTTTGTTTCATCCATTTCTCCATATCATCTACATTCTCATTGGCTTCTAATACTCCATCGGACATCATGATTAAAATATCTCCATCTTCTAGGTAATCCTCATAAATATTAAAGTCTACATCCTTTAAAATCCCAACTGGCAAGGATTGAGAATTAATCATCTTCACTTCATCCTTTTTCTTAATAAAGGTGGCTGGTGAACCTGTTTTAATAACCTGAAGTTTTCCAGAATGTAGGTCTACCAAAGATATATCAAAAGTAGTAAATATCTCCTCATTTGACTTTAACATAAGGATTGAATTTATGGTTTTTAGGGTAAGTTCCTTATCAAATTTAGCTTCTAAAAATTTTTCAAGTAGATTAATAGCTATGCTACTTTCATTGTTTGCCTTTTTCCCTACTCCCATCCCGTCGCTCAATGCAGCAAAATAACCATTTTCCCCCTCTCCAAAAGTATAGTTATCTCCTGAGATTTCATTAAAGTCATTAGCCTTTGAAGCTATTTCAGTTAAAGCATTATATCTATTACTCTTAACAAATTTATATGTTTGCTTTTCTTTTATCACTCCAGTAGATGTAAAAATTCCTTTCAAGGGTATACCTACTGTATCAGAAACTATCCTTCTAACATTGTCTTGATTGTTTTTTTCTTTATACCCTCTATCCACCTCTATGTAAAATTCTACATTCCCTTCTCCCAATTCAATTACAACAACATCACGTACATCTACTTTCTTGTTTTTTAAATTAGCCCATATCACCTCTTCTACATCCTCTTTAAAGACAGGTTCTATGTATATATCCTTAATCATATCATCCATTATATTCGCCACCCCAGCTAGTTGCTCGGATACCAAAACTCTATTTTCAATAATTTTATTTTCCCATGCATTATTTATCTTAAATATATTGAAATGTCTACAAATTTCCCTTAGTAATTTATCTTTGTTAATACAGTAATCTCTAATGGATTCAGGGAGATTCTCATCTGTTAATTGATTATTGTTTTCTATTAGACTTATTATGTTAAATATAGAGTAATAGGTAGTATAGAATCCTTCTTCCCAACAAAACTTTCTCATACCACAATCTGCACATGTGGAACTTCCTACATCATCCATCAGCTCATACATTTCTTCAAAACTATAGTTATTTTTATCATTTACCGTTTTTTCAAAGGTAGCACTCAGCTCTTTAAACACATTGGATATATCATTAAGCCTTTTAATAGTCATTTGATCCTTTCTGCGGGAGTATGTTCTTTCTCTAGTCCTATCTATAGCAATATTCATATAACCTGATAAATAATTATTTAATGGTTTATAAATAGCAGTAAACATTATAATAGATACTATTAATTCTCTCATACTAATAAAGCTTGTCCCATACCCATTTATATAGAAACTTATTATCCCATTACCTAATAAAAATCCTAATATAGATCCACCCTTGCCTAAGTCCTTAAAAACTCCAGATAAGATCCCAGCTAATCCATATGTGGATAAAATAAAAGGCATCTCAGGTTGAGAGATATAGGATATCATCCCTAAGGTTATTCCTATTGCTCCACCCATAAGTGCTCCCTCAGTAAAGCCGAAATAAAGAATAAATAGGATACTAATAATATTCTTTATAGATGCTCCAAATATAGAAAAGTTATTAACACCTAGCAATATTAGTGCAAATGTAATAAAAGTACATATGATTCTTTCATTGGTGTATCTACTCCCTATAAACTCTGTAGAAAAACTATAGGAAAAAATATAGGTTAATGTGAAAATTACTAGTCCCTCAAATAAAATGAGAAATAGATCATATATAAATATTTCTTTAAATATAAATAAGGATAAGCACTTAATCAGTATGGATATTATACCAGCTATAACCGAAGATTTTATAAGGGTAAAATCTCCTATTTTTTGAGCTTTACTATATATCACCATAATTATAGTAGCGGTAACTGCATAGTCTATACCTTGAAGTCCATGAAAAGAAAATATACTCAATATGGTGGAGAAAAATATATATATATTAGCTTTCCCCACAAGAATGTATGAAGTCAAAAAAGCTATTCCAAATGGTGTTAGTTGATCCATTATGCTTGAACGTCCAATAAAGAAAGCAAATATAATAGGCATTATGTAGCTTAAATCAAATTCAAACATTCTATTAAGTCTTTTCCTCTTAGGTAAAATAAATTCTGCTTTCAACATATAAATCCCTCCATTTATTATTTCCTAAAATCATAGTAACAAAAAAATGCAATTAATTTTGTCAGTTCTTCTTGTATAAATCCAAGAATTTTCTGACATAAACCATTGAAATTTCCTGTTTTTTTATTCATCTAAATGGAGGAACCTTAAAGCTTTAAATAGGTTGTTAGCTATGATATAGCTATAAAATAAAATAATTACATCTAATGTATAAATCTGTATAAAAACCTACAAATAACTATATTTCAAGGATGTTAACCTAATATAAGGTCTATGTAAGTACAAGTTACAGTTCCATTATTAACAACAATAAAAATAAATAAAGGGCAATCTTTGTAAAGATTGCCCTTTATTTACTCTGTTTATTTACTTAGAAACCAACAACTAAAATAATTTGTTTTATAAGTCCCTATAACCCTGTCCAGCTCCTCTTCTACCTTCCCTAGTTTTTAATTGGTCTTGCTTTTCATTGCTATCCTTTAAAAACGAGGAAAGCTTATCTTCAAAAGACATGTTTCTTTGTCTATCTTCCGTTCTTTGCCAGTCAATTTCAATTGGATTACTTGTTTTAGGTTTAGCTTGTCTAATGGATAGACTTATTTTACCGTCA
Organism: Tissierellia bacterium; assembly: GCA_012518955.1. GTDB lineage: Bacteria > Bacillota > Clostridia > Tissierellales > Tepidimicrobiaceae > DUNJ01. Next base: position 21,798 of record JAAYRD010000065.1, on the reverse strand, counting down.
TCGGTGATTGATAGTATTTTGACCTTTATCTTCTGATCTTTTTTCAAGTAGTCGGATACTTTTTCAACATAGTCATCAGATATCTCTGATATATGCACTAGTCCACTTTTACCTTTACCTAATTGAACAAATGCACCAAAATTTGTAATACCTGTGACTGTGCCCTCAACTACTTTTCCAACAGTTACGGGCATAAATCAATGACTCCTCCTTATAATATATTCTCTATTAATTATATATTAGAATAGTTTTATTGTCAACGAGTTGTACTACTTTCTAAAGTTCATAAAATGGTTTCTATCCTTAGCCTTATTTTTATCTATATAGACTATCTCCCTTGGCTTTACCATTCCTAAATCTTCTCGAGCAACTTTTTCTACAAAATCTAATGAATCTTTGGTTTTGATTTCTTCTTGTAGCTCTCTAATCTCTTCTTTTAATTGGCTTATCTCTTGTTCTTCATTCAACTTTCTGTTTTTTAAATCCTTCATCAAGATCCCTTGGCCTAGGAAGGTTTTCCCAATATACAGTATCAAAACCAATAATATTATATTTCTTAATTTAAAACCTTTCCTCTTACTCTTTTTATTTTTCATAGTATCACCACCTATATTAATCTATTCTATATTGATATGAAAAAATCTTCATTTTTTTTTAAAAATTATTGAAGTACGTCTCTTTATTTCACCTATAGCTTCTTTAAACATTCCTTTGTTTCTTTTCAGCCTCCTCAATTTAGGAGATGCTTTTTTGTTTATGTACTTAAAAGGTAATATGATAAAATTTATAATCTTCTTTATAACGGTAGTAATTTTATTAAGTAATTTTATTAAAAATGGGAATAAAACTTTGCTTAGAATCTTTAAATATATAATCCCTCCCATAAAAAAACCAATAAATACATATGCCCTTAGCTCTACCCAGTCGCTCTTATTCAGAATATAAAAAAATATCAATGCTACTCCTATCCAAAATATAAAATCCTCTACTATAGTAGCTATGTTTTTGGGCTTAAAATAATATCTATTAATTCTATATATATCATAAAATAGCCCTGCTATCAATCCTCCATATAAAGAAGTTAAAAAAATATATACTTGTATTTTAATAGTAGTATCCATTTTGCTATCTCCTATTATTTAAAGATTTTCCCAATTATTTTTCCCCGCTGTGAAGAATCCTTATCATCATAAGCAATACCGTTTACAATTCCACTGATCTTTACACTTCCATTATCTAAATTTAGATTTCCAACGTTTAACCCTTCCCCTTTAATTGTCATACCTCCTTTAATAGTCCTAAGAATTATGGTGTTCTCATTAAAACTGTCTACATTTTCTACTCCTGTTATAGTAACTTTGTTTCTATCCTCTATAAAAATATTCTGATTTTTGAAAACCACCTTTCCCTCTGTCATGTTTTACAACCCCCCACTCCAATACTTACTAATATTTATGAATAAAAAAAGGCTTTTAGAACAAAGCCTTTTTTATTCTATAGTTTTATATAGTTTTATTGCATCATCTTTTCTTACATTATCTGAAATCCTAAGTACCTCTATTTTCGTTGAGCCTGTACCAAAATTAACTTGGACAATATCTCCTACTTGAACTATATCTCCCGGTTTAGCCTGTTTTTCATTTATAAATACCCTGCCCTGCTCACAGGCTTCTTTCGCTACAGTTCTTCTTTTAATAATTCTTGCATTTTTCAAATATTTATCAATCCTCATATTCAACCCCCTAGAAATCAATTTAAAAAAATCAGGTCAATGACCTGATTTTTTTATTTATTTACAGCTTCTTTTAATGATTTACCTGCTTTAAATACAGGTGCTTTTGATGCAGGTATTTGGATAACTTCTTGTGGATTCCTTGGGTTTCTACCTTCTCTTGCTTTTCTATCCCTTACCTCAAATGTTCCAAATCCAACTAATTGTACTTTTTCTCCAGTAGCTAAAGTATCCTGTACAACCTTCAAAAATGCATTTAGTGCACTTTCTGTATCCTTTTTAGTTAAGTTACTTTCCTCTGCCATACTAGCAATTAATTCTGCTTTATTCATTATCAATTCCTCCTCTTATCATAATGTTAATTAAATGCTTATTAACTTATTCTATAATAATTTAAAAACTCCTTCTTCCTATGGTTTAAATCCTATTATTAGCGCTTGTATGCTTTTGCTTCATCCCATAATAAATCCATTTCTGCTAAAGTCATTTCTTTTAATTTTTTACCACTCTGGATGCTCTTCTTTTCCATAAATTCGAACCTATCAATAAATTTACTGATTGTTTTATTCAATGCTACTTCAGGATTTATCTTTAGAAATCTAGATACATTAACCACAGCAAATAATAAATCTCCTAGTTCCTCCTCCGTCTTTTCCACACCACCACCTTTAATTTTATCGATAGATTCAATCATTTCATAGTACTCTTCTTTTACTTTGTCCAAAGCCCCATATACATTATCCCAATCGAATCCAATTTTGCTAGCCCTCTCTTGGATTTTGAAACTTCTCATCAATGAGGGAAGCTTTGGAACATCTCTTAAAGTATCAGTATAGGTAGATATGCCCCTATCCTTAAACTTCATTTTATTCCAATTATATACTACTTCATCGGAACTTTCTACTTTTTTATTGCTAAAAACATGATTATGTCGATAAATTAATTTTTTATTAAGCTCAGTTGTAATATCATAAAGATTAAATTCTCCATTCTCCATAGCTATTTGACTATGAAAAATTACCTGTAAAAACAGATCCCCTAGCTCCTCTATCAATCCATCTACATCTTCCCTATCAATTGCATCCACTACTTCATAAGCTTCTTCTATTACACACTCTCTAATGGTTTTATGAGTTTGTTGTCGATCCCAAGGACAACCTGTATCACTTCTTAGTATTTCCATGGTATCTATTATATCGGCAACACTGTATATTTTTTTATCTATTTTATCCACTTTAGGGATATATATACTAGTTAAGAAGCCAATAGTGTCAATTCTATCTAGTTCATATATGGGAATTGAGAATAATTTTTCTTCTCCTTTTATCCCTGCTCTATCAATCAAATAAACCTCGTATTCATCTCCATATACCTGAGAAAGTACCAATTTTACATCAGTGGCAACTCTTCTATTATAAACTTGGGTTATTATAGTATCTAAATTAATATCTATGTCGTTAAAACTAAACCCTATTCCATCTACAATTTTTAACCCATTTATAGGATCTCTTCCTATTAACTCAATAATAGGTTCTATAAAACTCAATCCAGTTAATATCTCTATTTCTATACCTGGTATATCCCTTTGCAGTAAAATTTCTACGGTTTTTTCTGCTACCAAAGGGTTGCCAGGTACTAAGTAATTGATCTCTCCATGTTCTTTTGCTTTTTCAATTAAGTGATCTGCAATATGCTCATATACATCTAAAAAATCCCCTTCCCTTTCATAAACATAATCATAGGATTCATAATGTATATTGTTATCCTTGAGATATTTTACTGTAGGATGATACTCTGTTCTTAAGTAATTTCTATGCCCAGCATTAATCTTTTTTACCACACCTAAAGTTAAAGAGTCTATATCTCCAGGACCTAAGCCCAAAACATATATTTTTCCCATATCTTTGCTCCTTTACATACCTTTGTTTATCTTTTTAACAGTTTTAATTTTACAAGTTTATCAGATATATTTTTTCCCTTTGGCAATAATTCAAAATCATTATAGGTTAGGGAACCAGTTAATATAAGGAGTATAAAATAGGTTATAGCTGCAATTATTATAGCAGCCACAGTCGCTAATTTACTTCCAATGATACCCATAAAACCAATATATATAACTTTTGCCACCAGAGCCATTCCTAAAGAAGCTATCAACGGGTTTATGAATACTTCCTTTATATTGAATTTTAGTTTAGTATACTTTCTAACGCTTATTAAGTCAAGTATTGATGCAATAAAATATGCTACTACTGTACTTATAGCTGCTCCTTTTATATTAATACTTCTTATTCCAGTTAAAATATAAGTTAAAATCACCTTGATAACTGCACCTATAAATAAATTAACCACAGGCACTATAGGCTTACCAAGTCCTTGTAAAACTGCAGTTAAAGACTGTACCAATGTTAGAAACACGACTCCAAAGGAAAGTATTGAAAGTATCTTTCCTATACTAATTATGGTCTCCATTGGATTTCTAAAATATAATAATCCAATAATAGGCTCCGCCAATACGAAAAGGCCAAAAGCACAAGGTAAGCCTATAAGTAGAGTTATTCTTATCCCGGAGGAAGTGATATTTTTAATTTCCCTATAATCCCTTCTGGCATTAGCTTCAGATACAGCTGGTACTAAACTAATAGCTAAAGCCATAGAAAATACTTGAGGTAGATTTATTAAGGTTTGTGCAAATCCTGTAAGTTGTCCATATAGCTCATTGGCTTCCATTTTAGAAAAACCAACACTCTGAAGTCTTTTCAACACAAGCATTGTATCTATTGTGTTCATTATAGGGACAATTGCCGCTCCTATGGTTATAGGTATTGCTATAACAAGTAAATCTTTTATAATTTTAGTAACAGACTCTTCTTCTTCGTTTAAATTAGTACTCATCTCTTTGTTGATCTCTTTTCTTTCATGGAAGTAAATACCAACCATTACAAAAGCACCTGCTATAGCTCCAGCAGAGCCTCCAAAGGATGCTCCCCCCGCCGCTATAGGCATTCCCCTATCAATTAAATAATAAGTTAAACCTAATCCGGATACGACCCTGATAAACTGTTCTGCAATTTGAGATAAAGCAGTAGGGGTCATAGTCTGTCTTCCCTGAAAATATCCTCTAAAAGCCGCCATAATTGGAACAAAGAGTAAAGCTGGTACCAAAGCAATCAAAGAATAATATGCATTGGTGTTGCCTAATCTTTCCACAATACCCTTTGCATTTATAAAAACAAACATAGATGTAAGTATTCCAGCCATAAGCAATCCTAAAAAAGCAACCTTAAATACCTTAAAAGCTCCTTTATGATCTCCCAAAGCCCTTTTTTCAGAAACTAATTTTGCTATAGCTACAGGAAACCCTGCAGTGGATATAGTTAGCAATAATACATATAAAGGATAAGCAGTTTGATAATACCCCATACCTTCCGTTTTTATGATATTTCCCAAGGGTATTCTATAAAAGGCTCCCATTATTTTTACAATAGCCCCAGCTATGCCTAATATAGCTGCACCTTTTAAAAAATTATTCTTTGACATTCTTCTTCCCCCTAATTTTCATATGAGCTGATATCATTATATCAAAAATATATATATTGTAACACTCAATTATATCAAAGGGTTCCATTAAATCCTTATAAAATAATATAGCCTACCTTTAGCCGGTAGGCTTTTATTAATTTTCCATTTGCTTTGCTAGAAAACTTGCTGCTGTTTCTACTAGTTTTACTTCTATTTCTCCAATGGTTTTATCTGCTTCTTTAGACATGAGTATTACTGAGCCTATTGGATCTCCTTGCATAACTATTGGGGATATTACTTGAGATCTATACTCTTCTGGATCTTCGTCCTCATAGTACAATCTAATAGCCTTAGTTGTTTCATCTACAATATGGGTATTTCTAGACTCTATAACCCTTTCCAATTCTGGGCTCACTCGTTTTTCTAAGTATTCTTTTTTTGAGCCCCCTGCAATGGCAATTATATTATCTCTATCAGAAATAATGGCTGTATAGTTAGTATTTTCATATAAAGATTCACAAAATTCATTTGCGAATTCATTTAACTCCCCGATTGGTGAGTATTTTTTAAGTATTATTTCACCTTCTCTAGCAGTGAATATTTCTAGAGGATCTCCTTCTCTTATTCTTAATGTCCTACGAATCTCTTTAGGTATAACAACCCTACCTAAATCGTCAATCCGTCTAACTATTCCTGTAGCTTTCATGTTTTCCCTCCTTGTAAAATTTGTTGTGTAATTATTATCCTACTAATAGGAATTTTTTATACATTTATGGTAAAGTTAAGCTAAAGTATTTACATTAATTGAAAAACCTTTGCGATTCATCGCAAAGGTTTAAAATTCTATACTATTTATCTTTCTTTTTGGTGTGTATCTCTACATCTGCACCTGCCTTTAATTCCGACAGCTTGTTAACATATTTCTCGTTTTTTAATATTGGAATTATGTTTTCCTTCAAATCTTCATATTCTTCTTTTCTATCTTCTACCAATATTATATAATACCCTGACTGCGATTCAATCAAGTCACTAGTCTCTCCTTTTCCCAATGAAAAAGCTGCTTCTTCAAGTTCATGAAAGCTTTTAAGGGTACCCTTAGCAAAATAACCTATATCTCCACCTTTAGCCGCAGTAACAGGATCTATAGATTCTGTAGTAGCTAGTTCGTGAAAGTCCTCACCTTTTTCCAATCTTTCAAATATTTTAGTACCATCCTCTTCGGTTTCCGCCTGAATCAAACTAGCCTTAACCTGTACTAGGGAATCTTTATGAGAGTCATAATACTCTTTAATCTCATCTTCAGGCACTTCCGTTTTGCTAAAAAAGTCTTCTCTATATTTTTCATCCATCATAGATTTTCTTAAGCTACTTTTTAAAAAATCTTCTGTGAAATTATTAGCTCCTAGGAATTCTTTATACTTCTCTTCTCCTCCCAGACCATCAATGTAGCGAACTTTTATCACTTTTTCTATCTCTTCATCCGTTACCATTATGTCAAGTTTTTCCATCTCTTTGCCTATTAGTTTTTCAAGTATCATGGATTCCAATAAATTGTCCATCAATACATCCTCATAGGTCTTGCCCTCTTCAGTTTTTTGAGATAAAATATCATCACCTAATTGTTTCTTATACATATTCTTTAACATCTCGAATTCGCCATTAAATTCTTTTTCAGTAATTACATCGCCATTAACCTTGGCTATAATTCCATCTTTCCCAGTAAATTCACCTTTTTTGCAGCCCGAAAGACTTAAGCCCATTGTAATTAATAATATTATAATCAATAAGGTTTTTCTATTTAATTTATACAATTAAAACATCCTCTCTAATAAGTATAATTATACATCACTTTTTTTGTTGTGAAAACTGGTAATTTTCTCTACCAACGTCTTTAGGCTAGATATTACATCGCTCTTGAACTTATATTTAAAACGAGGAGTATTTGACAAATCAAAATATAGTTTACGACCATATTCTACAGATAGATAATTGATTAAGTCTGGTGTAATATGATCCATAGAGTTAAATTCCAATGTAACCATATCCCCTGTCTGAATTATATTATTAATTTGACAGAGACTAGCCCTGTTTTTAATATAAGAAATATCCATTAAGTTTTGAACCTCTTTAGGTACATCTCCAAACCTATCAATCAACTCATCGATTAATTCGCCATAATCATTCTCATCTCTAATTGCAGCAATCTTTTTATATACTTCAATTTTTTGTTCTTGATCCTCTATATATTCCTCTGTTATATATCCATCTATAGCTAAATCAATAGTAGTATGGACAGGTTCTTCAAAGGTTTCCCCTTTAAGCCTTTTAACCGTTTGATTCAAGTATTTAACATATAGATCATAACCTATAGCCTCGATATGTCCATGTTGTTCTACTCCTAATAGATTGCCAGATCCTCTTATCTCTAAGTCCCTCATAGCAATTTTGAACCCAGATCCAAATTCCGTAAAGTCCTTTATAGCTCTTAATCTTTTTTCTGCGACCTCTGTTAGAACCTTATCTCTTTCATATGTAAAATATGCATAAGCTATCCTATTGGTTCTCCCAACTCTTCCTCTTAATTGATATAGCTGGGACAAACCCATTTTATCTGCATTATATATAATCATCGTATTTACATTTTGTATATCTAGACCCGTTTCTATAATGGTTGTGCAAACTAGGACATTGTATTCATTGGCTATAAAATCCATCATAACCCCTTCTAATTCCCTTTCGCCCATTTGCCCATGACCTACTGCAATCCTAGCTTCTGGGATCAGTTTCTTCAATTTCAAAGCCATTTTGTCTATAGTCTCCACTCTATTATAAACAAAATATACCTGCCCCCCTCTTTCTATCTCCTTTAGGATAGCCTCTCGTATCATATGCTCGTTAAACTCCACTACGTAAGTCTGAACAGGATATCTTTCCTCAGGAGGCTCATCTATTGTACTCATATCCCTAACTCCTACAAGGGACATGTGAAGGGTTCTAGGTATGGGAGTAGCAGTCAAAGTAAGGACATCTACATTTTCTTTCAATTGTTTTAGGGCTTCCTTATGCTTAACACCAAACCTTTGCTCCTCATCCACTATGAGTAAGCCTAGATCATTAAAAATAATACCCTTTGATAATAATCTATGGGTACCTACTACTACATCTACAGTTCCTTTTCTAAGTTCGTCTATGGTCTTTTGTTGCTCTCCAGCTGTTCTAAATCTACTTAACATTCCTACATTGATAGGAAAAGCAGAGAATCTCTCAACAATTGTATTATAATGCTGTTGAGCTAATATGGTTGTAGGTACCAAAAAAGCTACCTGTTTACCGTCCATTACCGCTTTAAAAGCAGCCCTCAAAGCTACTTCCGTTTTTCCATATCCTACATCTCCGCATAAAAGTCTATCCATAGGCTTGCTATTTTCCATATCCCTCTTTATTTCTTCTATACTTCTAATCTGCGAAGCCGTTTCCTCATAAGGAAATGCATCTTCAAACTGATTTTGCCACAAGGTGTCCTTAGAAAAAGAAAACCCCTCTAAACTTTCCCTTTTGGCATATAACTCCAACAAATCCTTAGCCATGTTTTCTACAGCTTTTTTTACTCTTTGTTTGGTTCTTGCCCATTCTGGACTACTCAATCTATTAATCTTAGGTTTAATGGATTCAGCCCCTGTATATCTTTGTAGTAAATCCATTTGATCCACTGGAACATATAACTTATCGTTTCCTTTGTAATTGATAGTTAAATAATCTTTTTTTATTCCTTGAATATTCAATTGTTCAGTTCCTTCATACTGCCCTATACCATGATTTTCATGTACTACATAATCTCCTACATTTAACTCAGAAAAGCTAACTATATCTCCTCTTGTTCTCTTCCTTGCCTTTTTCGACTTTCCTTTAACTGAACTATAAATTTCCTGCTCGCTTATAAAAACAAATTTGATATCAGAATACTCAAATCCACCTTTAATATTACCCGGCGTAATAAAAATTTGACTAGATTTTATATCTCTATTGGAATCATCAGTATATGTAGATTCCACTCCTAAATCCCTTAAAGTAGCTTCTAATCTTTTGCCCCTTTCTTCTGTTCCAGAGAAAATTATAACCTTATATCCTTTATATTTATAATGATTTAATTCTTCCTTTAAAAAATTCATATTGTTATGGAAAGATTGCATTGGCTTAACTGAAAACTTTATAGTGGACTTCGGACTCATACTGGGGTCGACTTTTAATAATGCCGTACTAGCTATGGTAGTTTTATTCTTTATCTTTCTTATTATATTTTGATATTCATAATTGATTTTTTCATGTTGAGGCAGCACTTCTCCCAAGTCCAATAATTGACTATATTTAAGAATAAATTGTTCTTCAATTCCCTTAACTCTTTCTTCTATCCTTCTAGGTTCATCTAAAAGGATCATGCTATCCTCTTCAAAGTATTCCAATATATTGGACAGATATGTTCCAGGTATATAAGGTATTATCATGTCCATATTAGAAATATGAAGATTCTCCGTTAATTCTTCTATATAGGCACCAAATTTATCCTCTAATTTTTGTCTTATTTTAGAACCCCTATCCAATTTACTAGTAGCTTTTTTTAAATGATCTTTTATATTCCCTATAACATCTTCCCTATAACTATCTAAAATAAGTATTTCCTTAACTGGAAGTGTGTGAACAGACTCAACTATATCCAGGGATCTTTGAGTCCCAATATCAAAAATCCTAATGGAGTCTACTTCATCATCAAACAATTCTATTCTATAGGGATTGTCACTATTAGGTGAAAAAAAGTCAATTATTCCCCCTCTAATACTAAATTGCCCTACTCCTTCTACCATATTTTCTCTTTCATACCCACAAGATACAAGATTCTTTGCTAATTGATCTAGTTCAATTCTATCTCCCATATTGATCTCTATTATATGCTCTTTAAATAGGCTAGGATTAATTAACTTATTCAATATGCTTTCGATACTAGCTATTACAATTAAAGGATCTCCCTGAACTAAACGAGAAAGCACCTTAAGTCTTTGATTGTTTATCTCCGTACTAGTAGCATCTACCTTATAAAAAAGTATCTCCTTAGTGGGAAATAGCATCACTACATTTTCATTAAAGTTTTTAATATCCTCATATATTCTTTTAGCTCTCATATCGTCATAGGTTATTATCAATGATTGTCTATTCAAATTTTGATTTAGGGCATAACTAATATGCCCTATATTCTCATCTATGATCCCATAAGCTAGTATAGGGGTTGTTCCTCTATATATCTCTTCTGTTAGTTTTTTATAAGAAGGTGAATTTTTTAACGACTCAATAAACATATTTTTCATTCTACCAGCCCCTCAAATATCTCCTCCAAGCTAGCAACTTCCATTTAATCTGCTTCCTCCTAATTGAACTCATTCATCGCTCTATTTATATCATGTTTTATTATAGTTTCTACAGCTAACCCAGCTCTTGTTAATGTATCATCTATTATCTCTCTTTCTTTTTTGGAAAACTTGCTTAGGACAAAACTGGCCAAGTCTTGTCCTGCTTTTTTATCTCCTATTCCAATTTTAATCCTAGGAAAGTCCTCCGATCGTAAATTATATATTATAGATTTTAGTCCGTTATGAGAACCAGCACTACCCTTTCTTCTTATCCTAATAGCTCCAAAGTCTATATCTATATCATCAACTATAACTATTATATTCTCAACTGGTACTTTATAGAAGTTATACCAACTTAGTACTGCTATACCACTATTATTCATATAGGTTTGAGGTTTCACAAGTATAACTTTTTTTCTTCCTATTGTCCCTTCCCCATATACGGAATCAAACTTTATCCTATTAATCTTGATCTCATTATTCTTAGCTAATAAATCTATTGTATCAAAGCCAATATTATGCCTAGTATTAATATAATCCTTACCAGGATTTCCCAACCCAATTACTATAAACAATTTATCACTCCTTGTACTAATCAAACAACATACTTACAGACTCATTATAGTGAATTCGTTTTATTGCCTCAGCAAATATTGGCGCTACACTTACTGCCTCTATTTTTTTACTTTCCCTATCTTTTATTAATGGTATAGTATTTGTTATTATGAACCTTTCGATTACAGAATCGTTTATCCTCTCAATAGCAGGTCCTGATAATACTGGATGAGTAGCACAAGCATAGACTGATTTAGCTCCAAAATTCTTTAATACTTGGGCTGCCTTTGTAATGGTTCCAGCCGTATCTATTATATCATCAACTATTACCACATTTTTACCTTCAATATCTCCTATTACATTCATAACCTCAGATACATTGGCTTTTGGCCTTCTTTTTTCAATAATTGCTATAGGTAGATCTAATAGGTTGGCAAAATTCCTGGCCCTAGTTACACCACCTAAATCTGGTGAAACTATCACCGTTTCCCTGTCTACAATATTTTTAAAATGTTCTGCAAGGATTGGTACTCCAGATAGATGATCTACAGGAATATCAAAGTATCCTTGAATTTGTCCAGCATGTAAGTCCATACTCACAACCCTATCTGTACCTGATACGGTTAATAAATTTGCAATCAGTTTTGCCGTAATAGGCTCTCTGGCTTTAGTTTTCCTATCTTGCCTAGCATACCCATAGTAAGGTATTACTGCATTTATTCTCCCTGCAGATGCTCTTTTAAGTGCATCAATAAGTATTAAAACTTCCATTAAATTATCATTTACTGGACTGCATGTAGGCTGAATTATAAATACATCACGTCCTCTAACGGTTTCATCGATGTTTACAAATATTTCTCCATCGCTAAATTTTCCTACTTCGCAGCATCCTAGAGATATACCCAGCTCCTTACATATATCCTCTGCCAATTCTTTATTGGCATTTCCTGAAAACACTTTAATATTTTCTTTCATAAAATCCATTCACAGACTCCTCCTATAGTTTATTTGCCGTTTTTATGATGTTTTTTATCTACCCATCCATCTTTGTTTACCTGTCTAGCTCTTGCAATGGATAGACAGCCTTCTCCCACTTCGTCAGTAATAGTTGATCCAGCAGCTATATAACCTCTCTGCCTGACAGCTACTGGTGCAATTAAATTAGAATTGCTACCAATGAATGAATCATCTTCAACCAGGGTTCTAGATTTTGAGTTTCCATCATAGTTTACAAAGATTACTCCACAGCCTATATTTACATTTTTTCCAATATCTGCATCACCTATATAAGCTAAGTGAGCTGCTTTTGTTCCATCTCCAAGTGAGGAATTTTTAACTTCTACAAAATTTCCAAGCCTTATGTTTTTTCCTAGGATACTATTAGGTCTCATATGTGCGTAAGGCCCTATGATACATCCATCTCCTATTATACTTTCTTCAATAGTAGATGAATAAATTTCCACCTTATTTTCTATCTTACAGTTTTCTATTCTTGAATTTTGGCCAATTACGCAATTTTCTCCTATAACAGTGTCTCCAGTTATTATAGCTCCTGGATATATTATACTATCCTTTCCAATACTCACACCATCTTCTATATAGGTATTTTCTGGGTCTATTATAGTGACACCCTCCAGCATATGTCTTTGGTTTATTCTACTTCTCATGATTTTCTCACAAAAAGCTAGTTGTACTCTAGAATTTACTCCGTGAATTTCCTTTGAATCATCTATTATATATGCCCCTATCTTTCTGCCTTCCTCCTTTAAGATTGTAATCACATCTGTTATATAATATTCCCCTTGAGCATTTTTATTATCTATTTTACCTAAGGCATATTTTAATAGCTTCCCGTTAATACAATATATGCCTGAATTAATTTCCCGGATGGCTTTCTCTTCATCTGTAGCATCTTTATCCTCAACAATTTTAAGCAAATTATTGTTTTTATCCCTAACTATTCTTCCATAACCTGATGGATTATCTAAAATAGCTGTTAGAACAGTACCATCACATTGATTTTCTTTATGATACGTTATTAACTTTTTTACTGTTCTATCTGTTATTAAGGGAGTATCTCCACATAGTATTATTACATTACTATTGTCTTCTATATGGTCTATAGCTTGCATAACAGCATATCCTGTACCATAAGGGTGATCCTTCCCTACAGGTTGATTTTTAAAAATTATATTATCTTCCCCTAGTTTTTCTTTTACTTTATCGCCACCATGGCCAACTATTACGTAATTCTTATCAATATTAGCTTTTTTACTCGCATCTATTATATAGCTTAAGATAGGTTTTCCACATACATTGTGCAATACCTTTGGTATATTGGATTTCATCCTCGTGCCTTCCCCTGCAGCTAATATTATAGAAATATTCATATTAACACCTCGTTTTATATTTATCGATCCAAATTATATTTTAACCTATTTATCATATATGTCTACACTAATTCTATAATTTCCTCAATTATATTCATTTTTCTATATTAAATCTCATATAAAAGCAAAAAAGGGTCTTTCGACCCTTGTTCACTGTGCTATTAAAAGTTTTTCATATTGTTCAAAGACTGCATTTTGTATCTTTTTTCTTGTTTCTGCATTAATTGGATGAGCAATATCTCTAAATTCTCCATCTGCCATCTTCCTGCTAGGCATTGCTATGAACAATCCGTTTTGCCCTTCTATTATCTTTATATCATGGACAACAAACTGATCGTCAAAAGTTACTGATACTACTGCCTTCATTTTACCCTCTGTTGCAACTTTTCTTATCCTTACGTCAGTTACTTTCACTGTTTAAATTCACCACCTTCCCATAGGTCAGAATAAAAAGTCCAATTAGGCATTATCTAAATATTCACTATATTCTCCATTTCCTATGAAAATCCTTCTTATTTTTAAAAATATTTTAAATTTTGCTAAATTCATACCTAAAAGTAGGGCTTCTATTAAGATATCTTTTTAAAATCATAATAATATGATATAATTTATCAGTGACAAAATATCTTTGATAGAATAAGATAATATTAATATTTAACTTGGTAATAATAAAAATGAATCTATGAATTTGTACCAAATAGGAGGTAAGTTTATGTTTGAATTTTGCATAAATAGCCATAAGTACTCCCATATCCATTTTATTGGAATCGGAGGAATTAGTATGAGTGGATTAGCAGAAATTTTATTAAATGAAGGCTATAAGGTTTCTGGTTCTGATGCAAACAATAGTGATATAATTAAAAGATTAAGAAGTTTAGGTGCTGATATATACATAAACCACAGTAATAAGAATATCAATGGAGCTGATTTAGTAGTATATACAGACGCTATCTCGAATGATAATGAAGAATTGATGGAGGCTATTAATAGTAATATTCCAGTCGTTGATAGAGCTACTTTTTTAGGTGCTATTATGAATAACTATGAAAATTCCATTGCAGTATCTGGAACCCATGGGAAAACTACAACAACTAGCATGATTGCTACTATTTTACATCATTCTACTTTAGACCCTACTATTCTATTAGGTGGTCAATTGACTGAAATTGGGGGCAATATAAAAATAGGCAATAGAGACCACATATTGACAGAGGCATGTGAGTATAAAGGAAATATCTTAAAATATTTTCCCACTATAGCTATAATACTAAATATGGAAGAAGATCATCTCGATTACTTTAAGGATATAGATCATATAGTAGACAATTTTATTGATTACGCAAAAAACATTCAAAATGATGGATACTTAGTTATAAATAGAGATGATGTAAACTCAAAAAAAGTAATTAAAGAAACTAAAGCTAAGGTTATTACCTTTGGAATCGATAGCAAAGCAGATTATTGTGCTGAAAATGTATCATTCACATCTGAAGGATATCCTAAGTTTATGCTAAATATAAGGGGGGAATATCTATATCCAGTTACATTAAATGTAATGGGGACTCATAATGTTTATAATTCATTAGCTAGTATTGCAACTGCTCATGTTTTAGGAATACCTATTGAAACCATAATAGATTCTATAACAAAATATAAGGGAACACATAGAAGACTAGAGTTTAAAGGAGTTGTAAATGGTGTGAAAATAATGGATGATTATGCACATCATCCTACCGAAATTAAGGCATCATTAAATGCTTTGAAAAATTCAAATAAAAAGCATATCTGGTGTGTTTTTCAACCCCATACCTATACTAGAACTAAATTATTACTAAAGGATTTTGGGGAAGCCTTCTCAGAAGCAGATAAAGTGATTATACCGGACATATATGCCGCTCGTGAAAAGGATAACGGCTCTATTCACTCAACTAACTTAGTAGACGCTCTAATCGAAAATGGAGTAGATGCTCAATATATGTCATCATTTGAAAATATTGAAAACTATTTATTAGAGCATGCTGAAGAAGATGATATAGTAGTTACAATGGGTGCAGGAAATGTATATACTATTGGTGAAAAAATGCTAGAAAATAAAAAAAAGAAAGCCATTTAACCCCCTAGATTTAGGGGGTTTTCTTCACGCCATATATTTCATATAAAACTTTTTTTACTTCCAAAGGATCGTGTATATAATAAGATAAAAGTTTTCCATTAAATCTTTTAAATTCTGCTTCTCCAGGTAGCATTATGAAGGAAAAATTATCGCTTTTAATACCTATTGCATTCTTTCCATAAGATAGTGCTTCCTTAAGAGTTATATCCGTTTTTATATGGTTAAAACTATTCTTTATAACTATAGGCAGTCGATAAGAGAGAGTTTTGTTGACAAAAGATGTGAGAAATTGTTGCTGGGCTTTGATCCTTCCTAAATCTCCATCTATATAGCCAGTTTCCCTGCCGTTTCCTTTCCTATATCTTAAAAAGTCTAATGACTTTTTACCATCTAATGTCTGTGAACCCTTTTTAATATCTATATTTAATGGAGGTGTTGAAGTAGGGTCTTGATACTTCATATCAAAAGGAACCACTACATCAACTCCCCCTATAGAATCAATTATATTTATTACCCCTTCATAATCTATCATTACGGAGTGATGAATAGGAACACCTTCCAATATATGAGAAATTGCTTTTTTAATTCCCTCAATACCATGTTCTCCATATATAGAATTAATCTTTCTTTGCTCTGCACCATCATACCCCTTTCTATGGATATATGTATCTCTGGGTATGGAAATTACATCTACTTTCTTGGTTTCAGGACTAAATGATGCTAACATAATTGTATCTGCCCTAACATCCTCCATTCCTAATACAGCTACATTAACTCTATTATTTTTCTTAAACGCTTCTGGCAACGAAGTATAAACTTGAGGCTTTTTTAAAGCCTTATCTTCAACTTCATCTTCATTCTCTATTTCTGCAACTTTAGAATTCATCTTATGCCTGCTTTCCAGTATATAAGTATAGGAACCTAAGGATATGGCGAAAAAAAAAGATATAAAGGACACAATAAAAACTTTCCAAAAGGTTTTCATCTAAAAGCCACCTTCCACAAAAGATATTTTTATATATTGTGTCCAATCCATATCTTTATATTACAAAAATCAATTTTCATAAAAGCTGTTTCTCGCCTTATATCTAATATCCAGGCTTTCCTAAAAGTTTAAACATATTCTTCTTATACTCTTCTACTCCTGGTTGATCGAAAGGATTTACACCCAATATATATCCACTAATAGCACAGGCCTTTTCAAAAAAATATATGAGTTTTCCAAAATAATATTCACTCATCTCTGGTATATTTATAACTAAATTAGGTATATTTCCCTTAGTATGGGCTATCAACGTTCCTTCAAATGCTTTCTTGTTAACAAAATCTATAGTTTTACCCGTCAGATAGTTTAGGCTATCTAAATTATCTACATCCCTTTTAATCTTTATATCTCTTTGTGGCTTTTCTATATTTATTGTAGTTTCAAATAGGTTTTTCCTTCCAGCTTGAATTAATTGACCTATAGAATGTAGATCTGTGGTAAAATTAGCGGAAGAGGGATATATCCCTTTTCCATCCTTTCCCTGACTTTCTCCATATAGTTGCTTCCACCATTCAGCAAAACTATATAAGCAAGGTTCATAGTTTACAAGTAGTTCTATTTCCTTGCCTTTATTATATAAGATATTTCTTACTAGAGCATATTGATAGGATATATTCATGCCTATATTAGCCGTAGAATATTCCCTCCTACCATCCCGGGCCCCTTCCATCAACCTATCTATGTTTATTCCAGTAACGGCTATTGGCAATAGACCAACAGGTGTGAGTACAGAGTATCGCCCTCCTATATTATCGGGAATAACAAAAGAAGCATAACCCTCTTTTTCTGCCAGCACCCTTAGGCCTCCCCTGCTTTTATCGGTAGTAATATATATCCTTTCTTTAGATTCTTCTTTTCCATATTTATTTTCCATATACTCTTTAAACAATCTAAAAGCTATCGCTGGTTCAGTAGTGGTTCCAGATTTAGATATTACATTTATACTAATATCTAAATCTTCTAATAGATCCATTAAATCAAGGATATACTTACTACTTATGTTATTTCCTACATAATAGATCTTGGGTCCTCTCCGTTTAGCCTTAGACAGATGATTATAAAAACCATGGTTTAAAGCTTCTATACATGCTCTAGCACCTATATAAGAACCCCCTATCCCAATTACAATCAACGCATCTGAATTCTTTCTTATCCTCTTAGCTGATTCTTTAATTCTTTGAAGTTCCTGTTCATCATAATTTTCAGGTAAATCCATCCAGCCTACGAAATCCCTTCCAGGTCCTTTACCCTGGTGCAACAATTCATGAGAAACTTCTATGAAAGGTTTTATATTTTCAATTTCATGATCTTTGATAAAAGAATTAGAATAGTCAAAAGTAATGTTTCCCATTAACTCACCTCCAACAGAGTTTTAAAAAAGCCTCAGAAAATTTATTCTGAGGCTCTTATACCAATACTTCCATTAATATCATTGCAAAATCATCTTGTTGTTCTCCCCACCTAAATTTCTCTACATCCTCTACTATTGCATTCAATACATCTTTTTCATTATTCCTTATAGTATCTACAAGTCTTTCTACTCCAAGCTCAGTTCCTTCAAAGTTTCTTACCTCTGTAATCCCATCGGTATAGAATAATATCTTATCCCCTTTATTCAATATTATTTCACTTTCTTCATAATATATTTCATTAAATACCAGGGATATAGGAAATCCACTTGTCTTTAATAAGCTTATTTCATTGGAATTGTATTTGATCGGGATGCAATTATGACCTGCATTTGCATATACAAAATGATTGTTTTTAAAATTATATACAGCATAAAAAATAGTAAAATATTTATCCGATTTTAAATCTAGGGTCATGAAGCTTTTATGAAGTTCTGTTAGTGCTACTGAAGGACTTAAAATATCATCCTTTATTGCCCTCATAGTTTGCCTAATAAACATGGTCATCATAGAAGCTGTAATGCCATTGCCAACTACATCACTGATATATATTCCTATATGTTCATCATCTATATAATATATATCGAACATATCTCCACTAAGCACCTCTGAGGGTTTGTATAGATGATCTATTTTAACCGTATTATATCTGCCCTTTTTGGGCAATATCCTACGTTGAAGTCTCTTAGCAAATAGTAGGTCTTTACTCATCTTTGTGTTCTTTTCAATAAGCTCTAGCTCTAACTTCCTCTCTCGGGTCACATCTCTAAATACTTCTACGGCAGCTATAGCATTGCCATTAGGATCTAGAACAGGTGAGCTCTTAATGGAATAAAACTTTCCATCTATAACCTCTTCTTTTTGAATCGTTTCTTTATTTCTAATGCTCCTTTTAGAAATACAAAAGCCACAGGCCTTGGATCTATTATGAATCTGATAGCATTTGTTCCCTTCTATTTCAGAACCCAGGGAATCCTTCATAGCTTTATTGGCATAGAGTATACGCCCATCATAATCCACAACTCTAACCCAATCAGCCATGCTCTCAAGAACATGATAGTTTAACATACTATACTTTTCTTTTATTTCTTCTAAATAATTTATTTTTTTGCCTGTTAGCATGCTATCACCTACTAAAATATAATTCGGTACTTTGTATAATAATATCATAATATTTTTTAAAATACAAAATCTTTTATTTCTACTAGTTATACTTTACCTCTACTTCTCCCTCTTCTAAATATCTTGCTAAAGCGTATATCAGATCGGATAATCTATTTACATATTTAATCAACAATGAATCTACTTCGCTATGAGATTCTAAAGTGATTATTCTTCTCTCTGCTCTTCTACAGATAGTACGACATACGTGAAGATATCCAGATTTTTTCCCCGAACCAGGAACTATGAATCCAGTAGGATTGTTCAATTTCGCCATATATTTATCTATATTATCTTCTAAAAATTTAATATCTTCTTCTTTAATATGATATTTTATTTTATTCTTATCTTCAGTAGCTAAGTTGGTAGCTACAGTAAATAACTTATTTTGAACTTCCTGAATAATATTATAAATTTCTTTGCAATCCATATAATTCTTTGCCAATCCTAAATAGGAAACCAATTCATCCACAGTCCCATAACTCTCTACTCTAATATGGTCTTTAGGTACCCTTTTGTTGTCAAATAAGCTTGTACTTCCTTTGTCACCAGTCTTTGTATAAATACTCATCTTATTCTTCCCCCCTTAAGTTCTTAATTAGACTGTATCACTATAATTTATCTATTCACTCCTCCTAGGTGGTCTTGGTCCATAATATTGATAATAGTCTACTTTTATACGACCATTATATAGTTTTCTCTTTCTATCCGCCTTTTTACCATATAGATTCTCAAAGTCCTCTTCGGAAGTTAGGATATAAATTGAATATGTGTCCAATCTTTTAAAAATTTCTCCCATATCCCTATAGAGCCTATTTACCTCCCTTTTCTCTCCTATTCTCTCTCCATAAGGTGGGTTACATATAATAACTCCATAGTTATCCTTAAGTTTTAAATCTCTAACATCTTTTGTAGTAAAACTTATATCCTCTTCCAATCCTATATTATATGCATTTTCCTTAGCAACCTCTATAGCATTCTTATCTATATCAGAAGCCAATATCCTTAACTTGTGATCTTTATACATCATGTCCCAAGCATTTCTTCTCGCATCATGCCAATACTCTTTTTTTACCCTAGGCCACTCTTCTGAAGCGAAATTTCTATTAAGACCAGGTGCCATGTTTTTTCCTATCATAGCAGCTTCAATAGGAATGGTTCCCGAGCCACAAAAAGGATCCAATAATAATCTATCCCTATTCCAATAACTTAATTGAATTAATGCAGCAGCCAAGGTCTCCTTTAAGGGGGCCTCCACACTATGAGACCTATATCCTCTCTTGTGTAATCCTGGCCCAGAAGTATCGATTGTTAATGTTGCTATATCTTTTAATAAAGACACCTCTATTGTAAATTTTGGTCCCGTCTCCTCAAACCAATCCCTATTGTACCTAGTTTTCATCTTTTCTACTACAGCTTTTTTAACTATAGCTTGAGAGTCAGAAATACTATATAATTTAGAATTTACCGATTTTCCTTCTACAGTAAACTCTCCATCTTCTGTAATCCATTCATCCCAAGGAAGAGATTTAGTCTTCTCAAATAGCTCTTCAAAAGTAGTAGCTCTAAAATCTCCCATTTTTAGCAACACTCTATCCGCTGATCTTAACCACAGATTTACAATAGGAATATCCCTTTCCGTAGCCTTAAAAGTTATCTTGCCATTTTCAGTTACTAAATCCTTATAACCAAGGTCTTCCAGCTCCCTTCTTACTACAGCTTCTAAACCAAAAGTAGTTGTTGCAATTAATTCTATCTGTCCCATATTTCTCTTCCTTTCTTTCTTCCATTAAATCTATTATACCTAAAAAAGCATATTATTACCTTATTATTGGGTTTTATTTAAACAATTTGGGTATATATTTATATGAGCTCAATTTAAGTATTAAAATAAAAACTTGGAGGAGATACATATGAAAAGTTTAGGATCATTATATCAGAGTGGAGATTGGAAAGGTGAGAAACATGTGCCTGTAATCAGTTGTCCAGAAAAAGTTAACAAAGATGATGTAATAGAATTACGCGTAAATATAGGAGAAGAGATTGCCCATCCAAATACATTAGAACATTATATTTCCTGGATAAAAGTCTATTTTAAACCAGAAGGCGGAAATTTCCCAGTAGAAATAGGCTCCTATGACTTTGCAGCTCATGGAGAATACGGAACCTTTACAGAACCAGATGTAACTTTAAAATTTAAAGCTGAAAAATCAGGTACAATCTTTGCCACAAGCTATTGCAATATTCATGGCCTTTGGGAGAATAGTCAAGAGCTTATAGTAGAGGAATAATTTTATACAAGACTTATTAGTGGGATGGAAACACCTTAGATGGTGATTTTCATCCTTTCTTAGTGTAAAATAATTGTAGGACAAAAAATAAAAAAATATAGAGAATAATCCTCCATTTGATATAATGTAATCGTCGAAATCACAAAAAAGGAGGAAATTCTCTATGAATAATATTATACAATTA
>JAAYRD010000200.1 GCA_012518955.1 Tissierellia bacterium | reverse complement strand
CTTGCTTACCGTATCCCTCTTTTGCTGCTCTCTACTTGTTAGGCCTTCCCCGTTCCTTCTTGCTTTCCTTCTTGCCTCATTCTGTCGCCTTTGCTTTTCTTCTCTACTTATAATAGTCTTTAGCTGCTTTTGTTCTGCCTCTGTTATATCTAACATATTTATTAATGTTTCGTTGGTGTACCAGTAGCCCCCTCTCTCTCTCATAGCTTTAGATACTCTTTTATCTTCGCCTGACCTTATGCCTTGCTCATATTCAATAAACTTTTCTACTGCTTTACTTGTACTTTTTACTATTGCTTTTACTTCTGAATCTTTTAAAGGATCTAGGAATTGATTATTAAAATCTAGTGTTTCATCTAGTAGTCTTGTAGTATCCCTTGTAGTTACTCCCTGCCAGTAGCAATAACAATGTAAAATACTATTTCTGTACCCTTTTAAATAATAATTTCTTAATCTTGCTATTGTCCTTAAGTCGCTTGACCTTGCTATATGAAGGCTATAACTATTGAATAAATGCTTAACTTTTGGTTTTACCTTAGGATCTTCTTTAATGATTACTTGATTCTTTGGCTTGTCCTTTTTAATATAATTAAGATATTGTTCTCTTAACTCATACATTGAATACTTGAAGTCGTTCATCTCTAGGACTATACAAGTCGCC
This sequence comes from Tissierellia bacterium, assembly GCA_012518955.1. Lineage (GTDB taxonomy): Bacteria > Bacillota > Clostridia > Tissierellales > Tepidimicrobiaceae > DUNJ01. Next base: position 1,402 of record JAAYRD010000200.1, on the reverse strand, counting down.
CCATTTTTACTATTAATCGTATTAGGTAGCCTTAGGACTCTTGAACTATCAGTTGCTTTTATATCTGCTCCTAGATACTTTAAATGGTAGTATAGATAGTCTTGTAATTCCTGCCAGGTATATAAAGCCCCTTTTGGTGCGTGTTCTATTCTCCAATAAAGATGAAGCCCCCTTCCTGAATCTATTATCATACTAGGTTTAGGAATTTCCCCCTTAGCCGACTTCATATATACTTGATAAAATGCTTCCGACTTACTATATTGGTCTAGATCTAAATCAATATATAAGGCTCTAAAATGCCTTATATTGGTATTAGCCCTTTTAGGTATATAGAAGCTATTAGGACTTATAAAAGTATCTTCCTGGCCTTCCTGGGCTTGTACTACATCAACTATGCCCTCTACATCTGTATTTATTAGTTTCATTACTTGCCCATTATGAAGTTGTAAAATCTGAATATATCCTTCTAGATCCTTACTATATAAATGATTAACATATTCACTAGCCCCCATATTCTGCCCTCCTTTCTTTTGTGATTCCCCTGAACCTAGGAATCTATACAAAAGAAAAAGCCCCATAACCTAATCAACTTGTGATTAAGCTATAAGGCTCAAGGCTCTAACTTTATATTTAACTTTTATGTAGTTTTATTGGTTATAATTATAATATCTTATATAGCTTGACACCTTGACACTATGAATTATTTTTTTTATAATTATACTTACATAAAAGTTATAAATAAGGCGACCAACCTTATAACTTAATCTAGTCCTTGAGAGTCTGATTCACTCTTAGGGACTTTTTTCTTTTGTTATACTTATTATATCCAGTTAATTTGTGTTTTTCAATTGATTTATCCACATTTTTTAATTTTCTAACTATATTTTTTATTTACTATTTTACCCTTGGCCTAGCCTAGATTATATTATAGACTATCCTAGTTTGTCCTGTTGATTTGCCCTCTTTATCGGCTCATACTAACTTTTAATAGCTTGTACTATATAGATATATACTTAATACTTTGAAAGCCCTCATATCACCTTCTAGGACTTCCTAGGACTATTAATATCATCTTCCTTATCTTGTGCTAAAATTTCATCATCAATATAGTTTAATATGTCTTTATGATCTTCTTTTAATAGTTCCTTAACTAGCAGCTCCTTAATAATATTAATTTCTTTCTCACTTAAAATTAAGTGATAGCTTTTTTCTTGCATAGATCTTCCCCCTAATCTTTAAATAGTTTCTTTAATCTACCTATGAAGCCTTTGTCTTGTTTTTACTCTTAAATAGTACATTTTTAATTGTTTGCCTTATCTTCTTTTAAAGCTGCCTTCCAACCCTCAACTACTATGTCAGTATTATTTTTTATATCTTCTAGTATTTCAATTTGTCCAACTAT